>JAJFUW010000211.1 GCA_021372235.1 Spirochaetia bacterium
GGATAGCCTGTGTGCTATCACAAAACTTGTCCTGCCTTTCATGAGGTCCATCATCGCGTGTTGTATGAGTTGTTCCGTCCTGGTATCCACACTGCTGGTGGCCTCGTCCAGGATGAGCATGGGAGGGGATAAGAGAACGGCCCTTGCGATGGTGAGAAGCTGTTTTTCCCCCTGAGAAAGGTTGGATGCATCTTCGCTGAGCACCGTGTTATAACCTTCCGGTAGCGAGCGTATGAAATGGTCGGCCCTCGCGGTGACGGCCGCGGCTTTTATCTCCGCGTCCGTGGCCCCGGGTTTGCCATAGGCTATGTTGTCGCTGATGGTCCCGCTGAAAAGCCAGGTATCCTGCAGTACCATACCGAACATGCGGCGGAGCCCGCCGCGTTTCATGCAGGTTATGTCCCTGCCGTCAACCGTTATGGAGCCGCCTGTTATTTCGTAAAACCTCATCAGCAGATTCACCAGGGTGGTCTTGCCGGCGCCGGTAGGCCCCACGATGGCGACCGTATCGCCGGGCTTTGCTTCCAGGTCCAGACCGTCAAAAAGCATCGCGCCGGTGCCGTAGCCGAATTTGACCCCGGAGAAAACAACGGCTCCAGATGTTGAGGCGGGCGCGTCCGGCATGCCTTCGTCAGGGGACTCTTCGGGTTCGTTCAGCACCTCAAATATGCGTTCCAGCGAAGCGACCGCGGACTGCAGGGTATTTATCATGCTGGCACTCTGTGCAACGGGTTGCGTGAGCATCCTGATATACTGGATGAATGCCTGAACATCGCCAAGCTCCATGGCGCGCTTTGCAGTCATTATACCGCCAGCCACGCAGACGGCGACATAACCGAGGTTATTGATGAAGTTCATTACAGGAAATATGAAACCCGATATGAACTGGGCTTTCCAGCCGGCGTCATAAAGTCTGCTGTTGATGGCGTCAAATTTTTCCAGAGACTCCTTTTCATAGCAGAATGCCCTGACAATGACATGGCCTGACAGCATCTCTTCCACATGGCTGTTAAGCTCCCCGAGGGATTTTTGCTGCGAGGCATAAAATTTTTGGGAGCTTTTTGCGATCACCATGGTTATAAAAAACGACAGGGGCAGAGTGAGCGCCGCGATGAGGGTCAGAAGCGGGCTAATGACAAGCATCATGGTCAGGGCACCGATGATGCCGGCAAGCGCTCCCAAAAGCTGCGGCAGCCCCTGCTGGAGTGCGCTGTTCACATTATCCGAATCGTTGGTTATCCTGCTCATCAGCTCGCCATGCGTTGTACTGTCAAAATAGGAAAGCGGCACCCTGGCAAGTTTCCGGTCCAGGTCCCGGCGCAGGGAGTTGACGGTCTTTATCGCGGCATTTGCCAGGGAGCGCTGGTAAATGAAGGTGAAAATGGAGTTGACCGCGAACAGCAGGCCCATCACGGCAAGAACTTTTGCAATATAGGGCATATCCATCTGTGATTTTCCGGATGCAAAATGGTACATGGAGTTTATGGCCAGTCCCAGCAATTTTGGAACTGCGGTCGATATGGCTGTGGAGAGGAGCACCAGAGCAAAGGAGGCTGCAAGCGGCGCTGCGTAGGGCTTCAAATACCCGGAGAGCCTTTTGAGTGTGCCTTTGAAATCTTTTGCCTTTTCCGCAGGCCTGCCGATGGCACCCATGGATCCGCCGCGATGGCCGCCACGGTTCACCGCGGGTTTTGACCGGGGGCCGCGCTGTGCGCCACCGCTCATGAAGCAGCCTCCGGGGAAAACTGGGAGTTGACTATCTCCCTGTAGACCGGGCAGTTCGCCATAAGTTCCGTGTGCGTTCCGTTCCCGGCAACAACTCCATCGTCCATCACTATAATTCTGTCGGCATTCAGGACAGTGGCAATCCTTTGTGCGATTATGACGACAGTGGCTCCGGCTGTTTCTTTTTTCAGGGCGGCGCGCAGGGCGGCGTCTGTTTTAAAGTCCAGCGCCGAGAAAGAGTCGTCAAATATGTATAAGGAAGGTTTTTTGGCGATTGCGCGCGCTATCGAGAGGCGCTGCCTCTGGCCGCCGGAAAGGTTTTTCCCGCCCTGTGAAATATAAGAAAGTTCTTTTTCCGGCATGGCATCCACGAATTCCGCGGACTGGGAAACGGAAATGGCTGCGGCCGTGTCACCGGCACTGCCAAATCGGATGTTATCGGCTACCGTACCGGTGAAAAGCATGGAGTTCTGCGGGGCATAACCTATCCTGGACCGCAAATCCTGTTGTGACATGGACCTGACATCGGTTCCGTCGACCATGACGCTGCCGGAGACGGTATCGTAGAAACGCAATGCCAGGCAGGCAAGGGTCGACTTCCCGGAACCTGTACTGCCTATGATGCCTGTCACACCGCCTGCCTCTGCGGAAAAGGAGACCCCGCAGAGTGCCGGCCGTTCGGCACCGTGATATTTGAAGGTTACGTCCCTGAATTCGAGCGTGCCGGCCCGCGGCGGGTTTACGGGTTCTGCCGGGTCCTTGATTGACGGCTCCATATCAAGTACCTCGTTTATCCTGTCTGCTGACACCTCCGAACGGGGGATGAGTATGAAAAGCATGGAGACCATCATGAGGGAAAAAAGTATGAGGTTGACATACTGTACAAAAGCCAGAATGTCTCCGATATTCATCCTGCCGGCCGAGATACGCAGGCCGCCAAGCCAGACGATTGCGATCATGGCGAGGTTCATGACAAACATGATAAATGGCATGGTGGCGGACATGAGGCCGGCGAGTTTTAGTGCGGTGGCGGTGAGACTGTCGCTGGCGGTATCGAACCTGGCTGCCTCACGTCCGGTCATGTCAAAAGCGCGCACCTCGCGGACGCCGGTAAGTTTTTCCCTGATGACCAGGTTCAGGGTATCCAATCTTTTCTGCATCTCCATGAAAAGAGGTATGGCCGAGTTTTGCACCAGCCAGATAAGCCCGGCCAGAACCGGGAGGAAACCTGCCAGCACGAGGGACAGGTGCGCATCCCTGGAAACTGCCATTATTATGCCGCCTATGCACATCAGGGGAGCGCGCAGCATCATGGACATCATTAATATGAGGGTCTGCTGGACCTGCAGTACGTCGTTTGTTGATCTGGTTATCATGGAGGATGCACCAATCCTGTCGAACTCATACAGGGAGAACAGGGATACTCTTTCAAATATCAGGTGACGCAGCCGGACGGAAAACCGCAGGGCGGTCCTGGAGGATAGGAACCCGGCCGCGAGCGCGCAGAGCACCCCGCAAAAGGCTATGAGGAGCATGAACCCGCCGGTGCGCATGATGAACGGGATGTCATTTTTTACCACCCCGTTGTTCACAATCTCGGCCATGAAAGTCGGCAGTGCGAGGTCGATGAGCGCCTGCAGCAGGAAAAGCACAACGATGAGCGCGATGGTCCACGCGTATGGTTTCAACAGCCTGAAAAGTTTGAACATGATGCCTCCGGGTCAATACATAAACAGCAGAAAATTATAACATCTATTTGGAAAAACAGGGAACAAAAAAGCGGCGCCGGGACCTGCCTTCAGGGCGATTTTACACTTGAGTTTTCCTTCAAAAGATATAAAATATTGGGGATAAATACAAAAATCATAAAGAGGGACAAATGAAACCACCCGCAAAAAAGAAAAATCATTTCAAATCCCACAGGCGCAACGTCATCATAATCGGCATTGTGGCGACGCTTTTTTCCATGGTAATAACACGTATAGGTTTTTTTGACACGGTTGAACTGCGTTCCGTAGACTGGCGTTTCAAGGCACGCGGACCCATCAAGGTCGAGGCGCCCGTGGTTATAGTGGCCATAGACGATGAATCATTTGCCAACATGGCCGAGAAATGGACCTGGCCGAGGTCCGTTTACGCGCAGGCCCTGCGCAATCTGAAAAATTGGGGGGCAAAAGTTGTGGCTTTCGATGTGGTCTTTTCGGAACCTACGGCAAGCAGCCCTGAAGAAGACAGGATATTCGCGAAGGCCTTAAAAGAGGCGGACAACGCCGTGCTGGGTATGCGGTTTATAGTCCGGTCAAACGAACTGGCCGACCTTACAAAAGCCGAACTGCCAATAGATATCCTCCAGAAAAGCGCCCGCGGTATGGGTGTGGTGCATCACGCTTTTGACGCTGACTCCCACGTGCGCAGGACACATATCAGGCTCGACCACAAAGGCTCGCAGTATTACTCACTGGCGTTCGAGTCCCTCGGGATATACAAAGATTACAGGAACAGGATAAAACTCAGGGACGGTAATATGATAAAATGGGGCGATATCACGGCCCCGCTGACAAAAGAACTCAACATGTACATCAATTTCGCCGGGCCTCCCGGAACATTTGAGACAGTTCCTTTTTACAAGGTGTATTATGGCGAGGACTTGAGGCCGGAGATGTTCAGGGACAAAATAGTTTTGATAGGCTCCAAGTCCGAGATACTGCATGACGTTTTCATAACCCCATTTTGCGATGCGGTCAACCAGATGCCGGGGGTGGAGATACACGCAAATGTGCTAAACACACTTGTATCGAAAAATTTTATATCGGAAATGGACGATTTCAGTTCGTTCTGGCTCGTCATCGGCCTCGGGATTCTGACCGCCGTGCTGCTGTTCGGGCTGAAAACGGTGCAGGGACTGCTGGTGATAGCTGTCGAGATAATAGCGTACATAGCGTCGGCACGCTACCTGTTTGATGCCCGCAATTTCATCGTGCCGTTTGTTGACCCGTTGTTTACCATGGTCTTTACATACCTCTCAATGTCAACCTACAAGGTGGCGGTGGAGGAGCGTGAAAAGAAGAAAATCAAGGATATATTTTCGAAATACGTCTCACAGAACCTGGTGGAGGAGCTTTTAAACCGGGAGATAAAGCTTGGCGGCGAGAAAAAGACAATTACCGTACTTTTTTCCGACATCAGGGGTTTCACATCCATGTCGGAAAAAATGCAGCCGGAAGAGGTTGTCAGGGTATTGAACGAATATTTGACGGCGATGACCGGCATAGTTTTCAGGAACAAGGGAACGCTGGATAAGTTCATAGGCGACGCGGTCATGGCGCTTTTTGGAACGCCGGCCTATTATGAGGACCACGCCCTGCGCGCGGTCAAAACAGCCGTGATGATGCAGGACAAACTGAACGAACTGAACGAGACGTGGAAAGCCGCGGGCAGGCCCACGCTAAAAATAGGCGTCGGCGTCAACACTGGCGAGGTCATCGCGGGGAATATGGGTTCCCTGCAGAGGATGGAGTACACCGTCATAGGTGACACGGTCAACCTGGCCTCCAGGCTCGAGTCGCTCAACAAGGAACTGGGGACAGAAATTATAATAAGTTCATCAACGTATGAACTGGTCAAGGAACATGTAAAGGTAAAAAAATTCACAGGTGTAAAGGTAAAGGGCAAGGAAGATTCCTTGACGGTCTATCAGGTATTGGAACTGGCCGACTGACGCAATGAAAAAAACAGCCGTTTTATTGACACTCCTGGCGTTAATGCCGGCGATTCCTGATATAAAAGCCGCGGATTCCGCGTGTTATAAAACGCTGTATTTAACCGGCAGCGCGCTCGATGACGGGACCGGAAATTACGGCACGCTGAAAGACGGGACAATATCTTTCATAGCGCGCGGCGCGCGTGTGAACGTTGCACCGTCCTCCGTGGTGAAAATTGAGTCCTGCGGGGATAAGGGTGCGGTGCTTGTTCTGACAAAAGGACGGCTCTGGATAAACAGTTCCGCCGCGGATGTGAGCATAAACGTCTCCGGAGGCGTTCTGGCCGTCATAAACGGCGCTGTGGAGGTCACAACATCCGGAGCGCGGGTTTTGTCAGGCAGGGCGGTATACTCAAAGGACGGCAGGAAAACAACTGCGGGAGCCGGGTATTCCGTGGATTTTAGGACGCGTAAAATTTTGGAAAAAGCGCAGTGCTGCGACAGCTGGCAGGAGGCCAACAAAAAACTTGCCGGGGTGACCGTGTTTGTGGAAAAGGATTTTGACGGGGCCTACGATACGGCGGTTGTGAGCGCAGTCAAAGGCGCACTGTCGGCCGGGTACGGGATAACCGCGGTGAGTACCTTCATGGACACGAAAAAGCCGGAGGCTGACCTGAACTTTAAAATAAGGATAGGAAGCGGCAACGGGACGGTCACGTGCAAAGCCGTGCTTATCAATCGGACAGCGGGAGATGTTGTGGCACTAATAGAAAAAACAACCGTATGCGGCCCGGGAGCCTCCATAGAGCAGGCGGTAAGGAAAACAGTATCCGAGGCTTCGGCGGAGGCGGCGGTCAGAGCCGGCGAGTACGTATCCGGGCTGCTGCGCAACGGGACTAAAATAGCAGTGGAAGCGGAGGGCTTGAGACCGGAGGAGTTTAAGGATATAGCCGGGTTCCTGTCTGATTTAAGTGGAGTGACGGGATTCTCGGCATCTGAGTATTACGGCCAAAAAAGGGTATATATTTTCAATTATTCAGGCTGTGGCGACGATCTGGCAGCTATTCTGGCTGATAAAAAAAGTTATATAAATATATGGAAATATTCCAAAAATATAGTAAAATTAAGTAATAAGAAGTAAATTTTCACAAACACAGGTGAAAGTTTAAAAAACAGCAAAATGCTGTTACGGTATTTTTTTGTCATTTTTGCTTTGTTTATTTGAATCATAATGGAGCGCCCTTATAACGGCAGCCCGGCAAAACGGCCGATTCTCGTTTTTCAAGAGTCTTTATACTTGTAACTGCACTATAAGTGCGAGCATGGTGAAATGGCAGACACGCTGGTTTTAGGTACCAGTGCCGCAAGGCGTGAGGGTTCAAGTCCCCCTGCTCGCACCATTAATTTTTCGGCATATACACCATGCCGAAAAATTAATCTTACAAATAATTGCGGGATGAATAGAGGACAACAATGGGTCTTTTGGACCTATAAACTATGGAGGCAATAGAAGATGAAATTTGAGGTTAAAGACGAAAAGAACTGCAGAAAAGTGATCAGCGTGGAAGTATCAAAGGAAAAGATGGCACCTGTCGAAAAAAAGATATTCGAGTCATTCAGGGACAGCGCCAGGCTTGACGGCTACAGGAAGGGCAAAGCGCCGGACCATATCGTGCGCGCCAAGTTCAAGAAGGAAATAGACGAAGAAACGGTAAAAGAGGTCGTCCAGGAGACTTATGGAGAAGTGATGAAACAGGCGGGGCTCAAGGTCGTAACATACCCGATGTTAAAAGATGTCAAAAATACGGACGACGGGTTAAAATACCAAATAGTTGTCGAGGTTGATCCCGTGTTCGAACTGAAGGACTATAAAAACATCAAGGTCGACAAAAAGGAGTTAAAAGAGGTCAAGGACGCGGATGTCCGGACCGAGATTGACAAAATCAGGCAGTACCGCGGCAAGATGGTGGATTCGTTATCGGATACGGCAAAAGAGGGCGATTACGTGACCATCTCATTCGCGGGGTTTGTGGACGGCAAGGCCGGCGAAGGAATGGCCTCTGACAACCAGATACTGCGCATCGGTGAGGGGCAGTTCATAAAGGACCTCGAGGAAGGCATGGTAGGCATGAAACTCGGCGAGGAAAAGGACATCAACGTAAAATTCCCGGCCGATTACCAGAAAAAAGAGTTAGCCGGCAAGCCGGCTGTTTTCAAGGTAAAGATGAAGGAAATAAAGACCCTCGAAATGCCCGAGATGAACGACGCGTTCGCCAGGGAAATATCGGGCAAGGAGACAGTGGCCGAACTGGAAGCACTGATCAAGGACGAACTGCAGAAACAGGCACAGGAGGATATCAAGAACGCCAGCGTGAACCAGGTCATAACGGAACTTTTAAAAATGCACGAGTTTGAACTGCCTCAGGGCCTCGTAGAGGAAGAAATCAACAATATTGTCAGCCGCTACCAGAATAACCTCTCCCAGCAGGGGCTTACCTTAAAGGCTCTGAATATGACAATTGAGGACCTGCGCGAGCGTTCCCGCAAACAGGCTTACGACAACATCCGTGTGATTTACATATTGAAAAAAATAGCGGAAAAGGAAGGCATAGAGGCGACCGATGCGGATGTCGAAGCCGAAATCAGGAAGATAGCGCTCTCGTCAAAAGGAAACCCGGATGACATGGTCAAACAGGCCAGGGCGCGAGGGAGCTGGCACGCGTTAAAAGCAAGACTGACGGAAGACAGAGTTATTGATTCGCTCATACAGGCGTAGAACGGGTCCAAAGGTCCACAGTGTTTTGATTTGTGATTAAATTTTATGGAGGCTTTATGAATGAGACAAAGCGTACCACGATGAACCTCGTTCCCATGGTCGTCGAGCAGAGCGAGCGCGGCGAGAGGGCTTATGACATATATTCCAGACTGCTAAAAGAGAGGATAATATTCATAGGCACGCCCATCGACGACGATGTTGCGAACCTTATCATAGCGCAACTGCTGTTTTTGGACGGTGAGGACGGCGGCAAAGAGATATCGGTTTACATCAATTCCCCGGGCGGGGTCGTGTCGGCCGGACTCGCGATATATGATACCATGCAGTATATCAAGTCGCCTGTCACAACCATATGCTGCGGCCAGGCCGCTTCCATGGCTGCCATCCTTTTGACAGCCGGCGCCAAAGGCAAGAGGTTCGCCCTGCCGAACGCGCGCGTGCTTATACACCAGCCGCTGGGAGGGGTACAGGGACAGGCGAGCGATATCGAGATACACGCCAGGGAGATACTGAACCTGCGCGAGCGTTTGAACAAGATACTGGCCAAACATACAGGCCAGTCCCTGAAAAAGATAGACAAGGACACGGACCGCGATTATTTTATGAGCGCCCAAGAGGCCAAAGAATACGGGATTATCGATGAGATCATAGAATCAAAAAAGGACCTTAAAACCAATTAATTATTAATTTTTGTCAGGTTGAAGGGAGTATTTATGAACAGGTGTTCGTTCTGCGGTAAAAAGGAGAAAGATGCCGGACGGATAGTGATCGGCGAGAACGGCGCGGCTGTCTGTGGCGAGTGTATAAAAATATTTTCAAAGCTCGAGGAAACGCAAAGCAAGGCCGTCAGGATGCCGGACAAACTGCCCACGCCAAAAGAAATCAAGGCCATACTTGATGACTATGTCATATCCCAGGATAGGGCGAAAAAATCGCTTGCCGTTGCCGTTTACAACCATTACAACAGGATATTCGGCAAAAACATAGACGATGGCGTGGAAATTTCCAAATCAAACATAATGCTGATAGGGCCGACAGGCTCCGGCAAGACCCTGCTGGCCGAAACGCTTGCCGGGATTTTGCATGTGCCTTTTGCCATATCGGACGCGACAACGCTCACCGAAGCCGGTTATGTCGGCGAGGATGTGGAGAATATACTGCTGAGGCTCCTCGAGAACGCCAATTTCGACGTGGAAGCGGCCCAGCGCGGCATAGTCTACATTGATGAGATAGACAAGATATCAAAAAAGGGCGAGAATATATCCATCACCCGCGATGTTTCCGGCGAGGGCGTACAGCAGGCGCTGCTCAAGATACTGGAGGGAACAATAGCGAACGTGCCGCCAAAAGGCGGGCGCAAGCATCCTTACCAGGAGTATATAAAACTGGACACGCGCAATATACTTTTCATAACGGGAGGGGCGTTCGTAGGCCTCGACAAGATAGTCAAACGCAGGATAGAGAAAAAAGTATTCGGCTACAAAGGAGCACGCGACACACAGGAGATGACAAAATATCAGATACTCTCGGAAACACTGCCCGTGGACCTCATAAAGTTCGGATTGATTCCCGAATTCATAGGCAGGATCCCCGTTATTACCGCGCTCTCGGACCTGACGCAGTCGGACCTGGTGGTCATAATGGAAAAACCAAAAAATGCGATCATCAAGCAGTATGAAAAGATGTTAAAAATGGAAGGCGTACGGCTGGAATTCCTGCCCGGGGCCAGGCAGGCCGTGGCGGCCGAAGCCCTGAAAAAAGAGATAGGGGCCAGGGGGCTGCGCGCAATAATTGAAACGATAATGACGGACATAATGTACGAGATCCCTTCTATGAAGGACGCGAAAAGAGTCGTCATCGACGAGGATATAGTGAGCGGGAAAAAGGACAGGATAAGCGCAATAATCCGCGAAAAAAGCGCATGAGGTGAAATATGGCAGACATGACACCGGAAAAACCGGATGAAACGGTTGATGAAAAGAAATCCTACAAGACAACGAACAGGGTGCCATTGCTCGCGTTGCGCGACCTTGTGATATTCCCCAATATGGTACTGCCGCTTTTTGTCGGCAGGGAAAAGTCCATCAAGGCCCTCGAGGCCGCGATGGAACGCGACAGGATAATTTTCCTGGTGGCCCAGAAAGACGCCCGCACCGACGACCCCAAAACCGAAGAGATATATAAAATGGGAACGCGCTCGGAGATATTGCAGATACTGAAACTGCCGGACGGGGCAATCAGGGTGCTGGTCGAAGGATTGGCAAGGGTCAACATACGGGAATATGTCCAGGAGGACCCGTTTTTTGAGGTGGAAATCGATGAGGTGGCGGAACAGGACATAAAGGACAA
>JAJFUW010000213.1 GCA_021372235.1 Spirochaetia bacterium
GCTGATAGTTCAGAGCGAAAAGATGCAGAAAAGGGTCTCGCGTATCGGGATTAAAAAGGCAAAGATAATAATCATGAACAACACGAAATTTTCCTCCGAACTCAACGCCCGGGAGGTGCGCAGGGCCGCAATCACGGATAAAAAGGGAAAACTCATCGTCGTTGCCGGCTCAATCCGCGAGGGTGAAGAGAAACTTGTGATAGACGGATGGAATTCATCAGGCTCCAATTCCGTACTTATAATAGCCCCGAGGAGATTGAACAGGGTAAAGTTGATAGAAGGACTGCTGGAGGATAAAAAATGCAATTACGCACTGTGGAGCACGTTTAAAGACTACGCAAAGATACCAGACTACGATGCTGTTATCGTGGACACCATCGGGGACCTGTCGTTCATATACAACGCGGGGGATGTGGCCATCATAGGCGGCGGGTTCATGAAATACGGCGGTCATAACCCCATGGAGGCGGCTGTGGCGGGGCTGCCCATTATATTCGGCAGGAACATGTTCAATTTTGAGGACACTTCGGAACTGTTCGCAAAAGAGGGCGGAGCGTGGAAGGTAAACTCTGCATCGGAGTTATCCGACCGCCTGGCATACCTATCGCGGAATCCGCAGGAGAGGGCGCGGCTCGGAGGCTTAAATAAAAAAATAATAGAGAAGTTCCGCGGTTCCGCGGGCACGACCGCAATGCTGATAAACGAGGTCCTGCTGGACCATCAGTGCCGGGGGACGTCATAAATGGCCGAAAAATTCTGGTGGAATACAGTCACTAAAAAGAAACATAAGTTTTCAGAGGGCCTGTTCCTGGCACTGCTGATATTGCTTTCGGCTTTTTACAGACTGGGCCTTGAAATAAAGAAATTTCTTTACGCGCTTAAAATATTTAAACCGCGTTCGTTCGGCGCCAGGATAATATGCGCCGGCAACATCACCATGGGCGGGACGGGCAAGACGCCTTTCATAGAAGAACTGGCAAAGAGGCTGACCCGCGAGGAAAAAAATGTCCTCATAGTATGCAAGGGATACAAGAGGCAGAAACTGCATCCTATAGACGTGGTCTCGGACGGACATCAACTCATGTTAAAACAGCGCAATGCGGGTGATGAGGCCTATATGCTGGCCCGTGCTGTGCCAAAGGCAAAGGTAGTTGTGGCCGGCAATAAGATAAAAGGAATAGAGTTTGGTGTGGCACTCTACAGGCCTGACTACGTGCTTTTGGACGACGGTTTCCAGAAACGCCACGCACTGACAGGCGCCTCCCACGTGGTGCTCGTGGACGCGTTGAACCCTGCGGGATATAACAGGCTTTTCCCGGCAGGCATACTCAGGGAGCCATTTTCCGCCATCAGGGATGCGGACGCGGTGGTTTTAACGAACACAAACCTGGCAAACCCGGAAATTGTGGAAAAACTCAGGAACAGGGTTGTCAAGTTCAATAAAAACCTGAAGGTTTTTGACGCCGAGCACCAGCCAAAATACGTCTACAATGTTTCCACCGGGGAGAAACAGGAACTCTCTTTCCTGCAGGATAAAAAAATATTGGCTTTTTCCAGCATAGGCAACCCTCACGGGTTTGAGCGCACACTGCGAGCGCTCGGCGCGCACATCATAACAGGCATCAGGTTCAGGGATCACCACAGGCTGCTGAAAAAAGAGATGGAAAGCCTGATGAAACTTTATGACAGGACAAGGGCGCAGGCCATACTGACCACTGAAAAGGACGAGGTAAAACTTTCCCGCAAGCACATAGTGGATAACAGGGTATTTGCGTTAAAGATAGGGATGAACATAAAGAACATGAAGGAACTGGAAAAGAGGTTGAGGCTCCCGTGAGTAAAAAAGTACTCCTGGTCAGGTTCTCTTCCGCCGGGGATATACTGCTTGCGGCACAACTGATACGGCAGTTAAAAAAAAGGGGCCTTATCGTCCATTTACTCACAAAGCGGAAATTTATGGAAGCCGCGCTGGCAGCCGGGGCGGACAGGGCTATCGTTTATGGCACCGGGGAATATGCAGGGCTTTTCAGGGCCGCGGCCTCGCTCACGGCGGAAAAATATGACTATTGTATAGACCTGCATGCCACATTGAGGTCAAGGCTGCTCACGCTCGCGGTAAAGGCCCCGCGCAGGGCTTTTTATTTCAAACATTCAGTCAAACGCCGGTTCATGGTGCTGTTCAAATGGTTCATGCAGGACCCGGCAGAGACTGTTGCCGACAGGTATATCAAAACCGCGGCAAAAGTGATTGACGACATGGCACCGGTCAGGAGGAGGGCGAAACCGGTACGGGGCGGGGCACAGAAGATCATAATACATATGGGCGCAAAATGGGCGAACAAGAGGTGGCCGTGGTTTGACGAACTGGCAGTCCTTTTGGCCGGGCTCCCGCGTACAATTGTCACGGTCACGGGGGTCAAAGATGAGATTGAAAATTACGAGCAAATGAGGTATCATAAAAACAAAAAAATCAGGGACCTCGCCGGGAAAACGGATTTCACCGGTCTGATAAGGGAAATAGGGAAAAGCACACTATTCATCGGGAATGATACTGCCGCGGCGCACGCGGCTGTTATGCAGGGTATACCGGCCGTGGTTTTTTTGGGGCCGACCTGCAGCGGCTTCGGTTTCATCACGGACAGCGATTTTCACATCATCGAAAAAAAAGGACTCCTGTGCAGGCCATGCCATTTGCATGGAGGAGGAAAATGCCCGATAGGGTCTTTTGAGTGCATGAAAAACATAACCGCTGCAGAGGCTTTTAGCAGGATAAAAGCGCTGACGGGAAGGGAATAATGGTAAAATATTTCAACCCCAAAAAGGCAAAAGAAAAGCAAAAGTTGACCAGTGCAAAGCAGGTCAACCTGAAGGAATTTTCCTCGGCTCTTGCCATCATGCCTTATAATATCGAGGAATTTATACTCGCAACCCCGGCCGTGGCGGCCCTAAAAGACGCCATGCCGCCGGAGGCAAAAATAACCGCAATAGTATCCGAAGAGGCGAGAAAATTGGCCATGGGGTGCAGGTTCATCGACAATGTAATGGTATTTAAAACAGTTAATCCTGTTCAGTGTTTTAAAACCCTGATGAGCATAGGCCGTTCAAAATTTGAGCTCATGATAAATTTTAATCCGGACATAACCACGGCTTTTGTCGTAAATGCGTTTTGTGGCGCCAGGGCAAAGATAGCCTACGCTGTGAAACAGGAGAACGGTATATATAACGCCATGCATAACCTGAAACTGCACACCATTGACCACCCGCAGCACAAGATAGTAAAATACCTGAATCTCGTCCGTTTTATCGGCGCAAATTCCTATGATTTCACCCCAAAGATAAGGATACCTGACGCCGAGTCGGATTGGGCGCGTGAATTTTTCAGAAAACACAACATAAAATCATCGGACACCATTATAGGTGTGCATCCGTGCCTCAAAAATCCGAAGAAACGCTGGGCAATAAACAAATGGGACTCGCTGACCGAGAGCCTGGTTGACAAGCACGGCTGTAAGGTCCTGGCTTTTTATCACAAAGATGAAAAGGACCGCGCGCATGAGTACAACGTGGTAACAAAAAAACGTGCCATTATGGTGGACACTCACGACTATATCAGGATGGCGGCGCTGGCGAGGTTCATGACTTGCTTTGTCTGCAATGAAACCGATTTTATGCACATATTCTCGCCGTTCACGCATGTTGTGGCCATTTGGGGCGACGGCGACCCTGAAGAGAACAAACCCGTCGGCCGGGATAATGATGTGGTTACTGCGGCAGACGGCAATGCTGATTCCATACCCGTGTCACGCGTCAGCGAGATAGTGGTAAACCGGATAGAGCACGGCAGCCACCGGACATGAAGATTTCGGCAAATGTTGTAACTTTCAACGAACAAAAAAACATTGAACGGTGTTTGAAGAGCATTGCCTTCTGTGACGAGATAGTCATAGCGGACTCCCGCTCAACGGACAAAACAATCACCATCTGCCGCAAATACACAAAAAAAATATTTTCCATGGATTTTACCGGTTTTTCCGCCGTCAAGAACGCGTGCATAGACAGGTCAAAAGGCGAATGGGTGCTCTCGGTGGACGCGGATGAAGAAGTCACACCGGAACTGAAACAGGCAATACTGGCCTGTGTCAATTCCGGCACGGCGGATGGTTATTACATCAAACGTAACACTATGTTCCTGGGAAGACGGATAAAACATTGCGGCTGGAACAGGGATTACCAGCTCAGGCTTTTTAAAAGGTCAAAAGGCAGGTTCAACGGCAAGCCCGTGCACGAGGCGGTCGAGGTAAAAGGCGCGACCGCAAAAATAGACGAACCGCTCCTGCACTACTCATATCCTGATTCGCACACTTACTTTACGAAAATGAACAGGTATACGACACTGCAGGCAAAAGAGAAACAGAAGAAGTTCCCGCTCCTGCGGATACTAACCGCGCCGTTTCTAAAGTTTTTCCGGATGTATTTTTTAAAGCTGGGTTTTTTGGACGGATTCCGGGGTTTTATACTGTCAATATACAGCGGTTTTTCTGAGTTTATAAAATTTTCCAAAATGTGGGAGGAGAATAACAGGATTAAAGAGGACGCAATACTCCTGCGCGCCCCCAACTGGCTCGGGGATGCGGTCATGTTCACGGCGTTCATAAATGAGGCAAAACGCATATATAACAGAGTCTATGTAGCGGGGCCTCCGGCTGTAAAGGCAATGGTGGAAGGCAACCCGAACATAGAAAAAGTGGTGATATATCCCAGAAAAGGTATTGCGGCAACCATCAGGGCGGCAAAAGAACTAAAGCGGTACCGTATAGCCACTGCCGTAAGTTTTACTCCGTCATTTTCCTCGTACCTGCTGTTATGGCTCTCCGGCGCGAAACGCAGAGCTGGATACGGATCGGATTTTGGGGCGTTTTTATTGACGGACAGATACAAACAGGACAAAAGCCACAACAGGGAACACGTGATGGACGAGTACAGGCAGATAATGTACCTGGTGAATACGAAGTTCAATTTCGCGGGAATCAGGCAGTTTGTGCCGGCACAAAGCAGTGCAAAAAAGCCGCAGCCGGGAGTGGTGGTGTCGCCGTTCGCAAAGTTCGGGCCGTCAAAGATGTGGCCGTTTGAATATTACAGGGAAGTGATAGGATACCTGCTGAAAAAGACAAAACAACATATATACGTGACGGGCCTGCCCGAAGAAATGGATTATGAATTCGGGGATGAAATAAAAGGGAACGGCAGGTTCCACGACATGCGCGGCGCCGGGCTAAAAGATGTGGTAACGCTGGTTAAAAACGCGCGGTTGTTTTTGGGCAATGACTCGGGGATGATGCACATAGCGGACGCGTTTGAAATACCGATGGTTGTCATATTCGGCGGCACGAAAATAGGATACGCTGGTCCGGTGCAGTCAAAAGCGGTTCTGCTGCAGGCAAAAATGGATTGTGTACCTTGTTATGACAAGAAATGCAGATACGGTCATTACAAATGCCTGAAAGAAATAAAACCGGAAACGGTTTTAAAAGCGGTGAAAGGTTTATTGTAGCGCCGGCACCCGTGGCCGGCTCAGGGCCGGTTTAGGGCAAACGCAAAGACAAAGGCAAACGCAAAGGCAAATACAAAGGCGAGACGGGGACAAGCCCCGTCTCTACGGTGTTTTTATTGTTGGTTTAACCGATTATAACGTAGAGCAGGCGCAGGTGTTCCCGGCACGCTCTTATTCGTTATCTGTGATTGTCTTTACTGTTCTGTAGAAAACAGCGCCTGCCCCCATTGGGACGGGTTTGTGGCGAAATCTTTTCCTCCAAACCAGCGAACCTGCGTTTTTGTCGCCGAATCGTTTATCGCACAGTCAAAACCTACAGGTTTGTTTTTGATCCGGCAGAAACACCCCAGATTAAAATTATACCAGGGAATAAAAGCCTCAAGCGTGTAGCCTCCATCTTTTTTCGTATAGAACAATACCGGATTTGCCAGCGGCGCCGCTGTTGTATAGTTCCATGTCTGCGCGTCGCCCGAGGCCTTTATCGCGAAATGAAAATCAAATGCGGCGAATTTTGTCCGGACGGTATCCGCATTCGGGTCCGTCGTCAATGTAAATTCCAGGCAGTCGGATGCAAGTATGTTTTTTTCTTTTCCGCTGCCGGTTTCCGGAGTTTTATCCTTTATGTCCGCGTAAAGCCATATGTTGTTGGAATCATAGCCCATGTAAATAGTCCCGGAAACGGCTGATTTGGCCGTGGCGGATATTATAAGCGGCGCCGTTTTTGGTTTTTCTTTCATCTCGCCGTCTATGACCGCACCGGGCAGGGATTTGACAACGAGCAGGGGTTTATCACCCTGCGGCGGTTTTATGGGAGTGCACGTGGAGCCGGCAGAGTAGGAGGCCGGGAGGAACTCTATCTTTCTCGCGGTGATGCGGGAGAGGTCGTTGCCGTCGGACCTGTAAAATTCGGACGAGATGGCGTAACGGAAAGCCGCCAGCGTCTCGGGCGAGGACGATACGCGCCAGTCCATCTCCTTGTTTACGTCGAAATATGTCACACTTTTTATCTTCGGGTATTTTTTTAGGGCCGGCTCGAGCGATTTCAGCCAGGCAGCCTTGTCGCCGCCCCTGTCCGCGCACGCAAACTCGGATATCATTACCGGTTTACCGGGTATCTTTGTCGTAAGTTTTGCGTACGCCGCGGAAAATACTTCGTCAAAACTTTTCCATCCGGACCACGACCGGTATGTACCGAAATTGTAGCCGTCAATGCCGAGCCAGTCCACGTAATCATCGCCGGGGTAGGCGAGCACGGGGTCGTTCCAGGGAGCATCCGGGACAGAATCGTTATTTATCGCCCATACCCACTGAGCGTTGCGCGAACCCGTTTTTTTAAAGATGTCGTATATGTGTATCCAGGCGGCTTTGAACTTTTCCGGGTTGGATCCGTTAGCGGATACCGCCCACGGATACCAGTTGCCGTTGAACTCGTGTCCCACACGCAGAAAAAAAGGTTTGCCGTATGATTTTGCGTCCTTTGCGAACTGCTCGATGTATCCGTCAAACCTGCCGGAAATTATACGGTCGAGGTTTACCGCAGATTTGTCGGACCACAGCCATGGTTCCCAGGTGAGGTGCGGCATGTAACCGGCAGCGGAGAGTTCGGAACACTGCGTCAGCGGGAAGTTCGAGTTCCAGTCCAGAAACCACATGACCGAAGCCATCTTGCGGCCGTTTGTTTTGTCGTAAATGGCGGCTGCGGCAGGCGATACGACGCCTCCGAGGAACGCGCCCCAAAACACCCCGGGCCGCTCAACTGACGAGGCGGACGGGGTAGAGGCAGATATCTGTAAAGTTGTTTTCTCCGCGGCAAGCGCGGGAAAAACAACTGATAAAAAGATAAAGGCTGTAATAAACACTGTTTTTTTCATATATGACCTCCGGATTGATTTAAACAACATATGAATTTTATAACAGCAAATTTTAAAAAGCAATTTAAAAACCGCGTGCGTACACAACACGCACACGCACACACGGTTTTTGCTTGCATTTATACCTTTATTTTGTTATAAAGTTATCCGTTCGTGGCGGCGTAGCTCAGTTGGTTTAGAGCATACGGTTCATACCCGTAGTGTCGGGGGTTCAACTCCCTCCGCCGCTACCATTGCACTCATATAATGGTAGCAAGCAGCCGATTGAAAGAGCCGATGATGAATCGGCTTTTTTATTTTGCACGGTTTTGTTACGTATTATATCGAACATTGCTTATGGCAAAAAACCAGGGGGGTATATGGACTTAAAGCGCGCCTTTAAAATCGGCCTTCACAATTATATTACTCCCGGCGACTCCGTCATCATCGGCTTATCCGGCGGGCCTGACTCCGTGTGTCTGTTGCACCTTTTGAACTGTGTAAAAAAAGAGATGAACCTGAGACTGTACTCCGCACATTTCAACCACATGCTGCGCGGTGCGGAGTCTGACAGGGACGAGCGGTTCTGCGAAAAAATCTCGCAGGAACTGGGGATCAGTTTCATGTCTGCCGCGCAGGACATAAAAAAAATATCCGCAAAACGCAAATGCGGCATTGAAAAGGCGGCGCGCGACGGACGTTACGCTTTCTTTTTAAAATGCGCGCAGAGGACCGGGGCAAAAAAAATCGCGCTCGCGCATAATCAGGACGACAACGCCGAAACGGTGCTCATGCGCCTCATGCAGGGCTCGGGCAGCGAGGGGTTGTCGGGCATACCTGCAACCAGGAAAATAAGCGGCGCGGAATTCGGCATGCGTGACAGTGTACAGGCAATCCTGGTCAGGCCCATGATAGGCATACAAAAAAAAGAGATACTCTCATGGCTCAAAAAAGAGAATATCGGGTTTGTCGTTGACAGGACAAACCGAGAGTCTGTCTACCTGCGTAACAGGATCAGGAACAAACTGATTCCCACGATAGAGAAGGAATACAATCCGTCGTTTAAATCAGCTCTGACCGCTGTTGCGTCGATACTTACAGCCGAGAACAACTATATCTCGCAAAATGCGCAAAAAGCCCGCAAAAAGGTTGTTTATAACGGGCATATAATAAGGGCCGCGTACCGGATACTTCCGCAGGCCCTGCGGTACAGAGTCATGCGAACATACCTGGCAGGGAAACTGCAGGGCACACGTAAAATGACATTTGAAACAATTGTGGCGGCTGATGAAGCGGCTGTAAACGGATACTCATGTAACCTGCCTGAGGACCGCAGGATGGTGTGCTGCGGGGAATATGCCGCAGTTGAGGCTGTAAAAAAATCGGGAAATAAGGGTGTTCCCGTTGTAACGATGCGCAGAATTCCTGACAGGACGGTCAATTTTAGCGGATATGATTTTACTTTTACCAGGGTAACACAAAAACAGGGGCTTGACCTTAAGTGCAATGGCAGCGCCTATTTCAATCTCGCCCGGGTAAAGTTCCCGCTGACGCTCCGGTTAAAGCAGCCTGGTGACAGGTTTGTGCCATACGGAATGAGCAGACCCGTAAAATTAAAAAAATTTCTCAACGCAACTGGCGCACCGGCAATAATACTGGCGGACAGGGAAAAGATACTCTGGGCAGGCCTCTGCAGGATTGATGACAGGGTAAAGGTTTTAGACGGTACAAAAACACTGCTATTGGTAAGTGCAAAAAGGGTCTTTTAAACGAAAATAACATGTTTTAAGTAAAAATCATTTTTATGAAAAATTCTTTAAAAACCTCCAAAACGCAGAAAATGTATATTTTAAAGGCGTTTTTGATGTTTTTTTACCGCCGGGAAAACTGCCATGCAAAACAAGAATTCACTTGATTTTTATGCTATATTTTTATAGAATTAAAAGGTAATAATATCTTTACTATAATTAGGAGGTTTTCTCCGATGGGCTCAAAATTCAGCAAACTTTTATTGATATCATTCTGTATGTTGTCGCTGGTGACATCGGCGTTTGGTGCAACGCGTTTCATTATTATCGCACCCGGCGAAACATTCACACCGGGGACGGTGCCGGGCAAATCCGGTTCGCCATCCACGCAGGTGGTGGGCATACCGTTTGGCGTGACTGTTGTTTCTGTCAATGACGCGGCAAACTACAATGTGATCGAAACTTTCGGTTCGGTATCCATGACCGCCAACGCCGCATCTGTTATCACACCCGCAAACAACTTTAACCTGAACGCCTCGTATTCATCAACGGCAAACTGCATGAGGTATCCTGTAACTGTAACCCTGAATTCTTCCGGAACCACCGTACTTACCGCGACAAACAATCCTGATTCAGGCATACTTGCCGGAACTGTTACCGTGCCTTCGCAGACACTTGACCATTTTGCGTTCGGTTCGGTCGCGACCAGAAATGCGGGCGAGCCATTCCCCGTAGTCATAACGGCGCAGGACGGCTCGAACGCGACGGTTACCGGTTATAACGGTGTTGCCAGCGTTTCGGCTGTTTATTCGGGGCAAAATCTTACAACCTCGTTGGGAACAGTTACTTTTACAAACGGAGTTTTTTCGGGCAACCTGACACTTTTTGACGCAACTGAGGGCGCGCAGACAGTAACGCTGAAAGCGTCCCGTTTATCACCGACTGCGTCGGGTTCATCCGGGACCTTTGCAGTCAACGCCGGTGCTTACAGCCAGATGCTTATAGTCGGTCCGGGCCAGACATACCTGCCCGGCACGGGCAATGGCAGGGTATCGCAGTCGGAAACAACCACCGCACAGACGGCAGGCACTTCATTTACAGCGACCTTATACGCTGTTGACGCCTATTTTAACACTGTTACCTCGGTGACAGGGAACGTTAATCTGACGTCAACTGACGGGAACGTTACATTCTCTCCGGCTGTTCCTTCGCTGGCTTCCGGCAAGGCTACTGTTACGGTCACGATGAGGACCGTAGGAGCAGGCACGCAGACTTTCACGGCAACATATTCCGGCGGCGGCACGGCTGACTCTGATATAGTGCCTGTGCACGCGGCGGCCATGGACCATTTCGGGTTCAGGCAGACAATCACTTCAAAGACCGCGGGTGAACTTTTTAACATCTATTATGCCGCGCTTGACGCATACAACAATACAGTCACGACGTGGAACACGGTCCCGACGATACGGCCATACACGGGTTCAACACCGCTGGCGACATACCATTTCTACACGGGCAGTGCCACCATGGCCAACGGCCTGGGTTCCGCGGAAGCGAGGATATACCAGAGGGTATTTAACGCGACTGTCCGGCTCACCGCCACTTCCTATTCAGGTTCATCCAATTCCTTTGACGTATCAGCGGCAGAATGCACCAGACTGCTCATCATAGCGCCCGGACAGGCTTATGAACCCGGAGACATTGTTGACGGAGGCGTCACGGGTTCGCCGAACTATGCCACGGCCGGTTCTTCCATAGTTCTTAATGTTTACGCGACTGACGACTACGGCAACAAGGTCAGTTCGGTTAATGACACGGTCTCCATAACATGCACGGATTCGGCCGCAACGGTCAACGGCGGAGCGCTGCCGGGCACCATAAACCTCTCGACAGGACAGGGCTCATTCAATATTATTTTTAACACCAGCGGCCTGGCAACAACCATGGCAGAGGATACGTCAAACACAGACATAATTCCGGCGTCCCAGGATATTAACGTTGTGGCCGCGGGTTTGTCTTATTTTGAGATAGCAAACGTTCCGACCTCCAGGGTTGCGGCGCAGTCTTTCGTGCCGATTATCAGGGCAAAAGACGTGTTCGGCAACACCAAAACCGATTTTACCGGAGTGGTTTTCGTCTCGGCTAACAGCGACTACTCTCTTCCTTCGGAGTCAACGATTGCTATAACAGGTCCAAAAGCGGGAGCGTCGAGTTACAAATGGGCAGTGACATTCACAGCCGGGGACCTGGGCGAGAGCGAAGACCTGACCGGTTATTTCTACAGGGCTATGACAACGACGCCTGTCAGATTATTTGTTTCCGACATATTTGCCGATACGCCGGATTCAAATTCCGGTCATATAGGTTACTCAAACTGGGTGACAGTGACAGCGGGAACAGGGACCAAACTGCAGGTGCTCGTGCCGGGCATGACGGCCAGGCCTGGAACGTCCGACGGTGAAAATGGTGCGCCAACGGGACAGATAGTTGCGCAGGCTTTCTCTTGCACGATAAATTTCGTTGACCCATGGTGGAACATCATCACAGGGACGGGCTCCAGCGATACCATTAACATGACGACCAGTGACCCTACAAATTCGCAGATTAACGGCAGTTCGACACTGCCCAGGGCCGTATATCTGACCGCGGGAACGGCAAATTTTACTGCTACATACAGCCAGCCTTCAACATCGTTCAATGTACAGGCGACCAATGCTTCACGCGGCGGAATAACAGGGGACTCATCTCCAAATATATCAATATTTAACGTTGGATGGATAGACGTTACAGCTACAGGAGGCGGGTTCATAGGAACACAGGTGGCAGGAACGGCTTTTCAGATTGAACTGAAGGCATACGAAGACCAATACAAAGAAATACCCGCCACGAGTTTTAACGGGACGGTCAACCTCGAGGCCAGCAACAACTACAGTCTCTCGGAATACTGCATCAGCCCCACACTGTCGGTTAATTTTGTCAACGGCGTTGCCACAATGAACGTTACAATGTATCGTTCGGGAACAAATCTCACAGTAAATGCCATACTCGGCAGTGTCACTTACCAGTCAAATTCATTTAATGTCGGACCTGCGGCCGCCACATCGGTTCTGATCAGGATAGACGGCATGGTACACAAACCGGGTTTGAAACATGTGGGTATACCCGGATACAAGGGGTATGAAGGATCGCCAAAAACAATGGAAGCGGGCGCAGGATTCCAGCTCGAGCTAATCTATGTCGACGACAACTACAACAGGGTAACATGGACAGCGGCAACCACCTGCAGGATAACATCCACGGACCCTATAGCTTCACTGGACGGAACACCTTTGAGCAGCACGGTTGATGTCCCGATAACTAACGGTGCCTACTTAACTTCGTCAGGCATGGTTCTGCGTACTGTGGGGACTATAGGCATGCAGAGGCTAACGGCTGAACCGGCAGCGTCCCTGCCAAACGCGAACTCGCCATACATCAACCTGAGGCACACTACATTTGACCACTTCGGGGTTCATGTTCCGACAACCCCGGTCACGGCGGGCATACCTTTCTCCATAACCATCAGGGCACTGGACGCCTACCAGAACGTTTGCGATAACCGCAACGGAGGAACGCCTTTTAACAATGCGGCGAACCTCTCGTCAAATACCGGCTCCAATACGATGTGGCCGGTAACACAGGGGCTTACAAACGGTACGGTAACATCCTCGGTACAGTTGTTTAAGGCACCTGAGACAACAGCCAATATTACGGCTGAATTCGGGGGAAATACAGGGACTTCCGATTATATCAATACGGTACCAAACGGGTTTGAGAGGCTGCTTGTTATATCAAACGGAATGGTCCGCGATAACGGCAGGTTCACAGGCGCAAATCCTTCCGTCGGTATATTCTATATGTATGACACGGCAAGGCCGCCGTATTATCCCTCATACAGTACGACGGTAAATGACGCAACGCATTCACCCACAGGGGAACAGTTCATGATCTATTCCTGCGATGCATACGGCAACATTGCTCCGACGCCGGATGCCATGGGTTATACCGTAACTGTAACAACCAACGATCCGTATGCTGTTCCTGTCACGCAGACCACTATTGACGGAACCTATGGAAATGTGGTGACAAATGTCATATTTCATACAGCAATGAGCGGTGCATGGGTGCAGGCTGACATTAACAACCCTCAGATAGAAAACTACAGGACTCCGACATTCACGACAAAGGCAGGCACCGAATACGGCCTGCAGTTGCTTATACCGGGACTGTATGTGGTGAACGGCTCGGGCCATGACGTTGCGGGTGTATGGAACAACGCCGTGCAGGGGACACCCCAGACGCAGGTATCGGGAGCATACTTCCCTGTAACCGTACAGGCTGCTGATATCTACGGCAACTTTGTGAATGTTGTGAGCGACGAGGTCAGGGTGACTTCAACGGGACCGACAGGCTCGTTCCCGACAAGCACCAATTCATTCAGGGGCAACATCGGCGATGCTGACGTAGGCATACTGACGCTCTCGGCCATGATGAATGTCAGCGCTGCACAGTTCATAAACCTGCAAGTTGACGACCTGGATAATAACACACTCGATCAAACATGGGAGAACCAGGTTAACGTATACGTTATACTCGGCGGGGAACTTTCCTACAGGGTCTATGCGAGCCCCGACGGGTCTGTATGGACGCCTTATGGCGATGGGACGAACAGTATCACGGCTGTTGCTTACCCGTCAAAATTCAGTTTCAGGGTAGAGACGGTCGATTCCTATAATAATCAGCCGGTCTTTGGCGCGAGCAATATGTTTGAGTGCGCACCGGTACTGGCAAACTCGGTCAATACTGTATTGGGAGGAACACTGGCGATAGCCAGCGGACAGGTTAATAACGGTATTTTTGTAACTAATAACCAGAGTTATACGGGCGCGGGCAGGATCAGGATCAGGGTAACTGACCCGAACAACGTGCTCCAGGTCAGGTACTCACCGATTATAGACATGACTGCAAACTCAACTAACGTGACGTTTACCCTGACGCCTTCGCACCAAAATGTCCGCGCTGACACACAGGCGGTTTTGACCGGCAGCGTATTTGATGTCAATAACAACCCCGTCAGCGGAGGTTCGATAACGTTCCAACTGACATCAGGTCACGGTCAATTCACCAATGATTCAACAACTATCACCGTGCCGACAGACGCTTACGGCCAGGCCACCGCTTACTTTGTGGGTGATTTTGTGAACGAGGACTGTGTGGTGCTCGGAACGTACAGCGGTAACGGAGCGACCAGGACGGCTACTGTCTCGGTTTCCATGGTCCAGCCGGATTTGGGTTCGGTTTCCAATTATCCGAACCCGTTTAATGCGGGTACAGATACCACCACGATATCCTACGTGTTGGACGAGGACACAGCGGTAAAGATAAATATATACACGCTCTTTGGAGACCTTGTATATTCGCAGGATATAGGGATGGGCCAGCCCGGAGCAATAACAGGCATAGTGAACAATGTGACATGGAACGGCCGCAACAACAAGGGTGAGATAGTTGGCAACGGTGGTTACATATGCGTGGTTGAGGCAAAAGTTGACGGACAGGCCCGTAAGATGATCAGGAAAATAGCAGTTTCCAAATAGCAGTTTAACGGTTTTTGGCCTGACGGTTTACTGCCGGACAGACAGGCGGTATTACCGGCGGCTCAGCCGCATATAAAATTTACGGAGGTAACTATGAAAAGGATAGCAGCGATCGCGCTCGTATCGCTCATGCTGATACCGGCGGCGTTTGCCGACGGCGACTATGGCCAGCCGGGAGAGTTCCTGAACTGGGGAGCGGGAGCCAGGTCACTGGCGCTTGGCAGGGCATTTACGGCCCTGGCCGACGACGCTTCCGCGGTTTATTATAACCCGGCGGGGCTCGGGCTTCAGAACCCGCTGCAGATAACGTTGCAGCACGCCTTTCTTTTCGTCGATACCATATATGATTACGCGGCTGTTATATATCCCGTATCCGGCATCGGCACGTTCGGAGCGTCGTGGGTCAGGCTGGGTTCCACGGGATTTGATTCCAGGGACATGCAGTGGGCCAGTTCGGGAACATTTGGAATTGTAAATGAGGCATTTGTGCTGTCGTACGGCAGGGAACTGTTCCCGTGGATATCGATTGGCGCGAACATGAAACTCATACATGAAGCTGTGTTCAACGATTCAGGACTCGGTTATGGAGCTGACGTCGGAGTGATGTGGCTGCCGGCGGATTTTATTAACGTAGGTTTGTCGGTTATAAACGCGGTACCTGCCTCGGTAAAACTAAATACAACGGCGGAAAATTTTCCCATAACACTCAAATTCGGTGTGGCTTTCAAATTGCTCTCGGACAGGCTCGTACCGGTATTTGATTTTGAAAAAGCGTTCGCAAACAAGGATTTCAAGTTCAGGATGGGAATCGAAGGATACCCCATACAGAACCTCGCGCTGAGGGCGGGGCTCGATGAGACGGAGTTCAGTTTCGGAGCCGGTTATTTCCTGAGGCCGGTCAGGGTGGATTACGCCATAGCCATGCAGGAACTGGGCATGTCGCACAGGGTGTCTGTGACGCTTGCCTTCGGAGGATTTGACATCAACCTCGCGGCGGAACCAAAGATATTCTCGCCGGTCGGGACAAAAAAGAGCACAACCATATCCATATACGCGGTAACAAAGAACCCAATAGCGGAATGGGAACTTAACGTAATAAACGAGGACGGCGACGTGGTACGCACCTACAGCGGCGATGACAATCCGCCGGCATCCGTGATGTGGAACGGCAAGGATGACAGGGGGCTCCCGGCGGGTGATGGTGAATACAAGTTCACAATGACAGTCAAGGACAAGAACGGCAGGGTGATAGAGTCGAACATGGAAACTGTGAAAATATCAAGTTCTGTCCCGATGCAGCCGGGTTCCATAAAACTTGAAGAATAATGGACGGCGCTGTCAGCCGTCATATATTCATGTAAAAGTAACGGCGGACGTTGACAGTTTTTGTTCAGCCGTAGCTCAAGCGAAAAAGCGAGGATAAAAAGATGAAAAAGGCTATAGTCAGCGGAATATTCTTATGCCTTATTTTTGGGTGTGCCAGTATGCCCTCTACCACGCACGCGGACGATGACAGGGAACTCGTTAAGAACTGGCAGCTTGTGACGGAGGCGGTTAAGACAGCCCCGGACTCGCAGGATACAATGAACAAACTGGACGGTTTTATCGCCAGATGGAAGGATTCGAACAAACTCGAGGCATCCAAAGCCGCATACCTCAAGGGCAGCGTGCTGTACAGGGGCAAAAAGTATACGGCCGCATTTGACGCTTTCAAAAAATTGACCGATGATTTTTCCAACTCACCCTACGCGGACAGCGCGATGTACAAGATGGGAGAGTCCCTATATAATCAGGGAAAATACACCGATGCAATTGAACAGTTCTCAAAATTCAGGTTCAAATACTCCAATTCGCTTTTCATAATGGAGGCCGTATACGGCATCAGCCTATCTTACCTGAACCTCAAAGAATACAAAAAGGCAGACAGGGAACTGGCGGATTTTCTCGGCAAATACTCATATTATGGCAAGGACGATAACATCAAGTTCATAGGCGGGCTTACGGATTTTTACCTGGAACGCTATGAACAGGCCGCGGAAAAACTGAAATCCATCAGGAATGACGCTGCCTATTACTACCTGGGCCACGCGTACATGAAACTGGCAAACTACCCCAACGCCGCGGAGGCTTTCAAAAAAGTCGGCACAGGCGACAGGCAGTCAAAATATCTCGAGAGCGCACTCTATAATAAAGGCGAGGCTTTCTACAAGGGTATTAACTTTCCGTCGGCAGCCGGGGCATACCAGGCTTTCATAACGCAGTTCCCGACGAGCAACCTCGCTCCTTATGCGGTTTACAAAAAAGGCGCGTCGCTTTTTATGGACAAAAAATATGACCAGGCTTATTCGGTTTACAAATCCGTGATAAACGGCTCGGGGGACAAAAGGGTGCAGGCTTTTGCATCTTATCTCGCGGGTGAATGCCAGTTGAAAATGAAAAAATACGCCGAAGCTCTCGTGTCGTACGAAAACCTCATGGCGAATTATCCGGACATATATGAGGCATACGCGTCCGGGCTTGTAAAGGCGGGCTGGTGTTATGTGGCACTGGGCAAGTATGACAAAGCGGAACAGGTGCTGACGACTTTTGTCCAGAAGTTTACGACCCACGAATCGATAAGCCTGGGTTACTATCTGCTGGGTATATCATATTATAACCGCCGGCAGTATGGGCCGGCAGTGGAGTCGTTCAAGTATATTGTGGACAAACAGAAATATACGGACCTGACAGAGGCTGCGGTACTCATGACGGAATTGTGCTACAACAACCAGGGCCAGTTCGCGCTGCTCATAAACGAAGCGTCGTCCACACTGGCGCTCCTTTCGGAAAAGTTCGCTTCGCCGCAGTCAAACATACGCGCTCGTTCATACTATTACCTCGGGACCGCCTACATGAAATCCGAAATGTACGGCCTGGCTGCCAGGTCTTTTCAGGAGATAATCGACAAATATTACGACAGCGACATAGTGACAGAGGCCCGCGCGAACCTCGCATGGTGCTTCTACCAGGTCGAGAACTACCGCGGCGCCAGGACCATGGCAAAGGACGTTCTGAACGTGGCGAACGTGCCGCAACAGGCCAAAAAGGCTTGTGAGATATTGATAGCTCACGCATTTTTTTCGGAGAAAGAGTTTGATAAAGCCGCACAGAAATACGGCGAATTTGCCTACGCGCATGAAAAGGACAAGGATTTTGAACTGACCGCCGAAGCGTTGTTCCAGCAGGGCAAAGTATACGAAGCCCAGGAATACTACAATGACGCGTTGAAATCGTGGGAGTATCTGGCTTACAAGTTCCCAAAATCAAAACGTGCGGCAGAAGCCATCTACAAACGTTCGGACATATTTTTCAAGGCCCAGCAGTATGATAAGGCCCTGGCCGGTTTCCAGGAGATACTCTCAAAGTACCCAAAGGATGTCATAGCCGAGGACGCCATGCTCTCGGTCGCCGAGGTTTATTACAACTCGGACAACGAGGCAAAAGCCGTCGAATGGTACAAAAAATTCATGGACAAATACCCGGATTCCAATAAGGTTACTTCGGTTGAAGAGGGCATGCAGCGCGCCACGTACCGCAAGGCCGAGAAAAAGAATGATGCCGGGGCGCTGCTGGAGTTTTACGACAAATACCCGAATTCAAATATGGCGGTCAACGCGGTATACAAAGCCGCGGAGTTGTACTATACGGACAACAAGTTCAAGGAATCCATCGACGCTTTCGGCAAGGTCATACAGCACTTCCCGAACGATTCACTGGCCACCAACGCCCAGTATTACATAGGAGCGTGCTACGAAGCAATGCAGAAGATGGACGAGGCTGTGGCGGCGTATAAGACTTTCATAAAGAACTATCCGAAGCACGAACTGGCAAAGGACGTGACTTTCAGGCTCGCGACAGCGGCTTATATGGCAAAGAATTACCCGGACGCCATATTTTATTACGAGAGGATACTGGAAAAATACCCCGGAACGGAGTACGAGGTTAACGCAGCTTACAACGTGGCGTTGGCCTACACGGATATGGGCAAGCAGGATGACGCCATTGCCGCGTACAAGAGGTTCGTAAAGAACTTTCCGAAAGACCCGAAATCAAAGGACATACCTATCATGATAGGCGGCATGTACCTCGAACAGAAACGTTACAATGACGCCATTATTGCCTATAAAGAGGTGGCCAACGGCACAGGCGAGGAAGCGGCAAAGGCCGAAGCCATCTACAGGTCGGGTGATATATACGCGCAGTTGGAACAGAACGATAAGGCTATCGAAACGCTCAATATGTTAAAGGCGGCAAAACCCGCGGACTCGGTGTTCAGAATAACAGGACTGATAACCCTGGCGGGCCTGCTGGAAGAGAAAAAGGACTGGGTCGGAGCGGTGGCTGTTTATGATTTGGTGTCGGCGTCTGGCGGGCAAAAGGATTATGTGGACGGTGCGACGCAGAGGGCCAGGGATATAAGGAACGCATATCCCGACCAGTTCAAAAAACCGGTGCCGGCGGAAGAGACTAAGTCAGACGCAAATACAGGGGAAAAATAATAAGTTATACCGATATAGCCTCCGCTGTGGGGCAAAGATGAAATAACAATTTTAAAGGAGGAAAAAAATGGAGTCGAGTGCGTATTCAATTGATTTTTTACAGGTTCTGCGCAGCAGCTGGGTTATCGTACTTATGTTGGCGTTGTCGGTGGTGTTGGTCGCGATTACGATAGAGAGGGCGCTGTATTTTAGGAAAACGCGTATGGACTCCGATGCCTTCATGGAAAAGATAAAAGGCTACATAGTCGACGGCAATTATAAGGAAGCCATTGAATATGCCAAAACCATGAAAGGTAACGTGGCGGCGGTAGTGCGGTTTGGCCTGGAAAACAGGCAGTTCCCGAGGGAGGAAAACGATAAACTCATGGAAGCCAAGAGGATGGAAGAGAGGATAAACCTCGATCATTACCTCGACATAATCGGGACGCTCGGTACCACGTCGCCGTTCATCGGGCTGCTCGGAACGGTTCTCGGTATCATCAAGGCATTTAAGGACCTCGCGAGTTCGGCAGGCGGCGGGCCTGAAGTGGTCATGGTAGGTATCTCGGAAGCCCTTATAGCCACTGCTGCGGGACTGGCCGTAGCCATACCGGCCGTTGTTATTTATAACGTTTTTATGAAAAGGGTAAAAACTATAGCCGTTGAGATGGACGCGGTTTCGAAAAAACTGCTGGTTTTGCTGGCAAACTACGGGGAGGGCGCAAGTGGGCGCAAGCGCGGATGAAGAAACAGCTATAAGTGAAATAAACATCACCCCGCTCGTTGACGTGTGCCTCGTCCTGGTTATTATATTCATGGTAACCTCGCCGATGGTGGTTCAGTCGGGGATAGTGGTTAATTCTTCAAAAGTCACGGAGTCTGTCGGTAAATCGACAAAGGATGAGGCTGTCCAGATAAAGGTAACATCAAAAGCTGTATACATAAACAACAAAAAAGTGGCCGATGAGTCGGTTTACCCGGCGTTAAAAGCGGCTCTGGATGCCAACAAAAAAAAAGTTACAATGATAACATCGGACCGCGACGCCATACACGGCAGGCTTGTGAATGTCCTGGATATGGCAAAAAAGGCCGGGGCTAAATCGCTCACCATCATGAGGGAAGACAAGAAAAAGGGCGCGGCGGCGTCAGAATAGGAGAAAGTCAGTATGAGTATGAAAGTAGGCGGCGAATCAGGGGATACCATATCCGAGATAAATATCACACCGCTGGTTGATGTGTGCCTGGTTCTGGTTATTATTTTCATGGTAACCACGCCTTTCATGACCCAGTCGAAATTGACGGTAACGCTGCCAAAGGCGGCGACTGATGAATCGAAAAACGAGGAACATGTCACCGTTACGATAGATAAGGACGGCAAGATGTCAGTCAATGAAAAGGACGTAAAGGATGACAGGGAACTGCTGCAGTACGTGAAACTGAAACTGGTCAAGACGTCGGACCATGTAGTTATCATAAAAGCTGACGAGAATGTCGAACACGGTATTGTAATAGACGCAATGGATGTGATCAAGACCGCGAAACCTAAAAGGATATATTTTGCGACACAAACGAACAAATCGGGTGCGTACCAAAAATAATAAGGAGAGCGTCCATGTTTGCAAGTGATTACCATAAGAAAGGCGTTGCAGGGTCGTTCGCAACCTCGCTGATTCTGCACATTGTGGTATTTTTAATGATATTCTCCCTCATTAACAAGAATAAGCGGGATATAGAAGATTACACGCTGACGGAAATCACCATGCTCGAAGAGGTCCCGGAAGAAAAGAAAATGCCTGTGCCTGAAATGGAAAAACCAAAAAAGATGTTCGATATATTAAAACAGGTTATTCCGATTAAACAAAACCAGCAGATACAGCTGGCCAAACCACAGGCGCTTGACCTGAAAAAACCTGAAATGAACATAAACAAACCATCGGCGCTCTCCCTGGATAAATCAAAGATGGACACACTGAAGCCGGCGAAAGCCCTGGATTTGGACAATGAAATAGGACAAAAAAAACTCTCTCCGGCGATGATAGAACAGCAAAAAATTGCGCTTGCACAGCAGAACAAACTGCAGACAACCACAAGCAAAATAAATATAAACACAAGCACCCAAAAGTCCGGATTTTTACCGTCGTCGAGGCCCGTGATTTCGGCCGCCGCTGCGGCCCGCTCAGGCAGCGGGCTCAAAACAGCGGCAATAGCTGTCCCGACGCCCACACCGGCCGTTAAGGCCGCGTCCGCTGACAATATAGTGATACCAAAGGAAAAAGGCACGGCGCTGCTGATATCAGGACAGATATCGGGAAGGACCATAACACGCAAATTGGCCCCTCAATACCCGCGCTGGGCCGAGGAACAGGGTATAGAGGCTCAGGTAACGATATCTTTTTCCGTCAGGCCTGACGGTTCCGTAAAGGATAACGCGTACGTGGACAGGACATCCGGATACCCGGAACTTGACCAGCTCGCGCTCGAGGCGCTCCAGCAGTTCCGCTGGGTCTCGATATCATCGTCGGACGATCAGTCAGGCATGGCGACATTTGTATATAAGCTCGCGAGGTGAAAAGATGAAAAAAATATTCGTAATAACGGCGGTGATAGCGGCGTTCTCAACCGGAGCCGCGCTTTACGCCGAGGATCAGGCCCAACAGCAGGGTGGCGACTCTTCGGCTGAGGTCGTGGTAAAGGGCCAACTGAAAATCAAAATAGACGCCGAAGCGCCTGTAATAGAGGTAAAAACTGACGCCAACGAAGTGGCACAGTCCGTAATATCCACGGAGGAGACTTTTCTGAATATTTCGCCGGAGGATGTAAAGGACGTCAAGGCCAGCCTGCCGGACGTGATGCTGGAGGAGAGGACCGATTATCACGTTGAAAAATCGCTGCTGGAAACCCAGCCGATTTTTAAGATATCACCAAAAATACCCGCAGGCATTGACATCGATAAATGGAATTTCAAGGTGACTGATTCCACCGGAGGCACGGTAAAACTCCAAAAAGGCGAAGGCCGCCTGCCTGATGTGATTTCCTGGGACGGATATGACCGCGAAGGCAGAATATTAAAAGTTGGCTCGCCATACTGGTATGTGCTGACATATATAGACAGGGCAGGCAATCCCGGTTCGGTGCGCAGGGAAACTCCCAAACAGGTGGACGCCCTGATGTACCGGCAGGACGGCAAACTGGCGATTGAAATCTCGTCAAACTATTTTTTTGAACCCAAGAGGAAAGACCGCATGACGGACAATGGCAGGGATGTCATGGTAGAGGTACAGGATTACATAAAAATGAGGAATACATATCCGGTCATCATACAGGTATATTCCGAGGATACTGGCATGGCGCGCGATCAGCTGCGTTCAATCGAGAAGGTCCTTGCTGAAAAGCTGAAGTTACCCAAGGATTTTTTCAAGATGGAAGGTTTCATCGACAATAGCCTTCCAAAGAACTACAGGGTGAAGTTCCTGATAAACGGCTGACATAAGACGCCGCACTTAGAGGACAACGCATGAATATACGGTATAGCGGCAGCGCGACGGACCCCGAGACAGTGGCCGCCATAATAGACGAATTTGCGGATATTTCCAGGATAAGCGGATGGAAATATGAGATGGTCAGGGAGAATTTTCAGACATTTACAGCCGGGGAACGGGACGACAGAAGCAACACTGATGAAGAAGGCACGGTCAGGCCGCTTTCACTTTCAAGTTCGGATGTATACCTGGACGGGCTTATGATAACCATCAACCCCGACTGGGAACCGTTGAAACTGACGTTTGACCGCAACCATAAAATGGCAAATATTGCGTTCTCAAAGACCGACACTCCGGGATTTTCAAAAAAAATAACTATAAAAAAATACGAGTTTCTCTATTATCCGTATATAAAAATGATGACAAGGAACGCGGAGAACCATATACAGGCGGTGAAACTGTTGCGTTACTTGAAGTTCCGTTACATTCACGACCTGAAGGTATTGGACCCGTCCATGTTCTGGGATACCGCTGATATCGAAGCCCTCAATGTAAAGTTCTGGCGCGAGGCTGAGGATCAGAAGAACCTTAAACCCGAACTTTGAGGTATTGCTGATTCTTACTTAAATTGGATTACTCCTTTTGTTATCTTTGTAAACGAACGGCAAGCCTGTACGGACGGCCGCGGAAAGTGCATCCACGCTGTTTATTTAATCTAAAATATCATATTTATAAGGGAGAACTATTATGAAACGCATAGCTGTCATGACTACAGGAGGGGACGCACCCGGCATGAACCCGGCGATAAGGGCGGTTGTAAGGACCGCAATCGGAAACGGGCTGGAAGTGGCGGGCATCGAAGAGGGATACAGCGGCCTGCTCGAGGGGATGTTCCGCGAGATGGATGTATCAAGCGTCGGAGGCATCATAAACAGGGGCGGAACCATCCTGCGCACAGTGCGCTCCAAAGATTTTCACGACCGCGAGATAAGGCAGCGCGCCTATATACATCTGGAATCGGCAAAAATTGACGGCGTAATATCAATAGGCGGGGACGGCTCCAGACGGGGTCTGTACGCGATAACAAAAGATACAGGGATTCCGACGTGTTTCATACCCGCTTCTATAGATAACGACGTCTATGGGACGGATTATACCATCGGTTATGACACGGCGGTAAACGTGGGGCTTGACGCGATAGACAGGATCAGGGATACGGCCGGGTCGCACGAGCGGACTTTTATAGTCGAAGTGATGGGAAGAGAACACGGGTTCCTGGCCCTTGAGATAGGATTGACAGGCGGGGCGGAAGTGATAATGATACCGGAGTTCAAAGAGGACGTTGATATCAAAAAGACAGCCGCAAAACTTATTCAGGGCTTTAAAAGGGGCAAGTCGAGCAATATAATAGTCATGGCGGAAGGCGTAGGTCTATCCAGTGACGTGGCGGCAAAACTGGAAAAAATAACAGGGCTGGAAACGAGGTATACCGTGCTCGGCTATATACAGCGCGGAGGGACCCCGACGGCCATGTCAAGGAAACTCGGCCTCATGTTCGGGTATGAGGCGGTAAAAACCCTGAAGGGCATGAAAAAAGGGGACTCCCGCATGGTTGGCATATGCGGCAATAAACTCAAGGTTTCAGAAATGAAGAACGTGATAAGCAAAGAACGCGCAATAGACGCTTACGCCTATAAAATGAATAAAATATTCTCTTTGTAGGGGGGACGCTTGACAAAAATAAAATTTATCGGGGCGGCGCGGGAAGTTACCGGTTCGATGCATTTGATTGAAAAAGACGGGTTCAAACTCCTGATAGACTGCGGCATGATACAGGGCAAGAGGAAAGAATCGTTCGAACGCAACAGAAATTTTCAGTTCGCTCCGTATGACATTAACGCGATGATACTCACCCACGCCCACATAGACCATTCGGGCAACATACCCACGCTGATAAATCAGGGGTTCAAAGGCAACGTCTACACATCCTACGCCACGCGCGACCTGTGCAGGCTTATGCTGCCGGATTCCGCCTATGTGCAGTTAAAGGATCTCGAATACGTGAACAAAAAGAGGGCGAAACAGGGCAAGGCGCTTTTTGAGCCGCTGTATTCCGTCGAAGAAGCTGAAGCATCGCTGGAGATGTTCGTGCCCAAAAACCTGGGCGAGCAGATAACGTTCAGGCAGGACCTCAACGCGTTTTTCATGAACGCGGGCCATATCCTGGGGTCGGTAATGGCAGTGGTACGCGCCCATGAGAAAGACCGCGAGATAAAGATAGGTTTTACCGGCGATTTGGGGCGTAAATCCCTGCCGATAATAATGGACCCGGATCAGCTGCGCGACATTGATTACCTGGTTGTGGAATCAACATACGGGGGACGCGACCACAAGCCGATAGTTCAGGCAGATCAAAAACTCGCCTCAATCATTAACGAGACAGTCTCGAGGAGGGGGAAAATAATAATACCGGTGTTCGCGGTCGAACGCGCGCAGGAAGTGTTATATGTTTTGAACAGGCTTTTCATCGGCAAAAAGATACCGCCAATCCCGGTGTTTGTAGATTCGCCGCTCACAAACAACGTGACGGAGGTGTTCAAACAGCACGCGGAGTGCTTTGACAGGGATATGCTGGATTTTATAGCGGGCAACAATAACCCGTTCCATCTGGAATTGATAAAATACATAGAGAGCGTCGAAGAGTCCAAAAACATAAACAATTATGACAAACCGTGTATAATACTCTCGGCTACGGGTATGTGCGAGGCCGGCAGGATACTGCACCACCTAAAGAACAATATCGAAAATCCAAACAATACGGTCTTAATAGTCGGATACCAGACCATCAATACCCTCGGCAGGAGGCTGGTGGAAGGTGAAAAACAGGTCAAGATATTCGGAGACCCATATACCGTCCAGGCGCAGGTAAAGGTTATAAACGAGTTCTCGGGCCACGCGGGACAAAAAGAATTGCTGCGTTTTATCAAGATAGCCCGGGACGAATCCGGAGGCAGGCTAAAGAAGATATTTTTGGTCCATGGTGAAGAGAGCCAGCAGCAGGCCCTGCTCGAACTGCTCGCGGCTGAAGGCATAAAGAACGTTTATAACCCGGAACCGGGGTATGAGGAAATACTTTAAAATAATTAACAATGAATAATTAATAATAAACGAAGGGCCGGATGATAAAATTCAACCACGTATACAAGATATTTGAGAGGGACATAAAGGCGCTGGACGATATAACTTTTACGGTTGAAAAGGGCGAACTGGTATTTTTGACCGGCCCATCCGGCGCCGGGAAAAGCACCATATTTAACCTTCTATACCGCGACGAGCATCCTGACATGGGGACCATCCTCGTCGAGAACACGGACATAGCCCACCTGAATGCATCAAAAGTGCCTTTTTACAGGCGCAAAATAGGTTTTGTTTTTCAGGATTTTAAACTCCTGTTCGACCGTTCCATATTTGATAACATAGCGCTCCCGCTGGTCATCACGGGCTCGCCAAAAGAATACATCAAAAGAACAGTGGATATGGCAATTAAAAATATAGGGCTCGAAGGCAGGGAATCCCTGAACCCGTGGCATTTATCTGGAGGGGAAAAGCAGAAAGTGGCGCTCGCGCGCGCCCTTGTGCTGAACCCGCCGCTTTTGATGGCAGACGAACCGACGGGCAACCTGGACGAGGAGTCGGCATGGAATATAATGGAAACATTCGTAAACCTCAACAAAAACGGGATAACCGTCTTAATAGCGTCCCACAACAAAGAAATGATAAAAAGGGTCGGACGCAGGGTTATAAGGCTTGAGAAAGGCAGGATAGTCTCAGATGCGCTGGTTTAAGGAGGTCTTTTTAAATTTCAGGCGCAGCGGCTTCATGTCGCTGGTATCGATAGGGACGATAATACTCGCCGTCACCGCACTGGGGGGCTATCATATAGCAAACCGGTCTATCACGTTTGCGCTGGAAAGCCTCCGGCAAAAGGTGGAGATTGTGGTATTTCTGAACGATACCACGGGCAGGGAAAAGGCGGAAAACATTATAACCGAGGCAAAAGCGCTGGGGCTGGCTGAGGAGATAAAATTCGTATCCCGCGACGATGCATACCAGGAGTTCGTGAAGGATCCCGATATGCAGCAGATCATGAAATCATTTGACGGAAACCCGCTCCCGGATTCAATCAACGTGAAACTGAAGGAATATACGCGCGATAATATAGGCATGATAGTCCGTTTTTTTGACACCAAGGAAGGTGTCGAAGACATACAGTACGGAGGGTCGGAGATAGAAAACCTGATCAATATAATGAACGTGATAAAACTCATAATCGGGGCGGCCGGAGGCGTGTTTCTGGTGGCATCCATACTCGTAGTGTCCAATATTATAAAACTTACCATTTACGCAAGGCGTCAGGACATATACATCATGAAGATGGTGGGGGCCTCGGATTCGTTCATCAGAATGCCTTTTATAGTTGAAGGAATTGTCCATGGATTCATCGGCGGGGCCGCCGGCTGGGCTGTTCTTTACTGTATAGTGACGCTGCTGCTCTCGGAGATAAAAAAACAGACAGGGATTGACCTTACGACTTTTTACCTGTTCCGTCCGGAATATTTTTCCATTAAATTCATGCTGGCTTCCTTGGGCGCCGGCTGTACCCTGGGGTTTACGGGTGCGGTCATGTCAATGGGCAGGATATTTAAATGATAAGAGCCCTTTTAAAAAGGGCGGCGCCCGCGCTTTTAATCCTGCTGGTTCCAGCCGTACTCTGCGGCGTTGTCATAAAAGAAGAAACATCAGATTACAGGGAAAAACTGGACAAAACAAAAAAAGAGCTAACAGAGATAAAAACCCGTATAAAACAGAACCGTGAAGCCATAAATAAGGAAAAAAAACAGGAAAAAAATGCTTCCAGACTGCTGAACAAAATCGAGCTCAATATCTCCCTCACAGGCAAGGAACTCAGGGTGTTTACAAACAACCTGGGCGTCCTGCAGGAGGGGATAGACGACCTGAACCGGCGCATTGCCTCGGCGGAAAATGAGCGCGTTTCACGCGAAAAAACGGTAATGCAGATACTGCGCCGGCAGTACAAGGAACGCGGCAACGTTTACCTCAATTTACTGTTTAAATCCGGTTCAACCTCTGATTTTGTCAAAAGATACAAGTTCATAAAAATTCTTTCACGTAAGAATGCTGAAACTGTCGACGAATACGCACGGCTCATCGAAAAAATGAAAGCAGATCAGGAAATCCTGCTCGATTATAAAAGCGAACTGGACTCGATAAAGACGGAAAAAGAGCTGGAATGGAAGCGCTACAAGGATGAAAAATGGCAGAAACGGCTTGTCCTGCAGGATATCCGCAGGGACATAAAACAGAGAACAGCCGTTATAAGGGGACTGGAAGAATCGGCGCGCAAACTCGGGGCACTCCTCGACTCGATGGAGTCGACCGCCGAACTATCGGAAAAAGAGGCGACAGCCGCGTTTAACTCTTCAAAAGGCAGGTTCCCGTGGCCGGTTGACGGCGGCAAGGTACTCGCGAGATTCGGCAAATTCAAGCACCCGCAGTTCGGGTCAATAGTTGAGAACAGAGGAATACATCTGGGCGGCCGTTACGGGGCGCCTGTCTATTCCGTCTTTGGCGGGGTGGTAAAATACGCTGACTGGTTTGAAGGTTACGGTAATATGGTCATCGTATATCACGGAGGCGGATATTTTTCCATATACGGATATTTGTCGGATATTGACGTAAAAAAGGGGCAAACGGTAAAAGTACGTCAGGTGCTCGGAAGCCTGGGTGATACCGAGTCAATGTACGGAAACGAACTCTATTTTGAACTCAGAAAAAAGACGGTGCCCGTAAACCCTTTGCTTTACCTCAGGAAACGATAACGTTAAAAACAATAAATTAATAATAAGAACAGGAAAAGGCGGGGGGGCCCGCCTTTCTTGTTTTTGGGATATTAATTATTCATTATTAATTGTTTTTAAGGGGATTATTTACGCACCTTATTAAGAACGATAAACCCCGCAATCGCAAACGCTATATTGGCGCTCCAGGCCGCAAACCACGGAGGCATTGCGCCTATCTTTCCGGCGGATAATCCTATGGTTACAAGGCCCATATAGAAAAAGGCCACCACTATGGTGACAATAAATCCGAGTGCCGCGTTGACAAAAGAACGGGTTGACGGGAAAAGGTAGGGTATGGAGATGCCCAGAAGAGCAAGTATAAAACTCGCAAAAGGGAAGGCAATTTTCAGGTAATAGTTTGTCTCCTCCTCATTTGCGTTAAATCCGCTCTCTTTTAGCAGGGTGATAAGTTTTTTCAGCCTGAAAATGTTGACGGTAAGGGTGTCCTCGGGGTTCTTTTTCCTGACTATGAAATCGTCGGGTGTGTCGCTGATGACGAGTTCGTGCTGCTGGTGCATGATGACGGAAGTCTCGGCACCTTTGTTGAAGGTCCTGATGGATACGTCGTTCAACTGCCATTTATCCCCGGCCCATACCCCTTCGCGTGAATCGAGCCTCTCTGTCAGGTTGAAATCCCTGTCAAACGTCAGTATACAGATGCCTTTCATGACGCCCAAAAGACCGTCAAAATGTTTTATGTAGAAAACCTTGCCGCCGGCACCGAGCTTGGCAAGGTCCTTTCGGATTTCCGGGCCTGAGCCTCTGGCCTTTTTCTCTATCAGGACATCTTTTATGTAGTTCGCGCGTTCGTAAGCTTTTGATACCACTGTCTCGTTCAGTACTATCGTGCAGATGCTGATGCACAGCGCCAGGAGCAGAACCGGTATGGCGAGAGTGTAAAAATTGATGCCCGCCAGTTTCATGGCGTTGAGCTCGCTGTTGCGGTTCAACTGCGAAAAGACGTAAAGTATGGACAGCATGACCGCAAAAGGCGCACCCTCAGTCGCCAAAAAAGGGATTTTGAAAGCGAAATAGTTGAT
>JAJFUW010000233.1 GCA_021372235.1 Spirochaetia bacterium
ACCGCGCAAGGATTGATCTTCTTTACAAATCCTTTTATGACGAATCCGATATCAGCCGGCAAAAGGCAATAATGGTCTATGTCACCCGCCAGTTCCTTTGCTATCTTTTTTTTGCCGTTCACGGATGTCGTTGTGACCATAATCCGCAGTTCGGGCCGCATCAATTTGAATTCGCGGATTATCGGGGTCAGGGCCTGAACCTCGCCTACGGACGCGGCATGGAACCAGACGGTCCTTTTACCGTTCAATTTGGCGGCTGTCCCCGCATCCATGAATCCGGCGCGCTCATCGAGTGACTCACGCAGTCCGGGGGAAAAAAGCACCACAAGCGCAGCGACAGGCAGCAGCGGTATGGCAAGCAAATAAAAAATAATGTTATATAGTATTATCAAATCCCGGCCTCTTTCATGACCGCCAGGGCGATTTTTTTGAGCGTATCTTTCGCGCGGATTCTGGACCGGCTTATCATGTCAAAATTTTCAAGCATCTGCCTGCGGTATTTTTTTGCGCCGAGTATCAGCAGTATCTCTTTTGCCGTGTTCTCGGGGCTAAAATCGTTCTGGAGCAGTTCCCTGACTATCTCCCTGCCAGCGAGGATATTTGGCAGGCCCGCGAACTTTGCCTTTGCCGAAGCTATTGTCCTGATTATCATGTACGACAGGCCGTTTAGCCTGTAGACTATCACGTGCGGTATATGCAGCAGGGCGAGTTCGAGTGTCCCCGTGCCTGATTTGGCTATCGCGGCCGTGAGCGAAGACCTCTGTTTCAGGTTCCATCCGTCAACCATCCCGATATGCAGCCCAGGATAATCGGCGAGCATGCCTCTCACCGAGGCCGCTGTCACCGTGGAGGCCCTGAACAGGCGGAATTTTACCGACGGTTTTTTTAGTTTTATAAGCGCGCACGCCTTTAAAATATCCGGAAGGAATTTTTTTATCTCGTTCTCCCTGGAGCCGGGGAATATGCCTACGACCGGCGGGCCGCTCTTTTTACCGCCCGCTTTCATGTAGGGCGCCACCGGGTGTCCGAAATAGCGGGTGTTGATGCCCTCTTTTTTGAATATTTTTTCCTCAAAAGGAAGGCCGACTATGCAGAGGTCGCAGTATTTTTTTATCTTTTTTATCCTCCCGTATTTCCATACCCATACCTGCGGGACCATGTAATAAACCACTTTTTTTATGCCCAATTCCTTCGCTTTTTTTATGAGCCACAGGTGGAACCCCGGGTAATCTATGACGACCAGGACGTCCGGTTTTTCCTGTTTTAAAACACTGACCGCCTCCGACATGACCGCTTTTATATCACCGGCTTTTTTGGCCGCCTCGACAAAACCCATCACGGCGTGTTTTGCCAGGTCTATTTTCATGTCGATCCCGGCCTCCCGCATGCGGGGCCCTCCGAAGCCAATAAATTGTGCCCTCGCGTGCGCCATTGACATTATTTTTTTTGCCAGTTCCGCGCCATAAAAATCGGCGGACGCCTCCCCTGCGGAGATGAGTATCTTTTTCAAACCGTAAGCCCCTTTGACTTGCTGAATTTTTCCTGCACCTGCTTTTCTATCTCCAGGGTGACCTTTAACGCTTCAAATGCCTGGTCTGCCGTGACTTCCGTCTTTTTCCTGCCATTTATCGCGTCGACAAACGAGTGCAGTTCCACAGCCAGCGGCTCTCGTTTTTTCATCGGGAATGATTCCATTTCCATCATGTCCGTCCATGACGCCTTCCTGTCCTTTGCGAGACCTTCCTTAACCTTATATATCTTTATGGACTGCCTCATGTAATCTATGGATGCGTAGAGGTTGTCCGCGAACACCCTGATTTTGCGCAGCCTTTTGGGGGATACGCGCGACGCGGTAACGTTCGCCACCGTTCCGTTGGCAAATTCCAGTCTGACGTTTGCCATGTCTATCGAATCGGTTAAAACCGGCACGCCTATGGCGTCTATTTTTACCACATTTGATTTCACCAGCTGGAGTATGATATCTATGTCGTGTATCATGAGGTCCAGTATAACCGAAGTATCCAGCGAGCGGGCCGTGAACGGTCCCATGCGGGAGGCCTCAATGAGGATGGGCACCTTTTTCAGCTCGCCGAGTTTTTTGATGGCGCTGTTGAACCTCTCTATATGCCCGACCTGCAATACAATCCTGTTCTCTTTGTGTTTTATTATGTTTATCAGCCCCTGTGCCTCTTCCACGGTGGCTGTCATGGGTTTTTCCAGCAGTATGTGCTTGTCGTGCTCCAGAAAGAACTTTGCCACTTTGTAGTGCATGGTTGTAGGTACTACTATTGAGACCGCGTCCACCCTGTCGAGCATTTTTGTATAATCGGTCATGAACTCGGCGCCGTATTTATCCGCTATCTCTTTGCCTTTTTCCGAAACATCGGCGACGCACGTCAGTTTGACGCCTTCTATGGTGGTATAATTCCTGGCGTGGTGCTGGCCCAAGCTGCCTACGCCTACCACTCCGACACGCAATATTTTATCCATGTGACTTCTCCTTGTGGGTCATTTTTTCATATTTATCGAAAGTCTTCTTCATCGCCTTGACGGTTGCAAAATTACCCTTTGCCGTAAAATCTATGCCGAGGACAACTCCCTCTTCATAAAACACCTTGAGGCTCTTCTCGCCTGAATCCGTTATCTTTATCTCTTTCTGCAGAAAATCCGGGGAAACCTGCCTGTCGATCTCGGCTGTCAGTTTATCAAGCCCCTCGCCGGTCTTTGCCGATATGAACACGGCCTTTTTGTTCTTTAATATCGGGATATTAGCCGGCGGCACCAGGTCAATCTTGTTGTAAACCTCTATGATGCGCTTGCCTTCGTAGGCGTCTATCTCTTTTAATATCCCGTAGACCACGCCTATCCTGTCTTCCCAGCCAGGCTCGCTGATATCGATGATATGCAGTATTATATCCGCCCCGCATACCTCTTCCAGCGTGGCCCGAAAAGCCGCGATGAGGCTTGTCGGCAGGTTCTTTATGAACCCGACCGTATCTGAAAAGAGCACTTTGCACCTGGACGGCAGCGTGTAGCGCTTGATTTTGGGGTCAAGCGTGGCAAACAGCTTGTCCTCGGATAGCATTCCCGCCTTTGTCAGCGTGTTCATGAGCATTGATTTTCCGGCGTTCGTGTATCCGACTATTGCCACCTGCGGCACGGGAACCGACCTGCGGCGGTCGCGCTGGCGCTCGCGTTTGGCTTTTACCTCTTCAAGGTCGTCGCGGATACGCTGTATCCGTTTTTTTATGGTCCTGCGGTCCGCTTCCAGTTTGGTCTCGCCCGGTCCCCTGGTGCCCACTCCGCCGCGTAATCCGCCGGTCTGCTGCATGAAAGAAGAACCCCTGCCCAAAAGACGGGGCATCAGGTAATTTAACTGGGCGTATTCCACCTGCAATTTTCCCTCGGCAGTGCTGGCGCGCCGGGCGAATATGTCGAGTATGAGCTGTGTCCTGTCTATGACCCTGATACCGGTAGTGTCTTCGAGATTTTTTGCCTGGATGGGACGCAGTTCGCCGTCGACGATGATAACATCGACAGAATCCTTATATTTTTCGGCTATTTCATCCGCTTTTCCCTTGCCAATATAAAAACCGGGATTGATATCCGCCCGTTTCTGCAGGATAATATCAATAACTTCCCCGCCCGCTGTCGATATCAGCCCCTTCATTTCCTCTATATCCGAGTTAAGGTCGCGCTCGTCCTTTTGCATTACGATCTTCACTAACAGCACTTTTTCCATATAATGAAACAGATTATACAACTTTTTTGGGAGATTTTCAACGATAGAAGGTGGAAAAAGGCGAATAATACATCTCAAAATAAAGAAACCTCAGAAAAACAAAAATGGATCAAACAAACAAATTTCAATTAAGACATTACTTCTTTGCCGCAACTGAGTATGTGGACACCCGTTAAAAAAAACTCCGTACGGAACGCACATGTGCATTCCGTACGGCTGGTTTTAAAAAGTTTTCCGCCCACTCCGGCCGCAAAATATCCACCGGCTGACAGGGTATAGCCCGCCCCGAGCCGTCAGCAAGCAGCCGCTCTGCAGGTACTCACGCACTATCTCGCCCCGCCCGCAGCCATTATCGAATTCCGCAGCTGCAGTGCGTTCTGGTTGTTTGGGTCCAGTTTTAAAGCCATGTTTATGTACTTCATTGCTTCGGCGCTGTTTCTCAGGTTTACGAACGCAAAAGCCGCATTTACGTACGCTGCCGGGTCGTTCGGGTTCAGTTCAATCGACGTCAGCCATGCCTTTTTCGCCTTTTCGAAATCACCCATGTAATAGTACGCGAGCCCCAGGTTCGTATAGGCCGCCGCGTTTTTAAAGAACAGCAATCCCTTTTCGTAATAAAACGCCGCCCTGTTGAACTGGCGTGCCCCCCGCAGGGCGTCCGCCATGTTAAAAAATCCCATGGAATAGTTCTCTATCA
>JAJFUW010000027.1 GCA_021372235.1 Spirochaetia bacterium
CAGGCTGCGTTTTGACTTCACGCACTTTGCGGTTCCAAGCGGCGAAGACCTGTCCCGGGTTGAAAAACAAATAAACGAATGGGTGCAGGAATCCATCCCCGTGAACGTTGAGATCATGACGGTTGACGACGCAAAAAAGACGGGGGCAATGGCGCTGTTTGACGAAAAATACAAAGGCGATGTCAGGGTGGTCTCGGTCGGCGGGGTTTCAAAAGAGTTATGCGCCGGCACGCATCTGCGTAATACAGGCGAGATAGGGCTGTTCAAGATAATTTCTTCGGGCTCTACGGCAGCGGGTATACGCAGGATTGAGGCGTTGACCGGTATGGCAGCGTACAGCCATGCGGCCGAGAACGACAATTTCATGCAGGAGATGAAAGAGTTATTTAAGGCAGTTAACCTGCAGGACCTTTCTGACAGAATAAAAAAGACGGTAAAAGATGAACGAGAGCTTGAAAAAAAGCTCCAGGACATGAAGAAACAGGGCGTGCTTGCGAACGTCGACGGATATTTAAAGAACGCCAGGGATGTGGACGGCATGACCGTCCTGACGGTCAAACTCATTGACACGGACAAGGAAACGGTCCGTGAACTGGGCGATATACTCAGGCAAAAGGTAAAAAAAGCGGTCATAGTGATAGCCTCGGTTGCGGACGGCAAAGTGGCGTTCGTGTCGATGGTGAGCGACGAACTGACAGACAGGCTTGACGCGGCAAAGATAGTCAAGCAGGTCGCGGCAATCTGCCGGGGAGGCGGCGGCGGAAAAAAGAACATGGCCGAAGCCGGAGGCAAGGACCCGTCAAAAGTGGACGAGGCGCTCGCGATGGTTGAAAAGGCGGTCAGGGGATAATTGCGCATAATAGCACTGGACCCGGGCACGGTCCGCATCGGCGTTGCCATGTCGGACGAGGCCAGGACCATAGCGAGCCCGTTGTCCATGATACTGAATAATGAACGTTTTGAGAAGGAACTGTTGAAGCTAAAGGAAGGATATGAGTTCTCCACGGTTTTGATAGGCAACCCGCTCAATATGGACGGGACAAAAAACCCGAAATCCACCTGGGCCGATGAACTAAAATTCAGGGTTGAAAAGGCCATGCCGGGCATGGAAATAATATTGTGGGACGAACGCCTGTCGTCCGCGGAGGCCGAGGAAATATTGCTGTCGGCCAACGTCAGCAGGAAAAAGCGAAAAGAGGTCCGGGATAAGATTGCGGCCGCACTCATACTAAAAAGTTACCTGGACAAAACCGGAAGGAATAAAAATGGATGAGAAAAAGAGTATAATAAGTCCCAAAAACATTTTAATATTGTGCGCGATTATAGCCGGAGCGGTGGGGCTATCCATGGCGGGTTCCATGTTACTGCCGTTAAAACCGTTTTCACCGGATAAAAAACTTGTTTATGTGGTTTATGGCAGCGGTTTTAAAAAGGCAAGCCGCGACATATCAAGGGCGGGCCTGCTCAGGAACCGTTTTGTATTTGAAACAGCCGCCTTTATTGCGGGCGTCCGGAAAAAAATACGCGCGGGGGAGTACGAGTTCTCGCCTTCCGAGAGCGGTTTCATCATGCTTTACAGGCTGGTAACAGGCGATGTCAAAAAGCACAAACTGGTAATTCCCGAAGGGTTTGACATATACGATATAGCGCAGCTGCTTGCGGACGAAAAACTGGCCGACAGGGAACTGTTCCTGGCCATGGCAAAAGACAGGGAATTCCTGAAAACCATCGGCATAGGCCATGACACGGCCGAAGGTTTCCTGTTTCCGGACACTTATTATTTTGTGCTGGGTGAGGGCGAGAAACGCATAATTGAGACAATGTACGGCAGGTTCAGGAAAAAGTCGCTGATAGACACTCAGGCGACGTATACCATCCAGGGATACACGCTTTCAGGTTATTATGTCCTCAAAATGGCATCTCTCATAGAAAAGGAATCAAAACTGGACGCGGAGAGGCCGAAAGTCGCGTCGGTTTTTTATAACAGGTTGAAATCATCCGACCTTTACATGAAAAAACTGGAATCCTGCGCCACGGTGCGTTACGCGCTGCGCAAAAAAACGGGGGAGCTGACTTACAGGGATTTAAAAGTGGACTCGCCGTACAATACATACGTTCGTATAGGCCTTCCCGTGGCGCCGATATGCAATCCCGGCGTGAAATCCATGCAGGCAGCATTGAACCCGGCAAAGACCGAATACAGGTTCTTTGTAGTGCGCGACGAGGGCGAGCATACATTTTCGGTGACACTTGACGAGCATAACAGGGCAAAAGCGCAGTACAAGAAACGGAGGAACCGGCCATGAAAAAAACAGTTGCGGTTCTGGCATTCCTGGCATTGGCGGCTCCTCTTTTCGCGGATTCGGTATCATCGGAAACCGGGGACCGGCTGGCTCCGTGGCAGTTCCGGCTGGATTACAGGGAAAAATATTTCGAATACAACTCCGTATACGACGCCTTTGGGTTTTACGAGGACGCGGACATGCTGAGCGGCATGGATCAGGACATGACCCTTATGGCCGGACTGCCCGGGGATTTTTTTGCCGGAGCGGGCGTCAAATTCGTTTTCCAAAAGGTGACGCTGACCGCACAAAATATTACAGTAAACGAGCAGGAGATTCAGGCGGTAAAAATAACCGGCGGTAAATATTTCGCCGGCAACTCGCTTGCAGTCTACGCGGGATGCAGGATAGGGTTGCCCGTGGAGCGCACCGCCGGGGTGCCTGACGGAATACTGGTGGACTATTCACAACCGGCAACGGCGGCGATAGCGGGCATAAAAGGTTCGGGCAGGTTCTGGCTGATAAACACCGAGGCAGGAGCGGCGGCAGCCGCGGATTTTGGAGGCTGGAGCAGGCTGGACGCATACGCGGATATCGGGTTTAACTGGCACGAGGACGCGAAAAAACAGATGATAGAACCCGCGCTTGAACTCCGTTACTGCGGCGAGTATATGCACGGGGAATCATCCAACATCCTGTGGCTCATTCCGCAGGCCAGGATATATTTCTACAACGATCTCAACCTTATTTTCGGCGTTGAGGCTATAATCCATGCGGATAACGCATACTTAAACGGCATGGAAAAAGCGCTCTACACGGTAAAAATAAGTTATGTCATAAACAGCGATAAGAGAACGGCCCCGGATGCTTCCGCGTTTGGCGCGTCAAACCCCGTATATATAACGGGAACGGCGGCGCCACTGCCTGTCACCGGGACGTCCGCGCCTGTCAGCGTCACCCCGACAGTGGTACCGTAAAGTCATGTAACGCCGTGAAGCAATGCACAGATAAGGACGCTTCCAAAGCGGCCCAAACCATCCGGGGGAAAACCATGAAAAAAAGGAAAGAGGAACGTTTTACGCCCGACAGGGACGCCATTATAAACCTGATAAAATCAGAAAAAAAACAGGTCAATGTTAACACCGTGCTGGACAGGCTCAAATTGCCGCGTTCATACAGGGGCACGGTAAAGCGCATCATGAAAGAACTCGCCAACCGGGGCGTTTTGAACCGCAACAGGAACAGGTACGCGTCGCATGAGGCTAAAAAGACCATAACGGGCAGGATAGATTTGCGCAACCCGTTCGGGTTCATGGAAAACCCGGCGGGCGGGGACGACATCTTTATAAGCCCGCCACAGGCCGGGGACCTGCTGCCGGGCGATGAGATAGAGATATGGCCGGTCAAGGGCAGGTCGGGCAAGATTGAAGGCGAATTAAAGCGCATAGTAAAAAGGACACAGTCGCCCATAATGTGCAGGGTGAAAAGGATAGCGAATGAAGTGTACGCGTTTTTACCGTTCAAAAGCTCCCCGGCTATCAGGCTGAACAAGCCGGAGGACAAATATAAAGACGGGGACCTCATACTTGTCAAAGTGGAGCAGAAAGACTCCGGCGTATACGGTGATGTGGTTTCCCACATCTATGACAAAAGTAACCTGGAATTATATAAACAGTTCATCCTCGACAGGTGCGAGATAAGGCAGATATTTCCCGCGGCGGCGCTCAAAGAGGCACAGGCGACAGAGACCGGAGGGTACCTGTCCGCCAGGGTGGACCTGCGCGGCGAGACCATAATAACTATCGATCCTGTCGATGCAAAAGATTTTGACGACGCCGTATCGCTGCGCATGGAAGGCGGGGCGTATATGCTCGGCGTCCATATAGCGGACGTATCGCATTACGTTAAAGAAGCCTCGGCATTGGATATAGAAGCGTCTCTGCGCGGCACCAGTGTTTATTTGCCGGGGTCGGTAATCCCGATGCTTCCCGAAAAACTGTCAAATGACGTATGCTCGCTTAAGCCCGGGCTGGATAGGATGACATTTTCGATATTCATGGAGATAGACACACACGGCAACATGGTTGATTTTGACATAAGGGAGAGCGTGATAAACAGCAAGCGCAGGTTTACATACGAGGAAGTGGAACAGATAGTGACGGGCGGAGGGGGAAAGGGCGAAGACCCGAAAGTCGTTGAAACATTGATACTCATGAAGGAACTGAAGG
>JAJFUW010000034.1 GCA_021372235.1 Spirochaetia bacterium
AGCAGATAGAGGAGCACACGTTCTACGGCGGGGAGACACTGATAAAAGTGACTGTAAGTGTCGGTATAGCGGAATACCCGACGCATGCCATATTAAAAGAGGCGCTGATGGAAAAGGCGGATATGGCGCTATATGAGGCAAAACATGCCGGGCGGAATAATACAAAGATAGCAATAAAATAAATCCCAAAGATTAAACAACTCATAGTTCGGTATTTCAGGTGTATCAGGAGTATTAAGAGGATGAGATGCCCATAAAAAACTTTAAATGTGTAGTTTCCTATAAAGGGACAAATTACTATGGCTGGCAAAAACAGCTCGACCAGGCCACCATACAGGGCGTGATTGAGTACAGTCTGGGAAAATTTTTCGGGTGCGATGTCCGCACGGGCGGCGCCAGCAGAACCGATGCCGGCGTACACGCGTTCGGACAGGTGTTCCAGTTTAAAATAGAGACGGGGATCGACGCCAGAGGCATAAAATCGATACTAAACGACATATTGCCGCCTGATATACGCATTGTATCGGCACAGGAAACCGACCCTGATTTCAACCCCCGCAGAAACGTGCGTAAAAAACTGTACCGTTATCTTATCTATAACCGCAAACTCATGCAGCCCGTATATATGGATGCGGCCTGGCATGTCACCGAAAAAATCGACGTAAAAAAGATGTCCGAACTGCTCCCTCTGTTCAAGGGCAAAAAAAATTATTTTTGTTTTTCTTCCTCCGGCACCCCGGCCAGGTCGTGGGAACGCGAAGTGAAATCAATAAAGATTCAGAGGAACGGGCCGTGGATTATATTTGATTTCAAAGGTGAATCGTTTTTGCACCACATGATACGCAGGATGACGGCGGCTTTTGTGTTTTACAGCCAGGGCAAGCTGACATACCAACAGGTGGAGGAGCTGTTCGAAAAACAGGATCGCGGCCTCCTGCCGGGAGCGGCGCCTGCCCGGGGGCTGTACCTGGTAAAGATCATTTACGGCAAGAAAATTACAGAGAGAGCGGATGAATAGTTTTTAAAGGCGGTTTTGTTTTATAGTGTTTATGTGCAGGGATCGGAGATCCCCGCGCTGTCCGGGGGGGATGCGCGGCGTATCAAAGGGATTTGCACGGCACGGCAAAAAGGGCGGCTGCGGGAAAAAGCGGAGTTCGGGCAGTTAAGCTAAAATCTAAAGGTCAAAAACAAAAGTACAATTAAAAATGTAAAATTAACGTCAAACGGTTGTACTACAAAACTGCGCTGACCGTATAAACAGTTGTCCTTACCTATTGGTTTTGACTTTTGATCTTTAACCTGGAATTTTTTGTGGAACCCGTCCACCCATACGGACACTCTATTGAAAAGCATTAAACTGTATTGACTTACAATGCCAAATGGAATATTGTAATGGAATAAAGAGGCTCTGCGGACCTTAATAACAATGAGGTGTAAATGAAGACATTTTATATAATTGACGGCAACTCCTACGCCTACCGCGCTTTTTACGCCATGCCTCCGCTGACCGGGCCTGACGGCGCCGAGGTACATGCCGTATACGGGTTTTATGCCATGGTCATGCGCGTTATCAGGGACAAAAAACCCGATTGCCTCGCTATTACTTTTGACCATCCGAAACCGACCTTCCGCCACAAGATGTTTGCGGACTATAAGGCACAGAGGGAAAAGATGCCCGAATCCCTGCAGGGACAGATGAAGGTCATAAAAGAGACCGCGGCACATTCCGGATTTGCCGTGTTTGAACGAGAAGGTTACGAAGCTGATGACATCATAGCGGCACTTGCCAGGCAGGCGGCCGGGGAAAAATACAGGGTATACATAATAACAGGAGACAAGGACCTGATGCAGCTCGTGGATAAAAATATTTCCATCCTGAAGTTCAAGGGGAAGGAAGAGACCGTTCTCACGCCCGAGAAGATAAGGGAAGATATGGGAATCGAACCCGCGGAAATAGCGGACGTGCTGGCGCTCATGGGCGACGCGGCGGACAATATCCCGGGTGTGGACGGCATTGGCGAAAAGAGCGCATACAGGCTCATACAGCAATTCAAGAGCATCGAGAATATCTACGAAAAACTGGACGGATTCAAGCCCGGAAGGCAGAAGGAACTGCTGCTGGCGGGCAAAGAGAGTGCGAAAATATCGAAGGAACTTGCAGTTTTGAACACGGACAAACACCTCATGGAAATGTGCTCGGATTTAAAACCATGTGAGTTATCAGCGATTGATTTTGTGGCGTTAAACGACCATTTTGTTCATTTTAATTTCAGGAGCCTGGTCTTTGAAAAAACAACCGAAAAAAAGACGGCATCAGCGGACATCAGAACAGCCGCATACGGCGGGACCGTCAGGATAAAGAGCCTGCAGGAGATGGCCTCCGAGATAAAAAGGGCCGGCAAGGTCACTGTCATATTTGAATACGACGATGAAGGTCCGGAGATGGCGGCCGTCAGGGCGGGCGGAACAAGTTATCTGTTGCCGGAAAGGCCGGGAACAATTGAATTGGAAGGCGTTGAAGTTTTGACCAATGATTCAAAAACCGTTCATAAACTGTCCGCGGGAACAGCGCGGCGTGTTGATGACGTGATGCTTTTAGCGTGGCTCTGCAACCCGGAAAAGAACTTCAGGGACATTTCCCACGCGGCCTCCGAGTATCTCGGCGGTGTTTACGGAGCTTACGAGGATGCGGTGGGTAAAGGCGTAAAAAAGATAAAACCACAGGAGGCTGATACGGCGGCCCTCGACAACTACGCGGTGCAGTCCATCGGCCTCGCGGAAAAACTGGAGGCGGAGCTTTCCGGTAGAATAGAAAAGGAAGGTCTGGAAAAGGTCTACAGCACAATAGAGATGCCGTTGTCAGCGGTCCTGGCAAAAATGGAAATGACAGGGTTAAAGATTGACTCAAAGTTTCTGGATGAGCTCGTGGAAAAAACAGGGGCGAAGATCGCGGCTGCGGAAAAGCGCATCTACAGCGGCGCCGGCGGGGAGTTCAACATAAATTCACCCAAACAGCTTGGAGAGGTGCTTTTTGAGAGGCTGAAACTGCCCGCGCAGAGAAAGACCAGAACGGGATATTCCACAGACAGCGAAGTCCTGTCGAACCTGGAACACATGAATCCCGTGGTTGCCGAAATAATAAATTACAGGACGTTGAACAAGCTCAAAACCGGATTTTTGGACTCTATAAAGGAAAAACTCACCGGCGATTCCATGCTATACCCGACCTATAACCAGAACGCAACCTCAACAGGCAGGCTGTCCTCGTCAAACCCAAACATACAAAACATACCTGTCCGCGGGGAAGAGGGAAGGGAAATAAGGAAGATATTTACGGCTTTTTCGAAAAAAGAGGTGCTTATAAAGGCGGACTATTCGCAAATAGAACTGCGCGTGCTTGCCCACATGTGCGGTGATGAAAAGCTAATAGAAATTTTCAGGAACAACGGAGACATACACGCGCTCACCGCCTCGGAAATATTCGGGCTTCCGCCCGAGTTCCTCACAAAGGACCACCGCAGGGCGGCCAAGACGATAAATTTCGGGATAATATACGGCATAAGCCCGTATGGGCTTTCGAAACAACTGGGTGTCCCGGTCGGTGAAGCCTCGGCATATATGGACAGGTTTTTTGCCACATTCCCCGGGGTACGCGAGTACCAGGACAGGACAATTAAGGAAGCCGCGAAAAATGGCTATGTGGAGACGCTCTGCGGCAGGCGCCGGTATATGGCGGACATCAACTCAAAGAACAGAACCATACGCGAATTCGCCGAACGCGCGGCTATAAATGCGCCCATCCAGGGCACCGCGGCCGACATAATCAAACTGGCGATGATAGCGGTAAATAATGAATTTGAAAAAAAGGCATACGGTGCTAAAATGATACTGCAGGTACACGACGAACTTGTTTTTACCGTGCCAAAGCAGGAAACTGCCGCGGTAAAGGGAACAGTTGCCGGGATAATGGAATCGGCACTGAAACTGAAAGTGCCGCTGAAAGCGGACTTTGGGGAGGGGCAAAACTGGTATGAGTGCGGCTAAAAGGTTTGTTGTTGCGGTGACGGGCATGACAAAGTCAGGGAAAAGTGAGGCGTGCGGGCACCTGGCGCTGCGGTATCCGGTAATAGACGTAGACATGCTGGCACATAAACTGTACAAAAAAGGGACGTCGCTCTACGCAACATTAAAACGTAAGTACGGCAGGGTCATCATAAAAAAAGAGTCGGGCGAGATAAACCGCAGGATATTGGGGGAGATAATCTTTGGAGACAGGCGTGATTACTGGGATTTCACATGCCTGGTTTACCCTGCGATGGTAAAGGCTTTAAAACGCGAGATAAAAAAACAGCCTCCGGGCATTGTGGTGCTCGATATGGCGGTTCTTTTTGAGACCGGGTTTTACAAGGACGCCGACAAAATAATTTACATAAGGTCCGCGGCGAAAACGTGGAAGAAAAGGATACAGGACGTTTCCGAACGCAGGTATTTTGAAAAGATCAGGAAATACCAGGAATATTTCCCGGGCCCGAAAAAGATTGCATTAAGCGATTATATTGTTTATAATAATGGCGAAAAAGAGGAACTCTACGGAAAGATGGATAAAATCATGGAAAAAGCGGGAAAGGAGTTTTATGGACCAGAAGGAGCAGGAAGAAGCCATAAATAAGATTCTCGGTAAGATGAAGGCTCTCCCGACGCTTTCCCTCGTTGTGGCAAAGGTTATACAGGTAGTCTCCAATCCGCTTACTTCCGCCTCGGACCTCTCAAAAATAATAACGGTGGACCAGGCCCTGACCGCAAAGGTTTTAAGGCTCGCAAACTCGGCTTTTTACGGTTTCCCGTTCAGGATAAAAAATATAACCCAGGCTGTTTCCATCCTCGGCTTTGACACTATCAGGAACCTCGCGCTCACGGTTTCGGTTTATAAGGTTTTCACGGGGGAACAGGACGCCTCGTTCTCACACCAGGATTTCTGGAAACATTGCGTGGCCGTGGCCATATGCGCCAGCCTGCTGGCCAAAAAAATAAAATACAAATCCCCGGAGGGCGCTTTTACCGCGGGGCTGCTGCACGATATAGGCAAGAATTTTTTCGACCAGTACATGCACAAGGAATACATCGAGGCATTGCGCCTCTCTGAGGAAAAAAACATATCCATATATCAGGCCGAACAGGAAACCCTGGGTATTGACCATACGAAAGTGGGTACGCTGATGGTCGAAAAATGGAATTTGCCGCCGGAACTGCGCGCCGGAGTGGGTTCGCACCATCAGCCCGAAATGGAAAAAGAAGAGCCCGTGATGGCCCATATTATCAACGTCGCGGATATAATATGCAAAAAAAAAGGCATAGGATTCGCGGGGGACAATATGGTAGGGCCCATATCAAGGGAAGGCAAAGAACTGTTCGCACTCGATGAAACGACAGAGGCGGACCTGATGGCTCAACTTGACAGGGAACTGAAAGAGGCGGAAGCGTTCGTGAATATGCCCCAGCAGGCCTGAACAGGGGGGCATTTTTTCTATTATATGGAGGAAATGTTTTGCCGACCGATGAAGAAATAAAAGAACTAAAAGAGTATATAAAAAACCTCGAGGTCATAAATGAAGGGCTGCGCAACTCATTTGAGGAGCTCACGACACTATACCGTCTTGTTGATATAATAACGGAGGCCAGGACGCTTGAACGCGTGCTTAATTCGCTCCTGGACATGGTTTCCGAGGTCATACCGTGCGAGGGCGCGGTGCTGTTTTTGGCCGACGACAAGAGCGGCGAGATGGACGTGGCCCTGAAACGCAATATTTCCAAAAAGATAGATTTCAAGATAAGCCAGATGTCAAAACAGAAAGTTATCGAGTGGGCGCTTAAAAAGGGCAAGACCATAGCCCTCCCGGATACTGATGAGGACGCACCGCCGGACGAGAGGGTGACTTTTGTGCTGGTGCCACTGATCGCGCATGATAAGTCCGTAGGGCTCATAAATATCATCACACAGACCTCGGAGGGCGACATTACAAACAAGGACCAGTCGCTCCTCACTATCCTGGCAAAACAGGCCGCACTGGCCATAGAAAACGTCAGGCTGTATGAAGGCATGAAAAAAGACCAGGTGTCGATAATTAAGGCGTTATCGGCCACTGTCGACGCCAAGGATCACTATACGCTCGGACATTCACAGAAAGTTTCCGATTACTCGGTACGCATGGCAGAGGCTCTCGGCCTTGCGGAAAGGGACGTGGAGACCATAAAATACGCCGCGCTCCTGCACGACATAGGCAAGATTGCGATGTCTGACGAGATAATTAAAAAACCCACCAGGCTTTCTCCTGAAGAGTATGAACAGGTACGCAAACACCCGGTCATAGGCGCAAAGATAATAAAAGAGATCGAATCACTGGCACCCATGGTGCCGATAATATACCATCATCATGAACGGTACGACGGCAAAGGCTACCCGGACGGATTAAAGGGCGAGGATATACCGATAGGGGCGAGGATTGTGCATGTGGCGGACGCGTATGATACGATGGTTTCGGCCCGCGCCTACCGCGACATGCTGCCGGCTGAGCTGGCCATATCGGAACTCAGAAAAAACGCGGGAACGCAGTTTGACCCGAAAGTGGTCGAGGTTTTCATCGCTTACGTGAGAAAGAATACGGTGGCTTACGATGAACAGGACGGTATTTGACGCTTTTTTTTACAGAAACAACACAAATATCACGTTTAAATTTTTTAACACGGTACTGGTGGTGTTTGGCATAGCCGCGGCCGTATTTTTTTCCGTTTCTAACGGGCCCGTACCGATAGCCGCGGGGCTTGTCCTGGTTATTTACGCATTTTTTACGATGGGCAAGGAAGGCGGATTATGGGCGGCCATAGTGTATTGTCTGGCGGCAATGATACTCATATTCATCCCCAAAGGCATGGAAAAGACCCCCTATGCGGTCATAGCCTGCGTCGGGCTCTATATCGCGTGGCACTTTGAAAGGCTGCTACAGCGGCTCGAAGATCAGGAACGCAGGATTTACATTACCGAAGGCGAACTCGAGGGCAGCATGGCGGAAACGGTGCAGAAACTCGAGAAGACAAAAAATGCAATTTCCAGCGCGATGGTCCGCATGGAAAACTACAGGATGCTGAACAAGGCAATCGAGGGGCTGATATCAACTCTCGACCGCAGGGAGATTGTCAGGATAATAAATTCCACCATGACAAAAATAATAGGAACGAAACCGTTCAAGGCCACACTGCTGATTAAAAACGAGGACACGGACGTTTACCACCCGGCCGTGGAAGAATCCCGGGAAGACCAGCCCGTGCGCGGCGCCATCAGCATCTACCACAAGGACCCTTTTGACGAGTGGATCATAAAAAATAAATATACGCTCATAATCAAGAACATAGACGATGATGTGAGGTTCCGGAACCTGCGTAAAGACTGGATAGCGTTCAAGTCGCTCATCGCAATGCCTTTGTTTGAGAACACAAAGATAATCGGGATACTGAAGGTCTATTCCAACGAGGTGGAGGCATTCGACAGCGAAGACGTTAGGATGCTGAACTACCTGGCGGATTTTTTGGCGGCGACGGTTGAGAACTCCATGCTCTACCAGAGGACAAAAGACCTGGCCACGCGCGACGGCCTGACAGGGCTGTTCATCAGGCGTTATTTTATCGAACAACTCGATGAAGAAATCAAACGGTCGAAACATACTGAATCACCTTTCGCGTATATCATGATAGATATCGACCATTTCAAAGACTGCAACGACACCTATGGACACCAGTTCGGCGACAAGGTGCTGCGCATGCTCGGCGGGTTCCTGAAAGAAAGTTTAAGGGATGTGGACATAGTGGGCAGGTACGGCGGCGAGGAATTCGCGGTTATACTCCCGAATACGAACATGAACGGCGCGCGGTTTGTGGCAGACAGGCTCAGGAAGAGTTTTTCAAAATTGATCATAAATGTTAACGAGGAAAAAGGCATAAAACTGACACTCTCCATGGGCGGTGTGGTCTATGATAAATCATTGAAACTCATGGAGGTCATAAACAGGGCTGATAAGGCTTTATACTATTCAAAAGAGAACGGGCGGAACAGGGTAACGTTCTGGGAAGAGATAACCGATGAAGGTTAAAATCACGGTTTCCGCCTCTGTTTTTGCGGCCATTATCGCGGCAAACCTGGGAGTGGCGCATATTCTGAAAGGCTATGAGAACGTAATGAATTTTGCGCCTGTCATGTTTGGAGCTTTTGTTTTTGGGTCCAGAAGCTGGCTTGCCGACAGGGAATGGAATATCGGCGCCGCGGCCTGCGTCCTGTGTGTGGTTTTATTGTACAGACCGGTACGCGCGGCAGGCTGGCAGCCGTCGTTCGTAGCGTTGGCCGTGTGCGCGGCAGCATATGTGTTCGCCGGTACGTTTATTAAATATTCCCGCCTGCTTGAAAAAAAAGAGGAGGAACTGCGTTCCAAAAAAATGGAATTGGACCGGCTGACGCAGACGACGCTCTCAAACACGCTCTCACAGGACGACGCCCTGGAAAAAGAGATCAGGGATATCCGTTCGCTCTACGACGCGTCCAAGGACCTGATCCATTCTCTCACACTCAAGGAAATGATGGACAGGGTATCCGAAGTCCTGAAAAAGATTATAAAGAACAATTTCAGGATCAACCTCGACGAGGTCCATTTTGCGATAATTTTTAAGAAGGAATTTGAGTACTACATCGCAAATTCATTCGGGTATGATGAGGAATACCTGAGGGAAAACGAAAAACAATTCGTAAATTTCGTACTGAAAAACGCCACAAAGAACCGGGAGCCAGTCTACATACGCAACGCCGGGGGTGAGACGGCCGAGGGCGGGCCGGGGCTGCGCATGACCCGCTCGATTATATACATACCTTTCCATGTCGAACAAAAAAAACTGCTCTGGGTGCTTTTCATAACCGCGGACAGACCGGATATTTTCGATGACAGGCAGTTTGACAACATAAAAGTGCTTTCCAACCAGATAGCCATATCACTGGAAAAAGTACACCTCTACGAGGAGGTCGACAAAATGTCGGTGACCGACTCGCTGACGGGCCTTTATGTGCACCGCTTTTTCCAGGACAAACTCGAGAACGAACTCAAGAGGATGCAGCGCTACGGCGGGACACTCGCTTTGATCATGGGGGATATAGACCATTTCAAGAATATAAACGATACATACGGACATCTCGCGGGCGATTACATCCTGAAGACTATAGCCGTCATATTGAAAAACCATACGGCAAACCTCGACACCGTGGCGCGTTACGGCGGCGAAGAGTTCTGCGTGATACTGCCGGACTATGATAAGGAAAAGGCGCACGCCAGGGCGGTCAAGATAAGGAAAGAGATAGAAAAATACCCGTTCAAGTTCAATGATATCCAGATAAAGGTTACCATGTCCATGGGAGTGGCGGCATTTCCGGGCGACGCTGCCGACAGGCGGGCGCTGATCGAAAAAGCCGATAAGGCGCTCTATAAGGCAAAGGACGAGGGCAGGAACAGGGTCATCAGGTCAGAGTAAATATAAAGCAGAGTAATGCAAAGCAGGCAGACAAGAGACAAAAGAAAAAACGAAAAACAATCAGGGGCTTTGCCCTTTTTTGGCCCGTACTTTTTGTATCTTGTCTCTTGTCTCAACGCGGAGTTAAAAGCAACCACTAACCGTTCTACTCGTTTTTATCCGGCATATTTGCCGCAAAGGACAACCATGGATTTAGAACGCGAAAAAGAGGTCATAGAGGCATCGCGGACGGACCCAAAGGCTTTTGGCGAGATATTTGAAGCCTATTACCCTAAATTGTTCCGCTATGTAGCCTACAGGACGGGAAATGCCGATGCGGCAAAGGACATCACTGCCGAGGCTTTTTATAAGTCCCTTAACAAACTGCACACCTTCAAGTGGGCGGGTGTGCCTTTTTACGCGTGGCTGGTCAGGATAGCCTCAAATGAGGTGAATTACTACTACAGGAAAAAAAAATACGAGCCGCTCCTGTTCGAGGACGCGCTGAACGCCACGGGCACGGCGGGGCCTGCTGTTTCCCCTGATACGCTCATGGAAATAGCCGCTGTCCAGGAAAATATGGACAACAACGACGACTTTAAGGATGTTTTAGCGGCGCTAAAAAAGCTCCCGGCCGTTTACAGAGAGGTTATTATATTGAAGTTCCTGGAGGAGTACAAGATAACCGAGATATGCGCCATATTGGGCAAGAAAGAGGGAACTGTAAAATCCCTGCTTTCCAGAGGCACGGAAATGTTAAAAGGTGCATTTAACAGTCGTTAGAACGTGCAACCTTTTTACAGGCGGATGCATTGATAATATGTAAGGAAAGGATAGGTACAAAAAATGGATGATAAAAATCTGTTAGAAAAGCTGGAAAAAGCGAAATTGGCGGGGTTCAAACTGGACGCGAACAAAGAAGCCCTGAAAGTTTCCGTGTTAAACACGGTTGCCGCCGAAAAGACCGTAAAAAAACAGTGGTTAAATTTTAGGTTTGTCCCGGTAATGACAGCGCTTGCCGCTGTTGTGGCAATAGCTGTTTATACGGTTGATAATTTTGACGATGGCGACCGTTTTAACCGCAACGGGGGGGTATGGTCAACATACTCGGATTCCGTCGCAGGCGGGGATTCGGTCATCTGGCCGGCCATACCTGAGGAAGACCCCGGCGGGTTTACGATGTCTTCGCCCGGTTACGGCGGCAAAGGTTATGCTGTCCGCGTTACGGGCGGTGCCGGGATCAAAATCGGCCTGAACTACAACTATGCGGGCGTAGTGGCCCGTTTCTCGCCGGAGTCGTCGTGCCCGCAGTGCCAGGGAGCTGACATCAAAAAATACACCGGGATAAAATTCAAGGTCAAGGGTTCTATAGCGTCAGGTCGGGTATATTTTGTCCTGCCGTACGAGGACACTCTGTGCGAGCCTGAGAGGATGACCTGCGGGAGTTTGACGGACTATGCGGATTACGAAGCTGACATTACAAAGTTCCTGGGGGACGAATGGACGACCGTCATGCTGGATTTCAAAAACGACCTTAAACAGCCGGACTGGACGCCTGACAGGTCGCGGGTTAAAATTGACAATGTGCTGGAAACGGTGCACCTGTTCAAGTGGCAGTTCAAGTACTGCTCCGGGCCGTTTGAACTCTGGATTGACGACATAGAGCTGTACTGATCGGCAAAAGTATTGCCGGAATTGTAAATGTAAACAGCGTGACTGTAGGCAACGTCAAAAAAACGAAGATATGGAAATAATGCAGGAAAAAAATAAAAAGGAGGAGGCAACAACATGAGAAAAACAGCGTTAGCGGTTTTAACGGCGGTTTTTTTGGCCGTGGCCGCGCTACCGCTCTTTGCCGTACCCGAAGGCGAAGACATCGCGGCCAGGCACAAGGTAAAGTTGTGGACATTTGAGTCAAAATCGACCGAAGGGTGGAAAGGTGCGGGGAAATACGCGAACGCGTGCTCCGTATCAACGGACACGGAAGGGGTCACCGAGGGCAAATATTGCATGAAGGTTGACCTGACAGGTTCCAAGGACTGGAACCAGGACCTGATGGTCAATGCCGGACCGTTCACTCCGGAGATGACAAAACTTACGGAAGTGACCATTGACGTGAACGTCCCGGCCGCGACAGTGGCGGGCCTGGAATACCAGGAGATGTACCTCGTAATCTCGTCAAAGGCCAACAATTTCTACCAGATGAAGTCCCCTCTGCTTGTCGGGAAACAAACCGTTAAATTCAAGGTCGACCCGGGAAAAGTCTCAAAATCACCGGGAGATATCTGGCAGTTTTACCTCGTAACAAATAACAGCCAGCCGTTCAAGGGAGCGATATATATAGACAACATATCCGGCAAGGTGCTGGGTGAGCCAGGCACCGCAAAGGGCAAAGTGACCGATAAGGACACGGGCGCGGGCATACCGAACGCACGCGTTGTCATAGGCGATAAGCTGGTCATGACCGATTCCTCGGGTAATTTCAAGATGGATGTAGCCGAGGATGTCTACAAGATGGCTGTCGTGGCTTTTGGTTACAAGGATTTCTCAAAGGAAGTGACGGTCCGTGCGAACCAGACCAACGACATGGGGAACAGCGCGATGTTCAAGAAGCCGGTGCCGAAGGTAAAGCCGGTGAACATAACAATAGACCCATCCAGTGTCATAAGGGAGATAGACAAACATAAGATGTACGGCGAGAACATCGCCGCCTGGCACAAGGTTGACGGATACCGCGACGCGGAAGCGTTAAATAAGCTGAAAAAGATCGGAGCCACGTTCTACAGGATCCCCGGCGGCGATTACGGCAACCTGTATGACTGGAAATCCGGCGATGTGTACAGGTTCGACGGCACAAAGAACTGGACGCCCGAACTGAACTATATGGGCGGCATGGTCCCGTTCTTCAAAAGGATGGAAGCTTTGATGCCCGGCCGGATAGAGGTACTGCCGATAATCAACATCATGTCCCCTGCCAAAAAGACCATAGGTGAGAGGATAGACTACGGCATCGAGTGGCTTCAGGACATGAAAGACAAGGGCCTGCGGGTGAGGTATGTGGAAATAGGCAACGAAATGGACAACAAACCGGAGACACCAGGACCAAAGAAAAAAGAGGGCGTTAAGTTCTATGACGCACCTACGGATATGAAGAACATCCACTGGTGGACGGTGATTGACAACTATTCAAAGGTATTTAACGAAGCGGCCTACAGAATCAAGAAGTTCGATAAGAGCCTGAAGATAATGGGCCCGTGCCCGATGCAGCCGATGAACCAGCAGAGGGCCGCAGGCGAACCGTGGAAAGCAGCCGGCACGGATGCTCCGTTCTGGATCGAAAGGTTCCTCCAGAAATCCGCCGGATACGTCGACACGATAGCGGTCCACGAGTATCCGTTCTGGGCAAACAACGACTCCAGACAGTTGTTGTCCAAAGCACAGACAACATGGCCTGTTTATATGCCAAAGTACCGCAACTGGATAAAGAAGTACGTAAACTCCAAATATCCGAACAAGTACGTCGAGGTAGCCCTAACCGAGTGGAACTCCGGCGACGAGAACGTCATGACGGCCATGATAGAAAACGCGCTTTTTTGCGCCGACTATCTCGGCTCGTTCATGAATATGGGCGGTGACATGGCGTTCGTGTGGGATATTTACACCCAGAAACCAGGCCTGGGCGGCGGCCACGGCCTGATGGATCAGGAGAACGACCCGACATCAAAGTTCTCCGAACGCGGGCACTACTGGGTATTTGACATGTATTACAACGCTTTTGGAACAAAGATGGTAAAGTGCGCCTCGGACAATCCGGACCTCTCGGTATACGCCGCGATGGTCAACGACAACACAATATCCATCATGGCTATTAACAAGACAAAACTTTCGATATCTTCCGCAAAGATAGCCGTGGCAGGATGGAATTTAAGCAGCAACGCGAAAGCCTGGCAGCTTTCGGACAGGGAATATGTATGGTCCAAAGAACTCTACCGGCCGATAGTAAATTCCGGCCCGTCGGTAATGGAAGTCAACTTAAAGAACGGAACATACGATTTCCCGCCGTACTCGGTAACGGTACTGCAGGTTAAGAAATAAAGACAATTAGTAATTAACATACAAAGGGCGGCCTGAAGGCCGCCCTTTGTATTATGAAAACAAAAGGGCGGGTAATCGTTTTTGTAGGGACAGCGCTCCCGCACTGTCCTGGGGCTGTAAAAAACGTCGCAAAAGGCCTTCCACAGCGCGACCGCAGGGGGCGTGGCTACGAGAGCGGATTGCGGTTAGAGGTGTTGTAAAAACTGTCGTTGTAGGCGCGACCTTCATGGTCGCGGCAGTGAAAGAAACCCCGCGCGACCGCAGGGGTCGCGGCTACGAGAGCGGATTGCGGTTGGAGGTGTTGTAAAAACTGTCGTTGTAGGCGCGACCTTCATGGTCGCGGCAGTGAAAGAAACCCCGCGCGACCGCAGGGGGCGCGGCTACAAAGACGGTATAAGCCGATCTTGTAGTCACAACCTTTATGGCCACGGCAGTTGATTGGAAATTGTACCGGCGCGCCCGTTTGTATCCGTTTGCGCCCGAAAACATCATTGACATTACGGCGCTTTTTTATATAATTAGTCGTTTTATTAAAAATTCATTATAAGGAGATTAATACAGATGGCGAAAAAGGCAAAAAAAGCAAAAACGGCGAAGATTATTTCAATACCGCCGCAGGGAATGACGACGACCATACCGGATAAATTTTATCTGGTGGCAGGGGACGCGGAAGGCATGACGCCGCTTAACGCTTTTGATAACGCCCTGGTTGCCGCGGGAATAGGCAATACGAACCTGGTCAAGATGTCTTCTATCTTGCCTCCGGGCTGCAAAAGGATACAACCGGTGAAACTGCCTCTGGGCGCTCTCGTGCCGGTTGCGTATGCTTCAAAAGTTTCCACGCAGACCGACGAAGTTATATCATCTGCCGTGGCTGTTGCCATACCCAAAGACCCGAAGAAAAACGGACTTATTATGGAATACTCGGCTGCCGGCCACAAACATGAGGTGGAAAAGATAGTCCGCCACATGGCTGAGGAAGGTTTCAAGCAGAGGGGATATGAACTGAAGGAAGTGCTCTCGATAGCGGCCCAGCATGACGTAAAGAAGTTAGGCGCGGCTTACGCGGCCGTCGTCCTGTGGTGGTAAATAGATGGGAAAAATGACCGGCAAGTGGTGTACCGAAACCTACAGGGATACGGCACTATCTTTTAAAATAAAGAAAAAGCTATATGCGAAGAGGTCAAAGTTCCAGATGGTGGAGGTGTATGAAACAGAAAAACACGGCAACCTGATGGCGCTTGACGGCTGCTATATGGTCAGCACGGCGGAGGAGTTTGTTTATCACGATATGCTCACGCACATTCCGATGTTTGCGCACCCTGACCCGAAAGACGTACTGGTCATAGGCGGCGGGGACGGCGGTACTGTCAGGGAAGTGATGCGCCACAAAGGTGTAAATTCCATTGATTTCGTTGAGATAGACGGTGATGTTTATACAGTGTCAAAAAAATATTTTCCGGCTCTGGTTAAGGGGCTTGAACAGGACAAAAGGGTCCATTTTAAGTTCGGCGACGGCATCAAATTTGTAAAAGAGTCAAAAAATAAATATGACGTGATACTGATAGACGGCACGGACCCCTCCGATATAGCCGGCGGGCTTTTTGGCACGGAGTTTTTTAAGGATGTATACAACGCGCTGAAAAAAGACGGCGTCATGTGTATGCAGTCGGAGGACCCGTGGTATGACACGGGTATCATAAAGGATGTTCAGACCCGTTTGAGGAAAGTATTCAAACAGGTGCACCTCTACCTGGCGTTCATACCGATATATCCGTCAGGCATGTGGAGCTTTTCATGCGCCTCCAAGAAATACGACCCGCGGGTCATCCGCAACAAAAAATCAAAGATTGAAAAATTCAGGTACTATACTCCCGAACTGCACAGGGCCGCGTTTGCCCTGCCCCGGTTCGTCAAGGACGGTATAAAATAGATGAATTTCTACAGGACGGAAAAGTTTATCAGATGTGACGCGCCTTTTAAAAACGCGGATCTGGTGCTGGCGGGCCTGCCTTATGACGGCACTTCGTCGCTCAGGCCGGGGTCCCGTTTTGCCCCGAACGCCATACGCAAGCAATCCTACTCTATAGAGACATTTTCGCACGAACAGGAGAGGGACCTCTCGGACTACAAACTGTGCGATTTAGGCGATCTCGAAGTGCCCTACGGGAACAGCGAGGCTGTCGTGAAACTGGTCGAGAAGACAGCGGCGCATATGTTAAAAAACAAAAAAAAGGTAATCTACATAGGCGGGGAACACCTGCTGACATACCCGCTGATCAAACAGTACGCCAAAAAGTACAAAGACCTCAAGGTCATCTATTTTGACGCGCACGCCGATTTCAGGGAGGCTTTTTACGGCTCACACCTTTCACATGCCTCCGCGGCGAAGCTGACCGCGGATATCGTCGGTTACGACAACCTTTTCATGTTCGGGATCCGTTCGTTTGAGAGAAACGAATACAATTATATGAAAAAGAAAAAGGTATTTTTTGAGGACAACCTGGAACATTTTAATGAAAAGGTCGAGATGATAAAGGACCATCCCGTCTATATGACGCTTGACATGGATGTTTTTGACCCCGCATGCGTCCCGGGGCTCGGCACACCTGAAGCCGGCGGTATTTTTTACGATGATTTTGTGAATATGCTGCCCGGACTCTCGAAACTGAACCTGGTAGGGATGGATGTCCTGGAGATAGCCCCGGACTACGACCCTCACGGCAACACATGCATTTTTGCGGCAAAGGTTATTAGGGAACTCATCCTGAACACAGTGGAAAAATGACCCTAAAAGACAGGATGTACGCAGGCGTACTTGCCGTATTTTCTGTTATAATGTTCCTTCCCATGTACATTAGCCCCAAGGTGATGGGATGGCTCGATGCGATGTTCTATTTCATGCCGTTTCGAATGCTGACAGGCGAGGTCATACGCGCGGGGGACATGCCTTTCTGGAACCCTTACATCTACTGCGGAAACCCGCTGATGGCGAACATGCAGTCCGCAATATTCTATCCGCTTAACATATTTTTTCACGTTTTTGACCCCCTGACCGGGACCAGGATAACGACTTTCTGCACTTTTTTCATCATGGCTGCCTCTGTTTATTTTTTGCTCAGGCTCTACAAACATTCGGAGGAAGCCTCGCTTAGAGGCGCGGTTTTTTTTGCGTTCTCGACGTTTTCCACGGTCAAAGCCGTGGAATTTGCCGATATCAACACAATGGCGTGGATGCCGGCCGTCATTTATTTTACTAAAAAATACGCGGACTCCGGCAGGGTTCAGGACAAACTCCTGATACCGTTCGCACTCTCCATGTCGCTGCTCGGGGGACACCCGCAGTTTTTTGCATACGGTTACTTCGTTTTCCTCTGTTTTTATTTTTATGAGACGCTTTTGCGCGGGGGGGTCAGGGACAATTGGGCCGGGTCACTGAAGCAATTCCTGCTGATAAACATTATTTTTGCTGGTATTGTAATGATACAGGTACTGCCGACACTGGAATTCATAATGAACTCCAGACGGACAATGGGCGGCATCGGAGTACGGGAAAGTGCGTCCACATCCCTGCAGTTTGAACACATCATCGCTTTCTTCGCCCCCGTGCTGGCCAATTTCTTTTCGAAAGAGACGCTGTTTTTGAACTGGATAGGACTGGTGGACATAGGAGTTTTAGGCGTGATGCTTTTTTTCTGCGGGGCCATATACACGGCCGACAGGGGGCGCAGGAACCTGCTGATGGGGATGTTCGCTTTTTCCCTCATAGCCGCATTTTTGGGATCAATCCCGTTTTATCCGTGGATATTTGAACATGTGGGGGTGCTCAGAACCATAAGGTACCCGGGGAAAGCCATAGTAATAGCTTTCTTCGTGATTTGTTTTTTCGCAGCGTCAGGGTACGACGCGTTATTTGAAGAAAAAAAAGAGCGGCTGGCGCCTTTCGCAAAATGGGTGATTATTACGGCCATAGCAGGGTTGCTGCTGTACGCTGCCGCGGATTTTCTCAGGGACCCGATTATCAAATTATACAAAGACATATTTGACCCCCTCATCTCTTTCCAAAAACTCCTGGACATGATAGAAAATTACTCACGGTTATTACCTTCGTTCTTTCTTTTTGAGTGCCTCCTGCTGGTATCGGCCGCGATTGTTTACGCCGTCGCTGTAAAGGGGATAAAGGGCCCGGTAATGAGGTACTCGGCCGCGGCCACGGCGCTTTTGTGCATGATGACCTTTAGCAGTGCGTGGTCGGGGATATACGCAAAAATTGACTGGATGAAGATCGAGACGACGCAGATACGCCGTCTGCTGGCGGACAACAGCCTTTCTTCGAACAGGATACTGGCGCCAATCGCGGGTAACCGTTTTATTTATGAATGCGTTTACGAGTCAATTTACGATCTTTATTACTATAACATGGATTCGATGACGCCCAATATGGTGATGAATCACAAACTTCGTAATGCCGACGGCTTTGATTCGCTATTTCTCGGGGATTTTGCGGCGCTAAAGACCCTGTTGAACGATATTGACAACCCGTGGGACGCGCCTGCTTTCGGACTGTTGGGGGTGAAATATATCTCCAGCAAACCCGCCATAAGCGGCAAATCTCTTAAGTTTGTGTCAAAAGGGTGGAACGACCTCTACCTGAACACCAATAATATGGGCCCGGCGTTCATCGCGGGCCGGGGGTCAAAAGTCCATACCGCATCGAGGAAAGACGCCGCGGAATATTACGTCAAAAACGGGCTGCTGCCGTCCCGGGATATACTCGTGGAACCGCAGGACAAAATATACGCTGATGATGCTGTTGCGGCGTCGACAGGCAGCGGCGGTGACAGCAAAGTGTCGGTTGCGTGGAAAGGACTCAATACCTGCGAAGTGGATGTGGAAGGCCCCGGAGGGCTGATGGTGGTTACGGACAATTATTATCCGGGGTGGAAAGCCTGGGTTGACGGAAAAAAGACAAAGGTAATCAGGGCGGATATCACTTTTAAGGCCGTGACTGTAGGGCCCGGCGCGCATAAGGTGCGTTTCAAATACGATCCGCCGGAGTTCATGCCGGCGGCGGTTATTTCTATTATGCTGTTGCTGGTATTGTTACCGGTGGTACCGGCACTTATAAGGCTGTTTTAGGAACAATAAAAATTTGAATTGTTTTTGTAGCCGGGACCTTTATGGTCGCGGCAGTGAAAGAAACCCCGCGCGACCGCGGGGGTCGCGGCTACAACGGCGGTTTAAATCGTTCTTGTTGCGGCACCTGGTCGGTTTTGAACTAACGAAAAAGGAGGAACGGATGAGATCAAAGATAGTTTTAACCCTGTCTTTCCTTGTCTTTGCGGCTGTCTACATCTCCACAATTTCCCCCTCATTCAATTCTGACGACTCGCCTGAAACAACGGTGGCTTTCCATACGCTCGGCATACAGCACCCGCCCGGCTACCCGCTGAGCACGCTCATCGGCAAGATATTCCAGCATATACCGCTCGGTAGTCCGGCATTTCGGGCAAACCTTATGGCCGTATTTTTTAACCTGCTGGCCGCATTTTTTGCTGTACTGCTCGTTATGCTGCTGGTAAAACGCGCGGGTATCAAGGACGGTTTTACAGCCACCGCAGCAGGAATCTGCGCCGCGGCGTTCTACCTGTTTAACGGTACCGCGTGGCTGCAGGGGGTCATAGGCAAAGGGGCCATATACGCTCTAAACTCATTTATGCTGGTATTCTGCCTGTGGGCGCTTTTTAAGATATCGGAGAATAAAAAATACCTCTACCTTTTTGCCTTTGTATACGGATTGTCCATGGGCAACCACTGGACATCCATGATTGTCATCGCACCCGCTGTCATCTATTACCTGTTTACAGAGAGAAAAAATATATCACCAACAGAGTTTGCGGGTTCATGTTTATTTTTATTTCTCGGCGCCGGTGTTTACCTGTATGTGGCTATCCGCAGCGCGGGCAACCCGGTATATGCGTGGGGAGATATCAGGACGATAAACGATTTTATCTGGCTCATAACCCGCGCTCAGTACTCCGGTGTGGAGGGGACCCATACGCTGAAAGATACTTTTAACCTGCTGGGATACTATGTCAAAAACCTTTCCTTTTTTGAGTTCCCGTTGCTGTCGGGCCTGCTCTTTTTACCCGGCGCATGGTTTCTCATCAAAAGGTCAAAAAGGGAGGGCGTAACCCTCGCGGCATCCATGCTGCTCATAGTGGTGAGCGTTGCCCATTTTGCCACGCCGCCCCCAAAGACCGAGTGGCTCATCAAACCTTATCTCGTCTCAGCGAACATGCTCGCCGCAATCCTGATGGCATACTGTTTGCTTGCTGTTTCGCACATGATAAAGGGAAAGGCAGCCGCCTATGTTCTCGCGGGCGCAGGCGCTGTACTGGCGCTGGCCGGATTACTGATGAACAATCCGGGTAGCGCACGCTATTATATCGGTTATGATTACGCAAAAAACATCGAGAAAAGCCTTAAAGAGGGAACCATATTTATGTGCGAGGGCGACATGAACGTGGGGGCGGCCCTGCACCTGGCGCTGGTCGACAGGAAAAAAATAGTCCCGTTCATGCCGGTGGTGTGTACTTATAAATGGTACAGGGAACAGGTGCGGAGGAACTACGGGCAGTTTATAACCCTGCCGCCGGAATCGCCGCGCGTACCCGAAGTGATTGCGGGTCTGATAAGTTCCAACGCCGGGAGGCCGCTCTACTACTCAAACGTTTTTAATATGCAGATGGTGGACACGTCGCTTTTAAAACCGGAAGGCATAGTGATGAGGGTAGCGCCCGGCGGCAGCCCGTACGTGATATCGGACATGCAGTTCAATATGTACTCATACAGGGGGCTCATAGGGGATAAGGTAAAACAC
>JAJFUW010000151.1 GCA_021372235.1 Spirochaetia bacterium
CACGCCGGCCGCCGCCGTGGCCATCACCCGGGTTTCAGACTCCTGCTACGTTGATGTCAACGAGGCCTGGGTAAATCTGTTCGGCTGGAGCCGTGAAGAAGCTCTCGGCCGGGTCTCCAAGGAACTAGGTTTATTCCCGTCGAGCTATGACGAAGTGAATAGCATAGTTGCGCAGACGATGCTCGATGGAAAGGCGCGAGGCAAGGAGGTCGATGCCTTCGCGAGGGATGGAAAGCGCCTTCATGTCCTCTTGTCGACGGAGGTCTTAACGATAAACGGTGAAGAGCACATCCTGTCCTCGACCATCGACATCACCGCCATCCACGAGGCCCACCGCCTTCTAGAAGAGGAGCGTGCCCGCTTCCAGCTGATCATGGACAACATCCCCGTGGCTGTCGGGATCACCGACGCCAAGGGGGGAATCGTCGCCGAGAACGGTGTCCTGGCACGGATCTGGGCCGGGGAAATGTCATTGAACGAAGTTTCGAATTATCACCAGTATGAGGCGTGGTGGCCGGACACCGGGAAGAAGGTCGAACGGGACGAGTGGCCGGCGGCTAAGGCCCTCAAGGGCAAGGCGTCCACCGCCATGTTCGATATCCAGAAGTTCGACGGGACCAGAGGAGCGATCATCGTTTCCGCGGTCCCCGTGGTCGACGAGGACGGTAACATAACGGGCGCCGTTTGGATCGATCAGGACGTCGCCGAGCTCAGGAAGACAGAAGAGGATCTCAGACGCTCCAACGAAGAACTGCAACAGTTCGCGTACGTGGCGTCACACGACCTTCAGAAGCCGCTGCGGATGGTATCGTCATATGTGCAGCTGTTACAGAGGAGATACCATGGCAAATTGGACGGGAACGCCGATGATTTCATAGGCTTTGCCGTTGAGGGGGCGGACAGGATGCAGCATGTTCATTTCGGCGTTAAGCGCGCGGCCGGGGAGCATGTCTTCTCGGTAAGCGACAACGGGATAGGGATAAAAAAGGAGTATTTTGAAAAGATATTTGAGATATTTCAGAGGCTCCACGGCAGGGATGAGTATTCCGGGACTGGCATAGGGCTTGCAATATGCAAAAAAATAGTGGAAAATTATGGAGGAAGGATATGGCTGGAATTGCAGGAGGGCAAAGGCAGCGTTTTTTATTTCGGCCTGGCGGCCAATCCAAAAAAAAAGGGAGGGAAAAGTATGACCTCACAGAGCATAATGACAGGACCCGTGGAGATTCTGCTGGTAGAGGATAACCCGGCCGATGTGCGCCTGATAAGGGAAACTTTTAAGGATTTTAAGATACAGAACAATCTAAGCGTGGCAAAGGACGGGGTTGAGGCCGTGGAATTTGTCAGGAGGAAGGGCGCGTTCGTGACAGCCCCCAAACCGGATATGGTCCTGCTGGATTTGAACCTGCCGGGACGCAGCGGTATGGAAGTGCTCGAAGTAATCAGGAAAGACCCGGAGACATGCAGGACGCCCGTGGTCATTCTGTCATCTTCGGATTCCGAAAAAGATATAACACGGTGCTATGACCTGAAGGCAAACTGTTACATCACAAAACCCGCAGGGCTCGATGAGTTCATAAAGATCGTGATGTCAATAGAGGATTTTTGGCTTTCTATTGTGAAACTGCCGGGAGCGCAAGGCCGGCCCCGGACAATGTCATAATATATAAAACAAGGGGTCAATATGGCTGAAACAGAGCAAAAACATAAAATAGATGTACTTCTTGTGGAGGACAATCCCGGGGATGTCCGGCTCATTGTCGAGACATTAAAGGACGGCCGGCTTGATTATAATATAAATATAGCCAGGGACGGGGAAGAGGCTGTGAATTACCTGTTCAAACGCGGCAAATATTCACAGGCAAAGAAACCTGACGCTATATTGCTTGACCTGAAACTGCCTAAAAAAAGCGGGCTGGAAGTTTTAAAAGAGATAAAAGTTGACGAGGCGTTAAAAGCGATACCCGTCATAGTGCTGACATCATCCTCGGCGGATGAGGACATAGCGGCAGCATATAAAAATTACGCGAACTGTTACCTGACAAAACCAATTGACCTGGATAAATTCATCGTGACGATCCAGTCCATCGAGGAGTTCTGGTTCACGATTATAAAGAGGGCAAAATAATGGAAAAAACGCACATCAAGGTCCTGCTGATAGAAGATAACCCGGGAGACGTCCGCCTGATATGGGAAATACTCTCGGAGGTGAGGGATTCGCCTTTTTACCTGAATGTGGCGGAGAACCTGCTCAAAGGACTGCAGGCCATGGAAAAGGAGAGGCCGGATGTAATATTGCTGGATCTGTCTCTGCCTGATTCAAACGGCATCTATACCCTGAACCGCGTGCGGGACAGGGCTCCGGATGTTCCGATAGTGATCCTGACCGGCATGGACGACGAAATAACAGCCATAAAATCCATGAAAGAAGGGGCACAGGATTATCTCGTAAAAGGCAGGACGGATTCGGACCTTTTGAAGAGGGCAATGGTTTACGCCATAGAGAGGAACAGGCTCATCGGGGAATTGGAAGTCAAACAGCAGGCCTTAAAGAGCAGGAACAGCCTGAATTATAACTTTATCCTGATGGTCTTTCATGAACTCCTGACGCCCGTGGCGTCGATCAAAAGCGCGGTCGCCCAGGTGGAAAAGGCACACGGGGATATGAGCGGCGCGGACATGGCCTATATCAATATAGTCAGGAACAACACGCAAAGGATATTTGGGCTTATGGACGACCTGATAGATGTTTCCGAGATAGAGGCGGGGACCTTTGCCATAAAAAAGAAGGACTGCGATTTGAAAGACCTTATAACAACCAACATCGCGGACCTGCTCCCGCTTACTGCGGAAAAAAACATTACTGTCGCCGAGGAAATGCCCGCGGAACCGGCGCGGGCCATGATTGACAACTACAGGATATCCCAGGCCCTGACCAACCTGATGACCAATTCCCTTAAATTCTCAATGGAGGGAACGATTATCACCGTAAAACTCAGCCCGGCCTCTCGAGGGGTGCCGCAGGGCGCGCCGGAGTATGTGCAAAAGGCCGCAGGGAATGTCGCTTACTACCACGTGCAGGTCAGGGATAACGGCGCGGGATTCACCACTCAGGACAGGGACAAGATATTCAACAATTTTTTCTCATCGTCAAAAGCCACGCCGGAGACCCACCGCGGCATAGGCATAGGCCTTCTGATCGCAAAAAATATCATAAACGCCCACGGCGGGATATTATGGGCCGATTCCGGAGGCGAAAATATGGGATCGGAATTCAATATCCTTTTGCCGGCGGAATAATTTTCGGTAACCGCAAAAAGCCCGTCTATAACCGGCAGGCCGGAATCCTATTTATGGCAGGAAACAAATGCTCATAACCAAAAAAGATGTCAGGGAAGCTCTGCGCGCGGCGGGGCTGAAATGCAAAAGCGTATGCATTCATTCTTCGCTCAGGTCGTTTGGCGGGCTAAAAGACGGGCCCGCAGGCGTTCTCGACGCTTTCCTGGAGGATGGTTGTACTGTCATAACACCTTCGTTTTCTTTCGGGTCATTTATGGTCAGGCCGCCGGATGGCATGATGCCCGCCCGCAACGGAGTTGATTATGGCGATTTGTCTTGGATTCCGGCGGGCAACACAAAGATATTTTCACCGTCATGCAATGAGATGGACAGGGAAGAAATGGGAGCGCTGCCGGCAGAACTCCTTTCCAGGGACGGCAGGATCAGGGGAAACCATCCATTATGTTCTTTTGCCGCGCTCGGGCCTTTTGCCGGCGAGATAATAAGGCCCCAGGAACCTGGTGATGTGATGGCACCGCTGCGGGAGTTGACCCTGTTTGAAGGATACATACTGCTTGCAGGGGTGGGTTTGAACAGGGCAACCATCCTGCACCTGGCGGGGCAGATGGCAGGGAGGAACCTTTTTGTCCGTTGGGCAAAAGGCGGCGCCAATGAGGTAATACGCTGCGAAGCCGGCGGATGTTCGGAAGGGTTTACCAATATGGAACCATACCTTTGCAATCTCGCGAAAACCGTGATGTGCGGAAAAAGCAGATGGATGGTGTTTCACGCGGGAAAATTGCTGAAAACAGCCGCAAGGCTGATCCAGTTAAAACCCGCTGTCACGCGGTGCAAAGAACCGGCCTGCATAAGGTGCGAGGACGCGATTGCGGGAGGGCCGGGGCAAACATAGTCAACAGCCTTGTAATATAGTAGCCGCAATATTGGCTGCAAGGCTATGAAGTTATTGGCGAAAAACATCCGGACATAAACAATCTATTGTCGAATTGACAAATATTTTGTAAAATAAAGCAGGTGACTGTTTAAAGGCAGACATTTTTTTCATGGGAGCAATAATGGCCGACGTGCTTGACGATAAGTTTGAAAGGGATTTTTTTAGAAAGATATTTGACAGCCTCTACGAAGGTGTATATATATGCGACCATGCCAGAAAGATAACCTACCGGAACAAAGCCGCTGAAAAGATAACCGGTTACTCAGCACAGGAAGTGGTCGGCTCGCACTGCCGGAAAAACATACTGAACCACACCGAAGCAAATGGCAATCCCCTGTGTCCCTCTGAGGCGTGCCCTGCGGTTCGGCAATGAAAGAACAGAGGCTTGTCGAAGCAGAGGTCTATCTAAAGCACAAGGACGGTTACCGCATACCGGTCATTACGAGGATATCGCCGGTTAAGGATGAGAACGGCGTTGTAACCGGGGCGGTGGAACTGTTTTCCGATAATTCCGCCAAAATTGCGGCCTTCCAGAAGATGGAAAAACCGGAACAGCTCGCGTTCATTGATTCTCTGACCGGCGTGGGCAACAGGCGCTATTCGGAGATAAAGATTGCGGCAAAACTTGAGGAAATGAACAGGTACGCCCGGTTCGGCCTGCTGTTTACGGATATAGACAACTTCAAACAGTTCAACGACACTCACGGACACGATACCGGCGACCGCGTGCTAAAACTGGCAGACAGATCGGTAATGTCAAACCTGCGCGAGGATGATTTTGCAGGCAGGTGGGGCGGCGAGGAGTTCATAGCGATAATTTCCAATGTGAACCGTGAGGAATTCGTTGCGACAGCGGATAAACTGCGCGGAATGATTGAGCGTTCTTCACTGGAAATGGCCGGACAGGAACCGTCACATGTGACGGTTTCGGTGGGAGCGGTGGTTGCCAAAAGGGACGATGACATGGAAAATCTCGTTATGAAAGCAAGAAAAACGGCAGGAATACTGTGACGGCAGAACGGATCGAGGAGGACAGACGGCATGCCAAAAAAAAGTAAGACTGCGGGACTGGCGGCAGAGAATAAAAACCTGAAAGCAAAGGTCGCCCGGCTTGAGAAGAACGAACAACGGCTGAAATACGCCCTGCTTGAACTCCGCAGGAATGAGGAAATAAACCGCAAACTGACCATGGCATCACGAGATGCCGTCATAATAACCGACCTGGACGGCAATATCACATACCTTTCGGAACGTACGGTGGGACTTTTCGGTTATAAGGCGCCTTCGGAACTTCTCGGCAGGAACGGGGTAGAGTTCGTATCCCCCGAGGACCGTATGAGGGCGCTGGACAGTTTCAAGCGCACGGCACGCGAAGGTTTTGTATCGAACGAGGAATTCTTTTTCCTTAAATCCGACGGCAGGAGGTTTTGTGTTCAGGTCAACTCCGCGGCCATAAAGGACAGGAAAGAAAGGCCGGTCGCGCTGCTCATGACTTTGAGCGACCTTACAAAAACCAAGAATGCCGAGAGGGAAATCAGGGAGTCCGAAGAGACATTCCGCGGGTTGATTGACGCATCACCGGACGCTATTTTTATCCTGAACACGGACGGCCGGATCATCTACCTGTCGGAGCAGGCTCTTGCAGTATACGGCGGGGAAGACATAAGCAGGGTTGTCGGGAAATCTTTCTATGATTTTGTCATACCGGATGACAGGAATAGTGCGGAGCAGGTACTGGCGGATATAGCATCCGTATCGTCGGTCCACGGCAGGGAGATGAGACTTATCAGGCGCAACGGCGATAGGATAACGGGGGAAGCCAACGGGAGCATCCTCAAGGCGGCTGACGGCAGGGTAAAGGGGTCCATAATAGTCATCAGGGATATCACGGAAAAGAAAAAGATTGACCAGGAACTAAAAAACAGTTATATGGCCGTAAAAAAAGTAATGGACGGTATCATAAATGCCATGGAGAAGCTTGTAGAGAAAAAGGACCTGTATACCGTGGGCCATCAGCACAGGACGGCGGAACTGGCCAGGGCCATAGCGGTTAAAATGGGGCTGGCATCGGAGCAGGTGACGTGCGTTTATATAGCGGCGCTCATACATGACATAGGCAAGATATTTGTTTCCGGCGAGATATTGAACAAGGTCGGGGATCTCACGCATGAGGAATACGATATAATCAAAAAACATCCGGAGGCGGGGTTTGAGGTCCTGAAGACCATAGATTTTCCATGGCCAATAGCGGACATCATCCTGCAGCATCATGAGCGGCTCGACGGTTCGGGATACCCTTACGGTTTGAAAGGCGACAGGATATACCTTGAATCCAGGATAATAAGCGTAGCCGATGTTGTCGAAGCCATTACTTTCGCGAGACCCTACAGGCCGGCTTTTGGGATAGACAAAGCGCTCGCGGAGATAGAGAATAACAGCGGAAAGCTTTTTGACGCGGAAGTTGTGGAGATAACATCAAACCTGCTGCGATCCGGGCAGTTTAAATTTGTGGTTTAAAGGCGTTTGTTTCTTTAGCCAATAACCAAATTTAACGGCTTTATATATTCATGTTAACATATATAAAGTTCCTGACCCTGTTTTTTGGTTATAAGGTTATTGGCTAAATAACCACGAGGGTTGTTTGACAAACATCCCCTTTCACTATATAATAAAGCCATGAAAAAAAACAACGTTCTGATAATTTTGGCAGTTGCCGCAGCTATCGCTGTTTCAGCCTGTTCCAAAACCGCAGGGCCTTCGGGCGCGGACATTGCGCAGGCCGCAATCGTGCTATCGCCCACCCCTGACATGAAAAAATGGGAGATAGGCGAGCGCTACACGGATTTCGCTGCGAGGGCTGGGGCCGGGACAACGGAGTTCAAGGGCCGTATTTTTATCTGCGGAGGCAGGCAGGGCCGGAAGTTTTTTGACGACGTCTGGGCCACCTCCGATTGCGTATACTGGGTGACAGCGACGGCAAAGGCTCCGTTTGGCCCAAGGTCTGATTTCGGGTTTGTGAATTACGGCGGGAAAATGTGGGTGATTGGCGGTACCGCGACGGCGCCCGACGGCGGGATAAATTATTTCAACGACGTCTGGTCGTCGCCCGACGGTGTGTCCTGGACTGTGGAGACGGTGTCAGCCGCGTTCCCAAAGATGGCATACATGGCGGTTTCTGCCTTTAAAAATGAGATATATATGACAGGCGGATGGGACGGACGGAATTATTATGACGACACATGGCATTCAAAGGACGGAGTTAAATGGATGCAGTCAAAACCGGATAGCCCGGACAAAATATTTCCGGGCAGGCGGTCACATGCTTCAAGTGTGTATTCTGACAGGTTGTGGATATCAGGCGGGGCCGTGCAGGACAGGGAACTCAACGATGTGTGGTATTCCTCAAACGGTGTTGACTGGAAAAGCGCAACACCTTCGGCGGCTTTTTCGCCGCGCGCCGGCCACAGTATGGTAACCTTTAAAGACAGGCTCTGGGTTATAGGCGGCGGCGATAAAAAAACAGGACTGTATGCGGATGTGTGGTGGAGCGTCAACGGCTACAACTGGGTATCCGTCACGGCTTCGGCCGGTTTCGGAAAAAGAGCATATATGGGATGCGCGGTGTTTGACGGGGCGGTATGGCTCGTAAGCGGGCAAAATGGAGCGAAATACGCCGGGGATATATGGTCAGGACGTTAAAAATAGCGGCGGCTTTTGCATTTGCGGCGGCAATGCTGTCATGCTCGGGGATATACACCCATTCGCCGGATATGGCGCGGCAAAAGGCCGGGGATTTCCTGAACACACTGTATCATTTCCGGGATTATAACGGGGCTCTCGCCATGACCACAACGGAGTTCAGGGAAAATTCTGGGCTTGCATACCTGCAGAAAACGGCGGATTCTTTCCTGCAAAAATACGGGAAGTTCGAGGGGCTTCACGCCGACAATTATTTTACGGAACAGGGCTCCAGGGACATTACCGTCTTTTACACCGCGGTCAGCGATGGCGCGATAACGTACCACAGGGTAACTCTGAACGGCGACTCGTCCGGCGGCTACCGTGTATCGGGCCTCGTGGTATCGGATATGGATTTCAGGCAGGGTTACAGGCTGCTCAGAAAATTCAAAGGAGAATAGAAATGGCATTGGAATGGACCCCGGAAATGTCGGTGGGCATAGGCGAGATAGATGTCCAGCACAGGAAACTCATCAGGAAACTGAACGAGATAAACGAGGCGGTGGAAAAGGGAGCGTCAAAGGAAGAGATAGCCCGGGCCATACGTTTTCTCGAGGTTTATTCCGACGAACATTTCAAGGCCGAAGAGGCATATATGCTCAGTTATAAGTACCGCGACTACGAGGACCACAGGAACGTCCACGCCAGATTCATGAAAGAGACTGCGGCGGTCAGGGAAAAGTTTGATTCCGGTGAAATAGCCCCTGCCGAGGTATCGGATGCGGTGAAATACCAGTATGATTGGTTTGTTAATCACATGGCTTCATCCGACGCAAGAATGGCAACATTTTTGCGGGGCAAGATACGATAGGGGGACAGTATGTTTTTCAAGTTTGCAGATTACACTTTTGAAGGCCCGTACGCCTCAGCGAGGTTTTTATTCAACAAACCCGGGGTTTATGTTGTGCTGTGCAAGGACATAAAAGAGGATGGAAAATACTACCTGCTGGACGTGGCCGAATCAGGCCAGTTGCAGCAGCATGCCATGAACTCGGAAAATAAAGTGGGCTGGATGAAGAACTGCCACGGCGTGGGGACGCTGGCGATTGCAGTGAACTATATGGAGCGCTCGCAGCAGATAGAACGTGAAAAGATAGTAAAACACATCCGGTCGCTCTATGATGTTCCCTGCAAGTGACAGTGACGGTTAACTGCGGCCGATAACCGGGAAAAGGGTGGATTTTGCCCGTTTATTTTTTTTGTTTCGGATTCTTTTTTTGCTGTATGAGGTCATCATGGGGGGTGACCATTTAAGGGACGGTTTTTGGGGCTACCATGACAGGATAAGCGGCAGGATAAAACTATATATACCGGCGAAGCGGACATGTACGGACAGGGAGACATGCCGGTTAAGGACGCTGAACAAACAGAAGCAGGAACTCGAGGATATGATGGGACAGTATGTTTTTTTAGCTTCTGTGAGAGGATATCGCTGTTTTTGACGCAGGTTGACACCGTCCCGGTATTCCGCGTTTCGATGGCAGCGTAAAACCTGTCGGTCTATTTGTAGAACCATGATTTTGAAACCTCAAGGTCATTACAAATGCCGCCGGATTTCTCGTCCCCAAGAAACCTCTAATAATGAAAACCGGCCTCGAATAAAAACCCTGATTGTTTAATACATTTTTGAATGGCGTGTTTTGTGGCCATTGAAAGGGTTGCCCTTATTGTTATTGCATCAACCATACTTAAATGAGGTAGTTGAGGATTATCAGGCTTCCCGCTTTATCTATGGGGTTGTTCCCGTTTCCGCACTTGGGCGAGTAGACGCAATATGGGCACCCTTCTTCGCACCCGCAATTGGTTACCATTTCCATGGTGTTGGAGGCCAGGGAGCCGAAAACCTCAAAGAGTTTTTCCGATATGCCTATGCCGCCGTCATAACCGTCATAAATAAATATGCAGGGGTTGCCGTCATCCCCATAGGCAGGATAGGATCTGCCGCCTATGTCGTTGCGGTCGCACATGGCAAACAGCGGGGAGAGCGCTATCAGGGCGTGCTCGGCCGCGTGTATGGAACCGTCAAAATCGAGTCCGGCGGATTTTATCAGTGATACTATCTTGTAATCAAATTCCATCCAGACAGCTTCGGTGTTGAATTTTAAAGGCGGCATCATGAGGTCATCGCAGGATATGACTTTGCCTGCTTTTTTGGTCCTGTAAGCCTTGAAAAATTCCGTGACCTTGACGTCCCCGAAACAGAGCCTGTAACCTGTGCAGTCGCGGGTCTTTTTTACCTTCAGTATCTCAACGTCTTCATCCTTCATCGGCTCCGTATAGTGGTCGACGTCCTCCTTTGCCGCTACCGCCTCGCCGGATTCCAGGTTGAGTTCCTTTATTACATAGGTTTCGCCGTTGTGTATATAAACCGCGCCTTTATAACACTCGTTGCAGGCCCTGCTCATTTCCACCTCTTCGAGTATCCTGCCGTTTATCTTTATTTTTACCGTGCCGGAACCCATGGATTCGAGAGGAACAGTGTCCTGCGGCCTTCTGGCACCCGAGTAGATGTATCCGCGCGGCGTCTCAGTGACCAAGCCGTGGCCGGCCATGGCATCCACGAAAGGGGAAGCGTCTATATCGTCAAATATTTTTTTTGACTTTGACGGGGCTTCGGACAGCGCGCACAGGACGTGCCCCATTATTATATTCGGATTTTCCGTGGATATTATGGCGTTCTCAAATGTTTTTGAGGTGAGTATTGACGGGTTATGGAGCAGGTATTTCTGCAGCGCATCCTCGTGGGGCAGGTACACCACGGCGGAATCGTTGTTTTTCCTGCCGGCGCGGCCGGCCTGCTGCCAGAAAGATGAGATGGTCCCGGGGTAGCCGGAAAGTATTATGACGTCCAGCTGCCCTATGTCTATGCCGAGTTCAAGCGCGTTCGTGGAGACCACGCCTAAGACCTCTTTTTCCTTCAGTTTCCTCTCTATCTCCCTGCGTGTGGCGGGGTCATAGCCGGCCCGGTAGCAGAGGATATCTGTGGAGCGGTCCTCGGCATTGGCCCACATGCGTATGAGTTCGGCCATGCGGCGGGATGAGGTAAAGGAGAGGGTCTGGAATCCGGATTTCGCGCAGAACAACAGGAGGTCTTTGGTCTGTGTATGGACAGACTTTTGCGGGTTGAACGAGGAGTCCCACAACACCAGGTATTTTTCGGCGGATGGCGCGCCATTTTTGTCCACGCTCTCGAACTGTTCGCCGGTGAGCTTTGTGATGAACTCGAGAGGGTTTGCAATCGAGGCGGTGGAGGCGATAAACTGCGGGTTTACGCCGTATATTGCCAGCACGCGCTTTAACCTGCGCATTAACATCGCGATGTTTGAGCCGAAAACGCCCTTGTACCTGTGCGCCTCGTCGATAACAACGTACTTTAACCCTTTGTAGAATTTATTCCATTTTGGGTGAAAGGGGAGTATTTGGTGCAGTTCATAAGGGTTGGTAATAATGATATCAGCTTCGTCGCGTAGGTGTTTTTTCAGATGTGACTCGGTGTCGCCGTCGTATATTCCCGCCTCGAACTTTAAACCCGATCTTTCTTTTATGGTTTCGAGTACTTTCAACTGGTCGTTGGCAAGCGCCTTGGCAGGGTAGATGTAAAGCGCGCGGGTACCGGGTGTTTGGGTTATGTCCTGCAGTATGGGAAGATTAAAAGCAAGGGTCTTACCTGACGCCGTGGGTGTGGTGATGATGACATTTCTACCCTCCTGCACGAGCCTGCAGGCCTCGGCCTGGTGGATGTAAAGCCGTTCTATGGAAGGGTCCCATGAGCGCAGGGTTTTCAGATTGTCGTCGGGCTCGGCGTAAATGGGGGGGACGGGGGGAATGGTGATGATGTCGGTTATCTGGTTGTTGTAAAAACGCTGCTGCTTTATCTGAGAGATAAGGTTTTGTATCCTGTTCATGATTGTTCTCCGGTGCGTAATTTGCATACTGTTCGTGATGCGTGTCCCTGAGGGATAAAACGAGCCGGGAGGTGAGGGAAAAGCAAGGAAACGAGTAAGGGAGTAGGGTGATGTTGTTGCATCAAAGCGTTCCTCCAACAGCCTGCCGGATCGTTTCCCCGGCTTCCGACTCCTGACTCCCGGTTTGTTTCATCTCCTTATACCCACCTATCAAAAATCCGTTCAAACAACTCCACCATCGCCAGTATATCCTCGCGGTTATGATAAACGATCGGTTCAAGAAAAGCCGGATCCCCGCTCTCTATGTAGTTGTTGTAATATATCTCGACCTCTGAGCCCTCTATGTCGCCATCGCGTTCTTTGCCAAGCAGGTTTACTTCCATTGATTTCAGCCTGTAGGAATCATACTCGTTTCTGAAGCAGCAGCGGGAAAAGTGCAAAAGGTCAAAATTGTGCATCCCGGGTATGTCCGCGGCGGATGAGATACCACCGTAGTAAGATATCCTGTTGTCTATGAAAGGGATGTCAAAGGTCCTGCCGTTAAATGTGACAAATGCCTTTTTCCCGTGCAGCAGTTTACCGAACTCCTCGAGGACCTCATATTCGGCAGCGTCCTTAAGGCAGGTGAATTGTTTTACCGTGAATTTTTTACCTTCAAAATAGCCGCAACCTATCTCTATGATAGAGGTTTCAAAGAAAAGTGATTTTGTCTCTATGTCTATGAACAACAATTCCTCTGGTTTGAAGAAAGCGCACAGCAGGAAAAACAGCCTGTGGGATGGGGAGAACCGCGCCCCCAGGATATCCTTTACCGCGTGTATGTCTTTTGCCAGGGCGGAGAGTATGCGGCGGGCCTCGTCGCTGAACTTTTCATTGTTTTTGGCGTCGTGCAGGTTTCTGATGCCTCGGTCCGCTATTGTCTTTTTCTTGTTGTCGCGTATGCCGTAGAGCAGTTCGAGCGAGTCCGAGTAGGATTTGTCAAAAAATTCCCGCTCGGGCAGGGTAAAACCGTTAAAGGTCTTTGACGTGGTGGTGACCAAAAACCTTGTGCCGTTGCGCTCTACAACCTCACCGGGCAGTTCTTTTACCTGCTTTTTGTGAGGCTTCTTCCCGGAGTTGTCCCTGAACCTGTTCAGAAAGTCATTGTTTATTTCCATAGGTGAATTATACATACGGGAGCGGAAGATAACAACAGGGAAAACTGTTCCAGATAGGCACCGTGACAATGGTTATGAACAGGGATGCAGTTTATGGCCCTGTCCTCATATGGGCTTATACGGGCATACTGATAAAACACACTCCGGTAAAAGGCTTTGCGGGGCAGTATACTGCCGTAAGACCAAAAGGAAATCAGGCAGTATTGGGTATGAATATAAAAATAAATAAGAAACGGTTAAATATAGAAAACGGTGCCGGGAGCGCGGTGGTTGGGAAATATTTCCGCAGATTTCTATGCAATCCCAAAAATCCAAAATAAGACAAAACCAACAAATTCATTGAGCGTGCCGTACTGCGCGAGATAGAACGTGAAAATAAAGGAGACGATATAATAAAAATCAAGAACAACGGTGGCAAGGTTCTGTATATAATGAGAAAAAAATACAGAGCAGATAGGTAATAGGTTGGATTGTTTAACTGGGGCGAGAAGACCCCAAAAAGGAGACTAATCAAGCCTGTTACCGAATGTCGCCATAGGGCGCTTGCGACCCTGAATAGGAGAATGGAGGTCACCGTAAAATATCTGCTCTGACAAACGGAGGTTATAAATGACATGTACTTGGAGTTTTCCCGGTTTTTAGGGGCAAAACGTAGAAAGTCTTGTTAAGTAAGGAAAAACCAAAAATAAAGATTTAAAAAGGGATTCCCCGCTTGTATACTCTTTTTGGTTAAAAAAA
>JAJFUW010000035.1 GCA_021372235.1 Spirochaetia bacterium
CGCGGCCGCAGGGGCCGCGGCTACAAGGTCGGCTTGTTGAACAGTGGAGTTGTAAACCCGCAGTAGTAGCCGCGACCTTCATGGTCGCGGAAGTAAAAGGACCCCCGGCGCGGCCGCAGGGGCCGCGGCTACAAGGTCGGCTTGTTGAACAGTGGAGTTGTAAAATCGCAGTAGTAGCCGCGACCTTCATGGTCGCGGAAGTGAGAGCCCGCGGCGCGGCCGCAGGGGCCGCGGCTACAAGGTCGGTTTGTTGAACAGTGGAGTTGTAAACCCGCAGTAGTAGCCGCGACCTTCATGGTCGCGGAAGTAAAAGGACCCGCAGCGCGGCCGCAGGGGCCGCGGCTACAAAGGCGGTTTTGGTTTTGAATCACCCACCGCATTTGTAGCGGCAGCGCTCCCGCGCTGTCGCAGTGCCTTTAATACCGTGCCTTAAAATTAGCTTGTCAAAAGTTGACAAGCGCCCAATCGGGTGTATAATTATCATACGCGTTAAAACAGACTGACATGACCGGGGGCAAAATGAACCAATCACAAAATTTCTCTCAACGTCAAAAGCAAACCCGGCAGTTCAGGTTAATGCCCGAACAGCGCCTGCGTTCCGAAATCCTGCGCCTGCCTGCCCACGAGCTTATCGGGCTGCTGCATGCCGAAGCCGGGCAGAACCCGGCGGTGGAGGATGTTGTGGATAAATTCCTGGAAACCGAAGAAGGCAACCCGGAAATCGGCGATAGCGGCAGCATGGAGAGCGAACTCAGTGTGACCGGCGAGGAGCGGGAAGCCGGTGAAAGGAGTGAAGCACGCGGCCGCGGCATAGAAAACCGGAGCCGCTATACCAAAAGCGAGATACAATCCGGTGTATTTGAGCAGAAAAACCTTTCCGATGTCATACAACAGCAGATCGAGGCGCTGGAGTTAAAACCGCGCGCCCGCGCTGTCGTGGCCGGGGTGGCGGCTTACATAGAACCGACCGGTCTGCTGAGTTCGGCACTGCCGGAAATCGCGGCAGCGGAAAAATACAGCCTCGAAGAGGTTGAGAGGGCCGTTAAACTCCTGCACGGGTTTGAACCATCGGGGCTGGCCGCCGTGGACGTGCGCGAATGCCTGATGCTGCAGCTGGAGCGCAGGAAGGAACGCGGCACGCTGGCATACAGGATACTGGATACTGCATATGATGCATTTTGCCGCTTCGACAAGAAATACCTGGCCGGGAAATTCCGCGTAAAATTGGCGGACATAGAGAATGCCATCGGCGAGATACGCACGCTGTCATTGAAACCGGGGTATAAATATTCTACAGGCGCTGACATACAGTACATAACAGCAGAGATCATGGTCACAAAGGCCGTGGACAGGTTCAAAGCCGAGGTTCCTGACATTTTCCCCGAACTTATTATAGACAGGGATATAGTAAAAAAATACACCAAAGCGGACAAAAATGCCGCCAAAACCGCGGGAAAACACCTGAAAAGGGCGCTGTTGATCGAGCAGGCCATACTCACACGCAGGGCAATGATGAAAAGGATCGGCCAGGAGATATTGGACAGCCAGTCCGATTATCTTACGGGGAAAAGTCCTGACCTCAAACCGCTCAAATACAGCGAGATTGCCGCCAGGCAAAAATGTTCGGTATCCACAGTGAGCCGCATTGTAAAGGAAAAATACGTGAACCTCGAGGGCAATGTGCTGCCGCTCAGGGATTTTTTTACCGGCGAGGCGGGATCAGGCAAATCAACGCATGCGGTCAGGAACAGGCTAAAAGAGCTGATATCCGCGGAGGACAAAGCAAGGCCGGTCACTGACGAATGGGTGTTAAAGGAACTTTTAAGCGCGGGGTTCAATGTGTCAATCAGGGCGGTCACGAAATACCGGACGCAATTGGGCATACCGCCTGTCAAAAAACGCAGGGCGGCATATAAAAAATTGAAATAGCGGGAATGTTGGTAATATAGTGTCAACAAAATAGGACTGAAAATAAAAACAGGGAGTGGCACAAAATATGCTTAATAAGAACGCAAAGGAAAATCAACCCATGCAAAGGAATACGGAAAAAGTGCGCAACCTCATACTGACATCCATCAAACCGAACTATTTTGTCGCATCAGCCCTTGTTTTGAGCGCGATAAAAAACGCCGATGTGGCCCGCATAACAGCCGATGACGCCGTGGACATACTCTTAGGTTACACGGGCAAGGGATATGAAAACATCTACATAATCGGCCTGAGGTTGAAAGAAAATTATCTGGAAGGCTACAGGGAGGCCCTGTCAAAATTCAAACAGGAAAAGGCTGAGGTCAAATGGTACCTGCTGCACGACAGGGTTCATATAGACCTGGCAAAGCACGATTTTTTTAAGGCTTTCCTCTATATCCCTAAAAAGGGGGAAACGCTCCTGGACGAGATATCGAGGAACGAAAAACCGGATCCTGAAACCTGCTCACGGCTTTGTTCCTATTATAACCGGCAGGATGATGTGACCGACAGGAGCGATGATAAAAAACGGGCGCAGCAGCGTAAAACAGATGACGACGGCAAGGTTTTTACCGCAAGGATATACATGGACTATATTATAGGAGAGTACCTCAACTGGCGCAGCGAGGAGCGCATAAGAGAGTGTATCAGCAAGCTTGCTTTTGACCGGATAGAATCCGATGATATCAGGAAATCAGCCGGTTTCAACTACAATTACAGGCATCTTTCGGGCAAAAGTCCGGCCATATCCGAGCTCAGGGGGAAGATCGAGATTGTGGGCGCCGACAGGTACTCCAGCGTGCTCATATTTGGCGAGACAGGCGTCGGCAAACAGCATGTGGCCGAGCTCATCCACAACAAAAGCGGCAGGACCGGCAAGCTTTTGTCACTGAACTGCGCGGCCCTGACGAAAAACATAGTGGAGTCCGAGCTGTTTGGATATGAAAAAGGCGCCTTTACAGGCGCTACTGAGACCAAAAAGGGCATATTTGAGCAGGCGGACAAAGGCACCGTATTCCTCGATGAGATAGGGGACCTGGACCTGGATGTGCAGGCAAAGCTCCTGCGCGCGCTTGAGGAACGCAAGGTCAGGCACGTCGGCGACTCAAAGGGCGAAGAGATAGACGTGGACATCAGGCTGATCGCCGCCACCAACAAGAACCTGGTGGCCGAGATAGCAAAGGAAAAATTCAGGCCGGACCTGTACTACAGGCTGGAATGCATCACCCTGACCATCCCGCCGCTGAGGGAACGCAAAGAGGACATCAAGGCTCTGGCTGTGGAGACCATGTTCAGGCTCTGCGCCGAGCGCGGCATCAGCAGGATGATCCTGACCCAGGAGCAGTTCAAGGTACTGGAGTCCTACGACTGGCCCGGCAATGTCCGGCAGCTGGAGCAGTTCCTCACGAACGCGATAGTATTCAAGACCGGGGATTTCAGGAAACTTATGGATGAGCAGCGCGCCAGGCTGGAGAGGAACGGGGCGCCTGCGCCCAGGGTCGATTCCGAACAGCAGGACGGCAGCCTGATGGACCTGGAATCCTGGGATAAAATAATGATAGAAAGAACTTTAAAAGAAACCGGCTTTAACCAGACCCATGCGGCAAAATCCCTCGGGATAAGCCTGAACACCCTGAAGGCCAAGATGGAAAAACACGGTATGCGCAATAATTGACGGGTGGACAGCAAAAAATTAGCCATACAGTCGGTGTACGACGGTTATTCGGCCGCCTCCCGCCATATTATTAAGGCAAATTTTGTTATTGTCCCAACCCGGTTTACGGCACACCGTTTGCTTAAATATACCTGTGGGAACCAGATGCCCGGCAGACTTCAAAATAATTTGATACAAGTTTGCGGGTACTTTGCTAAAATAGGAAAATAAGGGGGGAATACATGGATATTATAACACAACTTCAAAACCACAAGGACGCAAAAGATCTCGACCTGTCATCAGTACTCTATATCGTCAACAACCAGCAGCGCGCTTCGCAGCTGCAGATGCAGATAGCCGGTGAGATGGCTGAAAAGGGCATCAAAGCAATCCTGCCGCCGGACATCGTTGCCTATCAGGTCGGTTTTTTACAACTGGCCGGAAACATAGTCAAAGGTTCCGCGTCCGGTGAAGGGCTCACAGAATATTCCGAAGAAAAGCAGCAATTGCTGATGTTCCAAATCGCGGTGGAGACGATACAATCAACCGCTGCCGGCGATGCGTACAACACCACCGCCAACAACCGCCACCACCTGGTCAAGGATACCAAATCTTTCCTCAAAGATGTCATAACACACATGAAATGGGACGCTGCCGCGCAGCATCAGGCGGAAAAGGGTTCGCCTTCGGAGTTGTTCTGTCAATTCTTCAGGAACTACATGGACAGGGCGGGGTCATGCAAAGGCAGCAGGTTCTTTGACATATTCATCGCGTACAGGGAACTGTATGAATATTTAAAGTCAGGGGAAAAGTTTGAGTTTGACAAAACTATAGTGGTGGAAGATTTTGACGACATGGAACCCATATTCAGGGAGATATGCGTCATGCTGGAAAAATCCGGTGTTAAGGTGGAAAAGACCGTCTCGTCCCCTGCCGGGCGCGCCGGGACAGCAAAACACAGGTGGTTTTATAACTACATGACGCCCCTGGATGAGGCGGAGTCCATCGGGTTCAAGGTCAAAGAGATGCTTGCCTCCGGGGTAAAACCGCATGACATATCGGTCGTATACTATAACCGCGATATATTCGACGTCCTTCAGCTTGTATTCGATCGTTTTGGCATCTCCTATTTCGCCATGGAGCCGTTAAAAGACAGCCCTGTTTATGACGCGTTTCGCAGCGCCGTTTCCATGGCATACGGGGAGTTTGACCCCCGGGAAGCCGTGGACCTGTTGAGCTGCGAAGCCTCTGAATTCAATACCACGGGTTTTACCGCCTCCATGTTTGTGAATGCGCTTTCCGACCTGGGCTACAAGGTGCGGAAAGAACCTGTTGAGTCCGTCAAAAAGGCGCTCGCTGTTACTGTTGCAAAACGCGAAGAGTTTGTCAAAAACAGCGCGGGTAAATACGACGAGAAATTCATAAACAGGATAAATGATGATGCAGCCTCGCTAAAAGCGTTCTCTGATTTCCTCGACAAAGCGCCGTCCATGGACCTTGCCGCTATTTTTGACGCTTCGGTTGCAAGTCCGGGTGCCAAACACGCGTCCGTATACGCCAGGCTTGCCTCGGTTATAGCCGGCATGGACGCGATACTTGCGCCATACAGGGCAAAGGGCAAGGACAGCCATGATTTCAGGTTCATGCTCGAGGCGCTCTTTGAGGTGCTGGGCTGTGGCGAGTACATGGAGTTCATCGATCCCGTGAAGGAAAAACTGATGTTCAAGGAACCGCAGGTTGAAAAGGAACCCTCCGCGGCTTTTATATCCATGCTGCCGCCGATGCTTGCCTGCAACACCTCGGCAAATACCGTGTTCATGTGCGGCATGGACGCGTCCATGGATAAACGCGAAGCTGTGAGCTACCCTGCAGCTCTCGCACAGGCGCTGGGTCTGCCACTGTGGGACAGACTGCGGATGAAAAAAAACGCGAAACTGGTGCAGGCGGCGCAAAATCCCGGGGAGGTTCATTTCTCCTATTCCTATCTGGATTTCGGGTCAAAGGTGCTCGGCATTTCGAATGCCGCCAGGTTAATTTCAAAAATGGACGGGGTTAAAACGGTATCAAACAGCGACAACAGCCTGCTCCGCGGGTACGACATAATATCAACAGGCAGGAACGCGCCGGATGATTCGTACAGGTTCGGGCCGGTGCAGGGCGCGTCCGAGATGGTAAAGGCAAAAACCGTAAAGGGAGTCCCGAAAATAAAGGAACTGCTGGACAACTCCACCGCCCTGCCCATGGTGAGGGTAACGCAGCTCGCGGATTTTGCGGTATGCCCCAGGAGGCTCGTAAACTCCCTGCTGGCGGGTGCAGCCGGTCTGACCGAGGCAGACATGACCCTGCGCATGTCCGGTAAAACCGGGAATTTCTGGCACAGGGTTTTTGAGCTCGCGGCAAAGGAGAAAAAACTGTTCAACAGCGTCAAACAGGCAGACATTGAAAAAGCCCTGAAAACAGGAATAAAAGGCGCCCTTGCGGAATTTGACCCCGAGGTCATACAGGAGAAATCGGGAAAAGAGTTCCTGCTCGAGGCGGAAAAGGCGGTCATACCGCTTTTTGCGGGCAACGAAGCCGCCAGGAAAAAGACGATGAAGGGGCTCTCCTCCGTGGAACAGGAGATAAAGTTGGGCAAAGAGTGCGGGACATTTTGCATCGAGGGCACAACCGACAGACTGGACGTGTACGGTAATACCGCGGTGTTATGGGATTATAAAACAGGCAACAGGCAGAAAACATCCTTCAGTTTCTTTGCGGGAAAATCAAAATTTACGCAGGCAAATTATTCGGGTGATAAACGCAGGTTTGATTCCGGCAACGGCAGGGACGCGGTTCAATTGGGTATTTACACATACTTGCTCTCAAATGAAAAAACATCCGAATTAAAAATGTATAAAACCATGGACAAAGCAGCGGGTGTCATATACATGGACGGCAGTGACAACCTGGACGACATTGAAACAGTAAAACTGCAGGCAGCACAGCTCCCGGAGCTCGTCGAAAAGGTCATCGCGGCTTTTGCGGAGTTTATAGAACAGCCGGCGGACATATTGGAGCAGCCCGGCATGAATGATTCCGGTTTCACGCGGGGCATCCAGCCGTGCAGCTACTGCGAGTACGCCAAAAACTGCGAGATGCTGCTCATGAAAGGGGGCATGAAATGATAGACAAAATAATAAACGCCTCGGCCGGAACCGGCAAGACGCACACAATCCTTGAAATGGCGCTGGAAGGGGCACAAACACCCGACGAGGTCCGCGCCAGGCTCGCCTCCACGGTATTCTTAAGCTTTTCCACTTCCGCTGTCGAGGAGATAAAAGAGAGGCTCTACGAAAAGACCCAAAATGGCAAAGAGGGAAAAAGCTCCCTGTCGGACGCCCTGAATTCCATACCCGAGTTCAGGGCATATACTATCCACGGGTTCGCGGTTGAACTCGCGAAGATGATGAGGTACGAGCTCGGCATGCCGGAATCGATGGAGTTTGTCCCGGTGGAGGACTACACGGTCTGGGACGGGGTGGTTGAGGGTTATTTCAGCAGGGAATGGGACAGGGAAAACATAAAACACAGGCTGGGGCTTTCCGGCACGGACGCACTCATGGCCGACGCTCTGTTCCTGTTATCCGACCACTATTCGCTCAAAAGGTTCATAAAGGAAAAGGGCGACGCGCTCTATTACCTGCTCGGCCTGGGCGACACTGACGCGGGCGGAGCGGACGGCAAAAAGGCGGCGCAACTGCTCGCAAAACTTGGAATCACCGGTACGGCGGGGGCCGAAGACGCGCTCTTCGCGCTGAAAAAAGAGTTGGCGGTTTTTAGCAGTTTTGTGGAGGAGAATGCAAAGGACATCATGGACCTGCGGGATAAGATACCCGGCATGAAAAAAGCGCCGGATATAAAACGCAATCAGGAACAGCTTGATGCGCTGTTAGCGGAGTACAGGGAAAAACGCGATGCGGCACAGGCGACGGATGTGATGCGCCTGTTGGACGGATGTTCCGGGATACTCGCGCGCATCATCTCCGACATAGGGGATAATTTTTACCTGCCCGTGCTGTTAAAAGACGGCGTATTCGATTTTGACGCGATAGTATACATGGTGGTAAAACTGGTGAAACAGAAAGGCAGAAAATGGTTCTTAAAGAGGCTGGAGGAGGAAGGGTTTGGTTTCGACAGGATATACATAGACGAGGCACAGGATTCGGACATAGTGCAGAACTACCTCGTCACCATTTTAGCAGGAGGGGACGGCGAACAGCCGGTATCCGTGGTTGTGGTGGGGGACACCAAACAGTCCATATACCAGTGGCGCAGCGCCTACCCTGAGGAGTTCAGGGCGTTTTATAACTCGGCAAAGGAACGCAAGGACAAAAAACGCTACGACGACCTGAAAACCACATGGAGGATAGAAAACCAATCGACGCTCGAATACTTAAATAACCTGTTCCTGAACATGTCGGCCCAGTCAACCGGGCTTTGGGATTATGATAAGGACAGGGACGAGCTGGCTCTAAACAAAGACAGGACAAAAGAGGCGCCGCCGAATGTAAAGGCAATCAGGCTCTTTAAGAACACCGACCTTGCGGATTTCAAGGACGAACTGCAGGCGTACGTGACCGGCGCGGATGTGGGCATACTGGGCAGGTCACGCTCAAAGATAAAGCGTTCGGGGCTGACCGCCATGCTTCAGGCTGATTTCAAATACAGGACCAGGCTCGACCGCGGGGACGACGACCTGGAGAAACTGGAGATAAACGACACGTTCTACCCGGAGTACTTCCTCATCAGGTCGCTCCTATATACGCAGGTCTCCGGGTTGAATACCGTGGTGCCGCAGATGCTGCTCTTTACGCCGCCGGGAAAAGCGGCCATGGCGGGCATGAACATAAAGGAAAAGGACAGGTTCCCGGACAACCTGAAGGAACCGCACAGACACGTGACCGACCTTTACAGGCTGTTTTTTACAAGCAAGGCGTCCAAAACAGTTTACACCATGCTGGAGCGGTACAACCTGTGGGAGATGATGTGGCACGGGACAGAGGACGGGCCGTCGCAGGACTTAAGTCCGCAGGTGCTCTCCCGCAACATCAACTCCCTGCTGACGGTCATACACCTGTATGAACTAAAGATGAGCAGTGCCGCGTTCTCGGTTGAGGATTTGATAGAGGGGTTAAAAGAGGCGTCAATGGTGCCGTATGAATGGTACGCGCTGCCGGGCAAGGGCAAAAAAGGCACGGTGGAAATATCCTCGGTACACGCATCAAAAGGTCTGCAGTACGACAGGGTTATATTCATGGATGATATGGACGCGGCACTCAACCCGGAACCGCGGTTGAACAGGGGCGATTACGACAGCCTGTATAACGTGGAATTTGAGGATATGCTCGGCGCGCCAAAAATAAAGGCGGATTTCTTCCCGTACCTTGGGAAAACCCCGGCCAGGATGATCCGTTACCTGGGCGAGCAGGATGCCTCCATGTGGAAAGGCGCGGTAAAAATGTTTGCCGGTGTCAACAGACGCGTGGTATCCGAGCAGTTCAACCTGCTGTACGTGGCGCTCACGCGTACGAGGGACGGGCTGGTCATCATAGACATGCCGGCCGCCGCAAAATATGCGCCGGGAAAATCAACGGGCGGAAAACTCGGCGAACTCTCGGAGCCGGGGTTCGAGCCGGTGCAGGCGGCCCATGAGCGGCCCGAACTGGAAGAACCGAACCAAAAGGAGATATACTACCTGAAACTCAAAGAGGTAAAAAAGCCGTTCCCGCCGCTGCAGGGCGCGGGCTCGATGACGGTCAGGGATTATGTCACGATGGGGACGGGGCTAAAGTTCAAGGGTCCAAAAAAACACAAGGCATCAGACACGGCGCTCAATATGGAAACAGGGACAGAGGCGCACCTGCTGCTGGAAAAAATAATGAGGGGGATCAGGGATATAAAGGATTTTCCGGCGGAACTTGCAAAATACAAACCGGGGCCCGGAGCTGGAAAGGCGCAGGAGAGGGCGTTCGCTATACTGTCGTCAAAAGGGGCAGCGGAGAGCCTGTCAGCCATAGCAGAGCAGGTCAAGTCAGGCATACGGCCGGAGGTAGCTGTGTGGGGCATAAAGGACGGGGTGCTGGTAAAGGGCGTAATGGACGGGATCTCTGTGTCCGGGAATAAGTGTACGATTGTCGAGTACAAGACTGTTTTCGGCGGCGACGGGGATTTTCAGGAGAGGTTCGGGGAAGAGCAGGTGAAGGTGTATGAGGAGTTTGTGAAGGAAATATTTGCGGGCAAAGCTGTTAACGGCAAAGTAGTTAAGGTGGAGGGTTAGGGCAAAAGCTGTCAGGAGGAGACACGGTGTGAATGTAAAGGATGAGGCACAGGAAATCATAAAAGGGGTGGAAATATGGCGCGCAGGGAAGTTGTAGCCGAAAAATTTACAAAGGAAGGTTTGATCAGCGCAGGCATAAAGTTTTTAGAGGGTGAAAAAGGGCCGATTTTTATAAAATGGCATGCGGACTCATCAAGTCCGGTTTTATAAAGGAGGGGTACCTGCTGCTGCTTTCCACATGGAATTTTGCATACTTCAGGTATGTGGTCAATTCTTTTGACATGGATGAATTTGGCAGATGCATTTCAAAAACGATGGAAATGAATAAAAAGATTGAAGGCCAGAAGTTGGAGGGCTGTGATCTGGACGCCAACGAAGGGTTGATAATGGATATGTACGAAACCATGAGCGCGAGTCGTCTCATCAAGTATACCGGGGCAACAAAACTATTGAGCCTGATGAACCCGCACATATTTGTTATGTGGGATTCCTTTATCAGAAAAGAGTGCCACGTTGGACAAAAGCCGCAGGATTATGTCAGGTTCCTTAGGATAATGAAGACAGCCTGCGAAGGGTTGGCTTGGGATTCGGATAAGCCTCTCGCAAAAGCGATAGATGAATACAATTATATGACAATCTCGCTGTCGAAAGTAAGGAAAAAGGGCGGTGACCTGAAAGATGATTAAAAACATACCCACAGCAGCGGAAATATTGGACATGTTAAAGCCCGGTGGCCGGATACCGGAAATAGTGGAAGGCGCTTTCAGGGAGGTACTCTCTGTGGATGAAAAAGGGTGCTATATCCAGACCGACATCAGCAACACATCACCCAAAAGGATTACCCGGGAAATGATAGCCCATGTTGCTGAAGTGCTGCGTAGTAAAGGTGAATACAATACCAGGGACTTTAAAAGCAGGCTCCCGGTGGAATACGGCAGGGCGGATGCATCTACTCCGGCACATGCGGTATTTTTGTAAAAATTGGCCCGGCAGAATGTATGGAACGGGGAAAGGGTTTTATGCTTATAAATTACGACCTGCGCCTTTTTGGCGCAGTGCTGGTCCTGCTGAAAAAAAGCGAAACCGACACAGTTGACACCGCCGCTGTTTCGGCCGGGCACGGCGAGGGCACACTTTTATATAACAGGGCCTTCCTGGAAAGCCCGGAGTTCAAGGACCGGGTTTTTGTGATGATGCACGAGGCCTCACACCTGATCCTCGCCTCCATGTCCAGGAGGGGAAACAGGGAGAAGGTGCTGTGGAACTACGCCACGGACATCATCATCAACGAACTCATCAGGGATAACTTCGGCGTTATGCCGCCCGAGGATTGCCTCCAGTACAAATTCCTGAAGGACGCAGGGTTTACAGATTCGGATGTCCCTTTTACCGCGCGTTCGGTCACAGCCGACGAAGTGTACACCTTCATGGTCTCCGCCATCGAAACGATAAACGAAAAAGACGGGATCGTGGAGATACGCTTAAAGACCGGGAAAAAACTCCGGTTCCGCAGTTATGGCGAGGGGTTTGACGACGAGGACATGGACCCCGGGTTAAAGGAAAAGATAGGCGAGGTGGTGCGGGACCACAGGGATGCGGGCGGAAAATCCGGCACGTTTATCCGCCGGTTGACGCAGGCAGCCGGGGTATATTTCCCCTTTGCCGACATCCTCCGCAAGTATTTTGATCGCCGCGAGTACGATTTTTCCAGGAAGAACAGGAGGCTAAAGGCGGAGGGCACGTTCTTCCCGCGCAGGAAAAACCCCCGTTTCCGGGTCTATGCCGCAATCGATGTGTCGGGTTCGTGTTTTGATTATACCGAGATGTTCCTGGCGTACATCATGGCCCTGCCCGAGTTCGAGGAGGTTGATTTTTTCGATACCGGCATCTTAAAGACGATGAAAAAAGGCGATACTATGCCTGTCAGGATGAACGGTTACGGCGGCACGGACTTAAACCCGGTGCTTGAGAAATGGAAGCGCCTCGAGGCGGTTGTGCAGGATGCAAAACCAAATTTTATCGTCCTGACCGACGGTTACATAGCGCCCGTGCAATGCCTGCCGCGGACGGAGGTGCTCGTATTCACGACGGGCATTGAAATAGCAGGGTGCAGGAACATCAGGATCAGGTGAGTGCATGCCCGGCCACTTTAAATCAAATGCAACGGAGGCTCAAATGAAATACCCCTATGCAAAAAAATTCCTCGGCAGTATTGTGAACACAATGCCCGGGCCGACCGATGGCATGGCATTTCTGGACCGCGAATTTTACTGGGCCATGGCAGGGGACGACGAGGAGCTGTGTATCCGGCTGGTTGCAGCAGGCGCTGAAACTCCTGCTCGGGGCAGGGGCCAGCACTGATATTAAGGACAGGGATGGCCGCACGCTTTATGACATGCCGCTGAAAAAGGAAGTGGGGGATTTTTTGCGGGGGTATAAAAAGAGCTGCTGTATGTCGGACATCCGACAAACGGCAACTGCACTTGTAATGGAGTAGAGTAGTTGCTCCGACATCCGACGTCCGAATTCCGACAATCGGCAACTGCCTATCAATTTTTGACACCTACCACATATATTCCCCTTATTTTTCCTATATTTCTACTCCTTCCCCAACGGCACGCCGTTTGCTTTATATATTTGTGTAAGGGGCAGTTAATAAAAAACAGGAGGCAATCATGGAAAACACGGCGGTAAAACGGGGGTACCAATATGGGGACAGGATGCTGCTTCTTTCATGGCACGCCTTTGAACGTATGCTGGAGAGGGCATGCTGCAGGACGGACGAAGAGGTCCGGGGCCGTATAGAGCGGGCCCTGTGTGAGGGGTACGAATACAAGGACATGGGCAGGAACCGCGGCAAAAGAGGGTTGCCGCGGGAAACCGTCATAACGCACCGCGATATCTGCCTGCATGTGAGGGAGAACACCATAACGACCGTATTGCCAAACTCCGCGTTTTTTTACGCAGCATAAGGAGGTGTACCATGACCACGATATATTCAGACCTGCTTGCTTCGTACGGGATTGCCGAGGACACGACAGTCAGCAACGCGCACGTCCTGGGGATGTGTTTTTCCGACCCGAAACACAGGGCAGATACCTACAACTATATGACGCCGCTGGAACACGCGATGTCCTACCTGGTAATGGCAGAGATGTTTGCCAGGAAAGGCAACGTGATAGACGCAGAGGAGGCCTCGTATTATATTTTTATGGAACTGCTCAAAAATAGAAACAAAAAACTGGCATCAGACATGGCAGCGGCTGTAATGAAAAACAAGGAGACGTACGAGGCAGTGGCCAGGGGCATCATAGGCGCCTGCGCGACCTACGACTGCGACACCAACGGGTATACGGCTGTCAGACTGCTGGAGGAATCGAGCGGAAGGCGGGTAGAAGAACTGTTGAAAGAGGCAAAAATGACACGGGCGGCCACCATGATCAGGACCACGTTGGTAATATTGGGCAACAATGATGTGCAGTTAGCGATCCTGTTGTTCCTGATATATGGCGCGGGCCTGGTAGATCTTGTGATAACACTCATAAACTGGCTTGCGGAAAAGTAACAGAGGTCATTGTATTGGGAATATTTAGTTCATGATAGGCGTGTTTTGAGTTTTTGTAGCCGCGACCTTTATGAGACTGTCTCAAAACGAAAAGAAATACATTTTTTCGCGCAACATCTTGTTTTACGAAAGATGTTGCCACAATATGTTGTGGTCATTTTCGTTAGAAAAATACTTTTGTGACAGTCTCTTTATGGTCGCGGCCTTTTGAAATGCATCCCGGCGCGACCGCAGGGTCGCGCCTACAACGGCGGTTTTGGTTCTAAGTTCTCCCGCCTCTACAATTAAAAATTTCGTAGAGCCGGCACCCGCGGCCGGCTCACTGATAAACTTGAAACTAACGGAGGCGCCCTATGCCCGACGAAAACGGCTCCCTGGGCTGCTCAGGGCTCGGCAGCATGCTGGCAATAATCCTGGTGTGGCAGGTCCACCACTCGATCCTGTGGTGCATCCTGGGGGCGTTCCTGAGCTGGTTCTATGTGGTGCAGGTATGTCCTCGGATTATTTTGAACCGAATTATTGGTTACCGGTAGGGGCGGATATCATCCGCCCAAACTTGGAACTGATTAAATTTTTTTAAAAAAAGGAGGTTTTATATCATGGAAAACACCGTCCCAAAACCGCCCCTCGAATCCTTCCCTGCCTGGCAGAGGTCGCGGGAATTGAACAAGGTCGTTAACAACGCGATGAAAAAACAGTCGTCGCGCGAGTCCGAATTTTTTAATCCCCGCAGTCCGCTCACCGCGCAGTCCGCCGGCATCATGCACGACATCTCCGAACTCTATGTCCTGGCCGGCGACCGCAGGGCAGAGGGCATGTGCAGGCGCATCACGGAGAGCCTGTCACGCTTAAAAAGCCATGCCTACCTGGAATTTGACACGGAAAAGTTGAAAAAGGCGCAGTTCGAGGAGGTACTCACAGCCATCCGCGGCCTTGACGCCGAAATGAAAACCGTGAAGGACGCCCTGGCCGAGTACGGCGCACAGACAGATGATGAGGATGAGGACGATGAGATATGACCTCTCGTTTCTCACACGTGAATTCCTGCCTGCCTGCATCCGCAGGGACGCGCGGGCAGTACTCTCGCTCTACCGCGCGGGCGCGGCCATCCGCATACCGCCCGCGGAGGAGATGCACAGCAGGATCGGGAATTATCTTTACGGCAACAAAAAAACAGGAAAAAGGCTGCCAGGCTCCTGAAAATAAGCCGGGTAGTGAACGCGCCGGAGGACAAGATAGAGCTGTCGGACTGGCTCATAAAAGAAAACGGCACCAGGGTGGCGGTCCACTGCTACACGCACGGCTTGAGCCCGGATGCGGATAAAAGGAACCCGAACTGACATTTTGTCATCATGTCAACTGAACATCTAATCCCCCTCTCACACAGGGAGAGGGTATTTAGTCATTTCCTGTACTGTATTTACATTTGAAATTAAAACTGTGGAGGCATGACATGTTCGATTACAAAGAGGTAAGGAAAGCGGTAATGACGGACAACGAAGCATATTTCAGGGTCCTGCTAAAAGATGCCGGGGATATAAACGAACCGGACATGTACGGTTTTCCCCTGCTCGCCTACGCTTCGGAGGGCGGCAGCGTAGTCATAGTAAAAATGCTGCTCGAGGCAGGCGCGAAACCGGAGCGGCTGTTCAGGCGGCACCACAACTGCCTGACCATTACGGCATTGGCAGGTATCAGGAACCGGGCGCAGGTTTTAAAACTGCTGCTGGATGCGGGCGCGCCCGTTGACCTGCGGGGGTATAACGACAACACAGCCCTGATAGAGGCGGCTTTTAGCGGCAGGGTCGACTGCATGAAACTGCTGATTGAAAGGGGCGCGGATTTAAACGCGCAGAACGTGAAGGCAACACGCCCATGATATCCGCGGCCAAAAACGGCCACGCGGAAGCGGTAAAACTGCTGCTGGACCATGGCGTGGGCCCGGGGGGAGCGGGCCGTTCCCGCAAGATGCCGGGCCGTATGGCAAACCCGCTGAGTTTAACAACCCGGATTGTGGAGACCAACGACGCAGCGGGAATGACAGCATACGAAATGGCGCTGGAGAGGGGACACACAAAGGTGGTCAACCTGCTGCAGCCGCTGGTGGACGCGGAGAGGGCAGAGAAAAGGAAAGAGGGGGATACCCTGCTGCAAGAGGGGCTGGAGGTGGTAAAGCAGTCTGTAAAAGATGGTGGCCGGCGTGAGGAACAAAAAGCAAAAGCGTTAAGACTGGCGGTACAACTGCAGGATGCAGGCGCGGTAAAACAACTCCTGGGGCTCGGGGCAGAGGTGCCTGCGGAAACGTACGATTATGCCGCCACCCTGGTGGTGCAGGGCAAAGACGGACAGGCAGCAGCGAGGGAAATAGTGACGCTGTTGTATGAAGGAATGGTAAAGGAAAAAGGAACCCGTAAGTAGCGACAGCGCTCCAGCGCTGTCGTAGGGCCTTTGGTTTTGTTCTTGTAGCCGCGACCCTTGTGGTCGCGGTAGTGGAGGTACCTCAGCGAGACCACAGTGGGAGCCCTACGACGGCGGTTAGGTTGTAAATGTTTCCCGTAGCGACAGCGCTCCGCGCTGTTGTAAGGCCTTGTACAATGAAAGGCAAAAATTGCTTATCGGAAATCGGACGTCTGACATCGGAGTAAGTACAAAAAGAGTTGTTATTCCACCGTCCGCTATCCGAAATCCGACAAACGGCAGTTGTACTTGTAATGAAGTAAAGTTGTTGCTCCGCCGTCTGACAAACGGTAGCGGATAGATGCAAAATTCGAGGCTTAAAGCTTCAACTTATTCTTGATTTACTATACTTTCCCTGCTATTCTTTATCATAGCAACGTTCTTCCATATACTATTTTTTTGGTAGAACTTATTATAGGATATGTTGCTTTGGCCTCATACACAACATTTAATTATAACTCCGAAAATTTGGGTAAAGTCAAGAGTCAAGGCACGGCCCCGGGCAGGGGATTATAATGAAAAATGGTGAATTGTGGGGAAAGTCCACGTTGATTGTGAAAAAGAAATAGAAAATCTGTCTAATCACCAACGGAGCGCTTTTTTTTCGGAGTTCAACAGGCTGATGAAAGACAGCGACACATATAGCACACTTTTATATTCTTTGGGTTGTTTGGGTGCTCATCGCATGTATTTAGGTGAATATTCCGGAGCAATGATGTATCTTATCTCATGCGTGACCGGTTTCATATTCATTGCGATTTCCGTTATTTCCAATTCTTTTGTGCCAATGGTTATAGGCATTTTCATTCTATTGATCGATTTGGTTTTATGTTTATATGACCTTGTTAAATTAAAAGAAACAGTAGAAGAAGCCAATAACAGGATAAAAAGTCAAATAATAAAAAATTTGTAAATGTTGTAAAATACAATATGGGAGGCGGAAGAT
>JAJFUW010000063.1 GCA_021372235.1 Spirochaetia bacterium
TCAAACTGCTTTTTCATAACATATTCATAGTGGAGAACATTACAAAGGCCAGGGAAGTGCTCGCTGCGGTCAGAAAAGAATCCCAGTACTACCTGCTGACTTTGAACGGAGAACTCGTATCAAACTATAACATATACACCAAAGGTGAGGGGCTGGCAGGCGAGGGTTTCCTGTCCAGGGACAGAGAGATAGCGGAGATAGAATCCGAGATAGGCTCAGCCTCCGGCAGGCTTGCGGCAATAGGCGAGGAAAAGGCTTTCCAGATTTCAAAAATCGAAAACCTGGAAAAAGAAATCGAACAACTCTCGGTAACATACCATAACCAGTACGTTGAAGTCATAAAGGACGACGAGAGGATAAAACAAAAGAACGAGGATGTGGAGAGACACAAAAGCGACATCAAGCGTATAGAAGAGGAACTGTTAAAACTCGAAGCGGAGAAACAGTCCTATGAGGCCGGCAGGCAGGCATTAACGCTCGAAGAGGGCAGGATTATAGCATCACTGGACGTCCTGAAGGCCGAATTTGAAGCGATAAAACAGGATATAGCGAAAAGAGAAGGTGAAATCGCGGCAGAACGCGCGCTCATCGAGGCAAAGAGGCTTGAAATAGGCAGCCTCTCCGGAGAGTTTGATATTGAAAAGAACAACAAACAGATGCTGGAGACCAGGCTGGCGGAATTACAGTCCGCTTATGACTCGACCGCGGCACAGATAGAGGAACTCAACGCAAGAGTGCGCGCCACAGATGATGAGGCAAAGGCCAATGACGCCAGGATTAACGAATTTAAAGGCTCGCTCGCCGGAGATGAAGCGGCGCTGGAGGCGGTAAAAAAAGAGCACGACGAATTCAACGTCAAAATGAAAACGCTCGAGGATGACATAAAAAAGATGTCAAAACTGCGCGACCGGCTGAAGGACGAGCAGTACGATATTAAAATAAAGATTAATGAAATGGATACGTCTATAAAGGTCATATACGAGAAACTGATGCTTGATTTCAAGGTCCGGCCGACCGAAGATGAAGTTTACGCGGTTGAGGTTACGCCCGATGAATATACCGAACTTTCAGTAAAGGTAGGGGAGTTCAGGGAGAAGATGGAACGGCTCGGGGTTGTCAATATGGTGGCCATCGAGGAGTATAACGAGTTGAAGTCGCGTTCCGAACACCTGCAGACGCAGTATGATGATTTGAACACGGCCCGCGAGAACCTTAAAAAGATAATTAAAAAGGCCAATGAAGAGTCAAAGACGCTCTTTGCCGAGGCTTTTGCCGGTATCAGGCTCAAGTTTGCCGACGTTTTTACAAAGATGATGAACGGCGGCGAGGCTGATCTGGTGTTATCTGACGCGGAAAATATGCTTGAGTCCGGCATAGACATCATAGCCAGGCCACCGGGCAAAAAACTGCAGAACATATCCCTGCTATCCGGCGGAGAAAAGGCCATCACGGCCGTTTCGCTGTTGTTCGCGTTATTCTTAACAAAAGCTTCGCCGTTCTGTATAATGGACGAGATAGACGCGCCTCTGGACGACGTCAACGTCACCAGGTTCACAAACCTGGTCAAATCATTCAAAAAAACGCAGTTCATTATAATTTCGCACAACAAACTGACCATGGAGATTGGCGAGGTGCTGTACGGCGTCACCATGGCAAAAGCCGGGGTATCGCAGATAATCTCCGTCAAAATGGAAAAAGACAGGGAAAAGGTAAAATCCCTGCTCGAACACGACGGCAAGTCAAAGGCTGCGGAGGAGTTCGAGGAAAAACAGAAGGAACACGCGGAAGAGGCAAAAGAAAAAGCCGGTGAAGCGGATGGAGAAAAATAGTTTTTTAAAACCCCGGTCTTTTCTTGACAGGCTAAAGACCATATTCTCAAAAGGCCCGGCCGGCGAACACATCGACGACCTCGAACAGACCCTGATAGAGGCTGATATTGACATCACCATCGTGGAAGAACTGATGGAGGCGCTGCGTTCTGGCAGCGCAACGTCATTTGAAGACGCGAAAAAATTCCTGAAAAAAACATTTATGGATAAACTGGGCGCTGGCCGTGAAAAATCGCATGATCTGCGCAGGGTGGTGCTGTTAACTGGCATAAACGGGGCGGGCAAGACCACAACTGCCTCAAAACTCGCGAACCTCTACAAAAAAATGGGAAGAAAGGTCCTGCTGGTAGCGGCGGACACTTTCAGGGCGGCTGCCATAGAACAGTTGGCAGACTGGGCCGGGCAGACCGGGACTGATATAGTAAAGGGAACCCGGGACGGAGACCCGGCCTCGGCGGTATTTGAGGGGCTGCAAAAGGCAAAAAAAGAGGGCCACGACCTGGTGCTGGTGGATACGGCGGGCAGGCTGCATACCAAGGTCAACCTGATGCAGGAACTGGAAAAGGTCAAAAGAATAACGCTGAGGGAATTCCCCGAAGAACAGCTGGATATCCTGATAATAATAGACGCAAACACAGGAAAAAACGCATTTAACCAGGCCAAAGAGTTCAATAACTCGCTGAAACTGACAGGGGTCATCCTGACGAAATTTGACTCGACCTCAAAAGGCGGGTCGATAATACGGATAAAATCAGAACTGAATCTGCCGATCAAGTACATGACCTACGGGGAAAAAATGGACGATATATCCATTTTCGACCCGGAAGAATTTGTCGAAAATTTATTTGAGTAGAACGGACAGGAAACAGGAGTAATTCCACAGCAATAGAAAGTTTTACTTTTGTCTCCTGACTCGAACACTCAGTGCCCGAGGTACAAATGCGCTGGATTTATGCTGACGACAAGCCCATAGAGGAATCGCTTAAAAACGAGCTGCAGGACAAGCTCGCACTGCCTGCTTACATGATAAAAGCTTTTGCCAACAGGGGAATAGATACTTTTGAAAAGGCAAAGGATGTATTTGAGATAGACTCCGCTCCGCTTTATCCTCCAAACCTTTTCGAGGATATGGATAAAAGCGTGGAGAGGATACTAAAAGCCGTCAAAGCCGGGGAAAAAATCGTCATATACGGGGATTACGACGTGGACGGTGTCACTGCCACTGTCATGCTGTTCCTGTTCACCCGCGACTGGCTCAAATACGACAACATAGCCTACTATATACCACACAGGCAGGATGAAGGCTATGGCATGAACCTGGACGCCCTGAAGAGCATCAAAGACGGCGGCGCCGGGCTCATCATTTCCGTTGACTGCGGCATAAGCGCTAAAAAAGAGGTGGAGTACTGCGCCAATAACGGTATCGACGTCATAATAACGGACCATCATATCCCGGACAAAGAGTCCGTGCCTGACAGGGCGTTTGCCATTATTAATCCAAAGGTATCAAAAAAGTACCCGGAAAAGGAACTATCCGGAGCCGGCGTGGCTTATAAACTGGTGTGCGCGATTGCATCAGCTGAAAAAATAAACCCGGGGGATGAATTTTTAGATTTTGCGGCACTTGGGACAATCGCAGACATAGTGCCTTTGACGCGCGAGAACAGGATAATAGCCCGCAGAGGGTTTAAAAAGATAGCAAATACCACAAATCCGGGACTCAAAGCCTTGAAACAGGTATCCGCTATCAAGCCGGATGCGGTCATAACCACGTATCACGTCGGGTTCATACTCGGGCCCAGGATAAACGCCGCAGGCAGGCTTGAGCATGCGGAAAAAGCGGTAAGATTGTTCGTGTCAAGGGACAGGGAGGAGATAGAACGGATAGCAAATGAACTGAACTCGGTGAACGAGGAGCGCAAAGCCCTGACGAACAGAACCCACGAAGAGGCGCTCGCAAAATTAAAGGACAGGTTCGACGAGGACGAGGATTTCGTCATTGTGCTGTATGATGAAGGGTGGAACGCCGGCATAGTGGGGCTGGTTGCTTCAAAAGTGCTGCGCGGTTATAACAGGCCGACATTTATCCTGACGAAATCTGATGACGGGTTCATACACGGCTCGGCCCGCAGCGTAAATTCGGTCAACATATATGAAGCAATAAAGGCATCCCACAAGCACCTCGAGCGCTACGGGGGACACAGGCTGGCGGCGGGCATAACCCTCAGGGAAGAGAACCTGCACGCGTTTATAAAGACTATCAATGAATATCTGAAAACGATTGTGAAAAAGGAACAATTTGAACCGGTGCTCCTGGTGGACTCCGCGGTTGACGAACCCGTGTCGTTAAAAGACATAAAATTTTTTGACCGCCTCGCCCCATGGGGCGAAGGCAACCCAAAACCCGTTTTTTCAATGGCGGGCGTGGAGATAAAGGATGTGAAGCTCTTTAAAAGCAACACCATGAAATTTTACGGGAGCCATAAGGGCCGGTTTTATAACTTCCTTTACTACGGTTATGACGAAGAAGACGCGCAGAACTTAAAATCCGGCAATTTTGTGGATGTGGCCTTTACGCCGACTGTAAATGTCTGGCGTGACGAGGAGTCGTTGGTGCTGGAAGTGAGCGACTATAAAACTGCGTAAAGTCAAAAGTATAACTGTACTATTAACGGCAACGGGTTGTACAAATAGTTGCCTTTAATTTTACGTCCCGTCCTGTATTTTTTGGTTTTGACTTTTGAATTTTGACTTTACCCGGCCTTTGGGCTAAATAAGGGAGTGTGTTATGAGGAGAATTTTGATAGTAACAGCCTGCATCATGGTTGACTGCGCAGTTGCCTTTGCAGCCAATACTAAAGAGAAAGAAAA
>JAJFUW010000068.1 GCA_021372235.1 Spirochaetia bacterium
ATAGTAAAGACCGACAAAAAATTGAAACAACAATGGTTCTCGGCTTTTGGCGGTAAATATGACGACCGCCTGTTCTGCCTGGCACCGGCCGGAGATAACGGAGTGGCGGCCGCGGGATATTCCGGCGCAGGCGAAGGCGGGAATAATGACGCCTATCTGGTGGTTGTGGACAAAAAAGGCAACCTGATGTTTTCCGGAAAATACGGGCTTTCCGGCAGGGATGAGGCGTATGGCATAGCGGCGGCAACGGACGGCGGTTTTGTGCTGTCGGGTATTACGGGTTCATATACGTCGGCCAATGATACCGACGGGCTGCTCATCAGGACTGATGCCGTGGGGAATTCTTTGTGGGTTAAAAATATCGGAGGGCGCAAACCGGACGAGTTTCAGTCGGTTGCGATAGCACCGGACGGTTCGCTAATAATGTGCGGGACCACCGCTTCTTTTGGTTCCGGCATGACGGATATGTTGCTGATAAAATGCGATCCTAAAGGTAACACGGAGTGGATAAGGGCATACGGGGGTAAAAACGGCGACAGCGGCAATATGGCTGTGGTATGTCCCGACGGCGGTTACGCCTGCGTGGGGATGTCATCGCCTGACGCAGGGAACAGTTCAGCGGATATATATGTGGTACGAACTGACAACATGGGAAATTCGCTGTGGGCCTATACCTACGGTGCAATGGGACTGGACCAGGGCAAGAGCATTACCGTAACGCGGGATGGCGGATTTGTGATAGGGGCCACATCGGAATCATACAGTTACGGTTCCACCGATATATATGTTTTTAAGATAGACTCAGAGGGCCGGAAGGTCTGGGAGAGCCATTTTGGCGGCAAAGAGGACGAATACTGCGCCAATGTCATCGGCGATTTAGACGGAGGTTTCATAGTGGCAGGGTGGACAGCCGGTATCGGCGCGGGAGAATATGACGGTTATATGCTGAAAACAGATAAAGACGGCAAGATAAGGTAAAAAAGGAAATATAGGATTATATCGAATTATTGCCGGACGCAGTCCCGTTATCATCGGAACTCTGCGGTGGCGCCTCCGGTGCGACAGGCGGTTCCTGAGGACCGGGTTCGTGAGGATTGGAGGCATGAAGTTCCGCGGGAAACGAAGTGTCAATAAGCGCTATCAGCTGTTCAATCCTGTTCCTGATGGTAGTGAGTTGGTCATTGGGAACATAACTTTCCTTGAGCTGTTTTTTCAGGTCAAACAATTCATCACAAATATTAATAGCCGCAAGAATTGCTATCTTTTTGGCATCTTTTAATCCCGTGGCTTCCTGGACCTCTGTCATCCTGTTGTTCAGGTAATTTGCCAGCGAAATTATGTAATCAGGCCTGGCAACGCCTTTGATGGTGTATTCATTGCCTAAAATATTTACCGTTATGACGGATTTTTCCATTTTATTCCTTACCGATGATGCCGTCAATGGCACGCAGTATACCGGACAGCCTGGTGTAAAGCGCGTTACGGTCGTTTTTGTATTTTACGACGGTTTTTTTCAGGCTCTCAAGTTCATAAGCCAGCTGAGGGTTTATCTCAGCCGAAGCCGGCTGCTGCTGTCCTATCTGCCGGGACTGCAGGGGCCTGTCAATCAGTTGCTGTTTCAGGGAAGCGTTCTCAGCTTCCAAATGGTTTATTATGAGCATAAGTTCGCGCACCTTTTTCTCCAATATGTCAAGCGCTATAAGCGGCATGCCTTATGACCTCAACTCGGCCCTGACTTCGGCCTTTAATTTGCTGATTATTCGTTCCATTACCCTGTTAATGTCGTTGTCACCAAGAGTTTTTTTGTCTGACTGGAAGACTATAGAATATGTAAGAGATTTAGAACCCTCAGGAATCTGCTCGCCGCGGTACAGATCGTACAGTTTCAGTTCCCTGATAAGGGGCCTGTAGTCCGACATGATAACGGATTCTATAGATGCTTCCGGGATATCCATGCCGACAAGTATCGACAGGTCGCGTTTGACCACGGGAAATCTGGAGAGATGTGAGTATTCCATGCGCGGCATATATAAAGTATACAGTACGTCGGTATACAGTTCAAAAATATACGCTTTTTCCTTGAACCTGTTATCATACAGTATTTCCTGTTTTACCTGGCCTATCTTTCCGATGAGCGCAGAGCCTATTTTTATATCAGAGCAATATTCATAAAAATCAACGGCACCCGCAGGCGGGCAATAGGATAGGGGTTTATCGGTGTTTAAGAGCCTGTAAATCGCCGCAACAGCCGATTTGAGGTAGTAAAGGTCCGATTTGAGCCCGGTTTTGTTAAAGGCCGTGTCAATTATATGGCCGTATGTTATGGCACCAAACCTCGGGAACTGCAAATAACCTGAGGCTGATTTTGCAAAGACGTTGGCTGCCTCAAAAAGATGTATGTTCTCATTTTCATTATTATAGTTAAAAACGAGATTTTTAATAAGGTCCGGTATCAGGGTGGTCTTCAAATGAGTCTCTTCATCGTTGAAAGGGTTTTTTAGCGCTACGGAGTTCTCGGGAACGAAAGTACGTGCCTTCAGGTCCTTCACGAGTTTATTGTTCGCAAAACTGTAGTTGTACGCCTCACAGAATCCAAGCCCTGCCATGACAGACGCCAGGCTGCGGTTGAAAAGGGTAAGGCCATTCTCGCGGCCTATTGTGACAGATGCTTCTGGCAGTGTAACGGCTATATTGTCATAACCGTATATCTGGGCTATATCCTCTATAATGTCTATCTCTTCGGACATGTCAACGCGGTAGGAGGGTATGACGACTTTAACCCTGTCTGACCGGACATCCTGGACGGGGAAGTAAAGTTTATCTATAAGGGTTTTTATGTACTGCCCGTCAAACGAGGTGCCGAGGACATTGTTGACCCTGTCAAAACGCACTTCTATAATTTTTGGGGTGATTTGTGCAGGATAAAGGTCTATGATGTTATTTGATGCTTTACCGCCGCTTGCCTGTATTATCAGTGATGCGGCGCGGTTTAAAGCATCGGTTACCGTGCCTATATCTATGCCGCGTTCAAACCTGTAGGACGAATCTGAGGAAACGCCGAGCCTGCGGGAAGTTTTCCTGACCGTGCCGGGGTTGAAAAAAGCGGATTCCAGTACGACTGTTGTGGTTGAGGCGTCAACAGAATAATTTTCTCCGCCCATGATGCCCGCCAGCGCCACCGGATCGTTTCCATCGGCTATGACAATGTCACGATCGTCGAGCTCGTAGGTTTTTGCATCAAGTGCCAGAATTTTTTCACCTTTTTTGGCCGGCCTGATATTGATAACTGAACCTTTGAGTTTTTTATAATCAAAAGCGTGCAGAGGATGGTTCATCTCGAGCATGACATAATTTGTAACATCCACTATGTTGTTGAT
>JAJFUW010000158.1 GCA_021372235.1 Spirochaetia bacterium
GCTTTTCGCTCTGGTGTTTGTGGAACGTTTTTTCGCCTATGCAAGGGAGCAGTACGGCAAACAGGTGATGCTCAACGTGACGATAGCTGCGGCCGCCGTATTTACACTCATTGCGTGGGAGAACCACGACATATATTTCAGACAGTGGGCCAAAAACCCTGGCGCATGGGCGGAATTTTCCACGGACGAATATGCAATGGGTAAATACGTCCACTCGCTCGGCGACGACTGGGTGGCCGTTGTCAGGCCGGACTGGGTGGAGAGTTATACTTTCAGGTTTGCCACCTACCCGTATGATAACTTCAGGCATTTCAACCTGTCGGAATGGGTGCCGATACGCGAGAAGGAAAAAAAGAATTATGTCTATATCCTGGATTCTTCATACCTGCCGATATTAAGCATCCTGAAGAATATGTACCCCGAAGGCAAATATGGCGAGTTCAGGCATAAATACATACCGGGGAACCTGTTATTTTTTACATATGAGGTCCCATATGAGGCCGTTAAAAGATACCAGGATAAACCGTCGTTAAACGGACTTACCGGTCGTTATTACCGCGGTATAGACTGGTCAGGAAACCCGGTTATAACCAGGATTGACCCGTTTATACTGTTCAACTGGACCATAGACCCGGTAATGGGTAAATATTCTGTAAAATGGACGGGCAGGATAAAAATTGACAGGCCGGGGAAATATTATTTCAGTACCGATTCCAACGATTATTCGGATGTCGCGATAGACGGAAAAACAGTGGTGATAAATCCAGGCCGGGAAAAGGGCGGGCCAAAGAGTAAAGGCGAGGTTACGCTTTCCAGGGGCATGCATGACCTGCAGGTCAGGTACTATGAGTCAATTCATTACTCGCGTATGCAGTTCTGGTGGCAGCCGCCCTACGCGGAATCGCAGGAGGTGGTGCCGAGTGAAGTCCTCTTCCCGAAATAGAAAACCAAAAGTCATAGTGGTCATGCCTGCGTATAATGCCGCACAGACCCTGGAGAAAACTTACAGAGATATACCAAAAAAAGTCGTGGATAAGATAATCCTCGTTGACGATGTGTCAAAAGATGATACCGTAAAGGTGGCAAAAAGACTGGGGTTAAAGACCATAGTTCATATACAGAACAAAGGCTATGGCGGGAACCAGAAAACATGCTATATCGAGGCATTAAAGGACGGCGCGGATGTGGTGGTGATGCTGCATCCGGATTACCAGTATGATTCGAGGCTCATACCCGAGATGATAGCGCCGATACTGAACGGTCACGCTGATTTTGTGCTCGGCTCCAGGATGCTGGGGGAGGGCGCGCTGCGCGGCGGAATGCCGTTCTACAAATACGTCTCGAACAAAGTGCTTACTTTCCTGGAGAACGAGTGTTTTGGCAAACACTACTCGGAACTGCATACCGGGTTCAGGGCATACAGCAGGAAACTGCTGACCACGATACCTTTTACGCTAAACTCCGATGATTTTGTCTTTGATACCGAGGTTATCGCGCAGGTGGAGATGTTCAAATTTGCTTCCAGCGAGATACCGGTGCCGACAAGGTATTTCAAGGAAGCATCCTCCATCAATTTTGTCAGGTCGTCCATTTACGGGCTTGCCACTCTGAAAGTCATGGCGCAGTTTTTGCTGCACAAGTGGGGTATCAGGAAATACGCCAAGTTTACAAAAACACTTCCGGAAGTACTGAGCCCGTTCTATGCGGCGCAGATAAAAAAAGGCGGTAAACGGTAATGAAAAAAGTCCTGGTGTGGCTCGGGTTCATAATAACGTTGGTCTGCCTATATTTTGTGGTAAGGGGACTGGATTTTGGAAAGATGGCGCAGATAGTAAAAGAAATAAATATATGGATGCTCTGCCTGACCGTGGCAATATACATAGCGGGTTATTATATAAGGGCAAACAGATGGCATTATCTCTTAAAACACGTTAAGGTCCTGAAAACAGCGGAACTGTTTCCGTATCTGGTCATGGGGTTCATGTTCAACAATGTCCTGCCCGCGAGGGCCGGGGAGTTCATCAGGGCATTTTTGACGGGCACAAAAAAAGGGGTCTCAAAAATGACTACTTTTGCGACCGTCATGATAGAACGCGTATTTGACGGTATGGTAATGATAATTTTTTTCATAATCGGATACGCCTCTTTTCATTATCTGGACACACTGCAGTCCATAGAGCCTGTCAATTTGTTCGGGATGACGCTCACGGTCAAGGACGCGGTATTGTGGTTCGCGTTCATTGGCAGCGGAGTGTTCCTCGCCGTGTTCATATTCATGTTCCTGCTCATGTACAAAAAAGACGCGACCGTAGCCTTTATACACAAAATCATGGATTTTTTTCCTGAAAAAGTCCGTGAAAAAACAGGGGGATTCATAGATACTTTCATAAGCGGGCTGGGTATACTCAGCGATCTGAAAGGCATTATGATTGTTTTTGGGCTTTCCCTGGCGGCCTGGACAGTCGAGGCATTCACTTATTGGCTCATGGGAGAGGCGATGAACATACATATAAATATGCTTCTGGTCTGTCTTATAATGGCGGTGGCAAATTTTGCCATAATGACTCCATCCACGCCCGGAGGCGTGGGGCCGTTCGAGTTTTTCGGGGTGGGCATCATGCTGCTGTTCGGGTTCCCGAAAGAACAGGCTGCCGCCTATACATTTATCGTACACATGATGATACTGTTGCCAATCATAGCCCTCGGACTGATATTCATGTTCAGGGAGGGTCTTGATTTTGCAACGGTCATGAAAGAAAAACAAAAGGAGGAAGTTAAATGAAAAAAGTTCTGCTTGCTCTATCGTTGTTGGTTTTGGGAATTGTTTTTATCGGCGCTGATTGTGACAAAAATCAGGCGGATAACGCGGCGCCTGCGGTAATGGCAGCGGCGGCGGACGCCACTGTGGACCCCGCCAAACCTGTCACACAGCAGATCGCGGTCATCGAGACAGACAAGGGTAATATTAAGTTCCGGTTCTTTATGCAGGACGCGCCGAAAACCTGCGATAATTTCATCGCGCTTGCGAGCAAAGGTTTTTATAATGGCCTGACTTTTCACAGGTACGAACCCGGATTTGTCATACAGGGCGGGGACCCGTCGGGTAACGGCACGGGAGGCCCGGGATACTCTATCAAGGCGGAATTCAATGCGAAACCTCACATCGCAGGCACGGTGGCTATGGCACGCGCGGCTGACCCTGATTCAGCAGGCAGCCAGTTCTATATATGTCTGGCTCCGGCGCCTTTTTTGGACAGAAACTATACCGTGTTCGGACAGGTAACGGAAGGCATGGAAACCGTGCTCAAACTCAGGGCCGGCGACAGGATGAATAAGGTTTACATCGAGACTAAATAGGTCGGTCCCAAAATTGTAAAAATAAAAGGGCGGCGGAAACGCCGCCCTTTTATTTTTACATGTAAATTGGTATAATATTAAATCAAAAAAACGGGGGTATTGTTGAAAAAATACGCGGTAATAGCCCTGCTGACACTGTTTGAGTCAGGTTTGTATGCCTGGGGCGCAGGCGCGGGTACCACAGGGGTCAACTATACAAAAATAGAGCCGTTTGCCAGGCCCGCGGCCCTTGCAGAGGCGTATGCGGCTGTCTCGGACGGGACATACGGTCTTTTTTATAACCCCGCCGGACTGGGAACAATACTGGGCTACGAAGCCCAACTCTCGCATATAAGCTGGTATCATGGCATAAACCTTGAGAATTTTGCCATTGTAAACCCCGACCCTCTGCTCGACTGGGGCAAGATAGGCATAGCTATCACCTACGCGAACCCGGGAGAGATGCGGTCGGCGGACGAACTGGATGGGTATGACTACGCTTATCTTAACAGCGGCGTTAACATCGGCAGCTGCCTGGGTGACGGTTTTACCCCGTACGGTTTTAATATAACGCTGGGGTATTCGCTGGACCCGGCAGAGAACCTCTCTGTCGGGTTGAATATAAAACTGACAAATGAATATGCGATAGAAACGAAAGGATCCTCTCTATCTTTTGATGTCGGGACAATATACAGGGCGCTCTTTAACGGTAATTATTTAAGAGCCGGACTTGTTATCGGGAACATTGGATTTAAAACCGGTTTCGGGGCGTATTTCGCCGACCAGCCGTTTTACGCATGCGTGGGCATATCCGATCTTTTTTTGGTAAACGACTGGGATTTTTTGCTCACAACCCAGGTCACGGCGCAGTACGAATCCGCTTTTCTTTTCGGGATGGGAGCCGAGTGGTGGATATATGACATGGCAGCCATAAGGGTCGGAATCAAGATTGGCGACACGATACAACCCTCATTTGGCACGGGCGTCAGGTACGGGCAGTTCGAGTGCGATTACGCGTTCATGTACAACGAGGATTTTGGTTTTACCCACAGGGTGTCTCTGCTCGCTTCGTGGGGAACACCTCCGGTGCGTCTCTCGGTGGCTCCATATATGATATCTCCCAACAACGATAATTTCCTCGACCGCGCATATTTTACGCCTGACCTCAGGGAAAAACAGATGCTAAAAGCCGTCAGGATAAATATCTATGAGGAAAATGGCAAAAAGCCGTTGGTGGTTATAACTCCCGGAAATATAAATGACAGTAAAGCAGAATGGGACGGGAAAAAGGACGGGAAACCGGTCAGAGACGGTAAATATTACGCTTCTGTTGAGGCCGAATATGAAATAAACGGGATATCGGAATCTGGCAGGGTCGAACTTGAGGTGGATTCAACACCGCCTGACGTGAGCCTCGAGGCAGGCCCAGTATATAAGGTGCCGGGAAAAGAGGACGCGTTGCTCGTGCCCGTGACCTTTACTTTTTTTGCAAAGGATAAAAATAAACTGGATAGATGGCAGTTTGTGATATGGGATGAGGGGAAAAAGGTATATTTCACGCAATCCGGGCGCGGTACGCCGCCGCTCTCGGTCACCTGGAACGGCAAAGGCATGGACGGGAGCTACGCAAAGACCAACAGAGAATACTATTACAGTTTTATTGCTTATGACAACTTCGGGAACAAAGGCGTGACCCCGCCTGTCAAAAGGCTCCTGCTTGTAAAGGAAATCAGGATAATATTTTCCTCTGACGCACTTTTTGATCCGGGCGAGGCTGATGTAAAAGTCGGGGCGTACCAGTCCGTGAAGGAGATGAAAAACGTCATAGCACAGTACCCGGGGACAAAACTGATAGTTGCAGGCCATACTGACGATATCCCGCCATCGGGGCATAAGTATGCGGACAACAGGGACCTGGCCAAAAAGCGTGCTGATGCGGTAAAGTTTTTTATGGTCAATTTTATGGGCATCGAAGAGGGACGGATTGTAACCGAGGGACACGGGGATTCATACCCTATTGCCCCGAACGACACCCCTGAGAACCGTGCGAAAAATCGCAGGGTAGAGGTCATAATACGGAGCCTGGTAATAAAATAGCCGGAAAAAACAGTAAATTGCAGGCGGACCTTCCGGAACGCCGGCATGGTCCCGAGGCTCAAGTCCGGCATAAAAATATTTGGAGGATACAATGGAAAAGAAAAAAGAGGTAAAAAAAACGGGTATAAAATCGGGAAATGATAAAGGAACGGCCGCTGTTATAGAAACGGAAAAAGGCACCATCAAATTCACATTTTTCAGTAATGACGCCCCAAATACATGCGCAAACTTTATCAAACTGGCGGAAAAAGGGTTTTATAACGGGCTTGTTTTCCACAGGGTCGTGCCCGGGTTTGTTATACAGGGAGGATGCCCTCAGGGGATCGGAACGGGCGGGCCCGGATACAATATTAAGGCCGAGTTCAACGGCAATCCTCACCTGGAGGGCACAGTTGCGATGGCGCGTTCCCGGGATCCTGATTCCGCAGGAAGCCAGTTCTACATATGCCTCGCCGACCAGCCCGGCCTGGACGGCGAATACACGGTATTCGGGCAGGTTACAGAAGGCATTGACGTGGTCCATGAGATCAGGCGCGGGGATGTGATGACGAAGGTTTTTATAGAACGGTAAAAACGGGCCCAAGGCCCAAAGAGCGTATAAATACGAAATAAAATTTTGTTGACTTTATTTATTTTAGGTTGTATCTTATTGTTGTTATAGAAACACGCAATCCTTTAAACTGGCCCTGCGAGGCTGGTAAGGAGCACTGCAATTTAATGCCTTCTTACTGCGGACGCATGGCATAAGAGGGCTTTTTTGATTTTTACGGGGTTACCGTAAAAATCATCCGCCAAAGCACAAGCAAAGGCGGATTTGCCTCCTCCTGCCATAGTGTGCGCCTGAGCCCCGCCTGCCACAACAGGAGGCAAAATTGGATAAACAGCTAAAGATCAAAAATGAGATTCTCGATAAACCTTCCATTGAAAGGGCCCTGACCCGCATTGCACATGAAATTATTGAAAAGAACAAGGGCGCTAAAAACATCTACATAATCGGTATCCGCTCGCGCGGGGATGTCCTCGCCATGCGCATCGCCGACAAAATAAACGAGATAGAGCGGATAAAGGTCCCAATCGGGGCCGTTGATATAACACTTTACCGCGACGACTATGACAGGGTAACAAAAGCCCTCGTCAAATCCACCGAACTTCCCGTGTCAGTTGATGATAAAGACATAATTCTGGTCGATGACGTGCTATATACCGGCCGTTCAGCAAGGGCGGCCATGGATGTGGTAATAGATTACGGCAGGCCAAAGACCATCCAGCTTGCGGTTTTAATAGACCGCGGACACCGTGAACTCCCCATACAGGCAAACTATGTCGGCAAGAACGTGCCCACCAATAAAAATGAAATGATTATTTTAAAGCTTGAAGCGTCGGATGGCGAGGAAAAAGTTCTGCTCGCCGAAAAGGAGGTTTGAGATGCCACTGAACCATCTGATAGCCCTCCAGGACGTCTCCGCGGAGCAGATAACCGAAATATTGACGCTTGCGAAGACATTCAAAGAGGTGAACGAACGTCAGGTTAAAAAAGTGCCGGTTTTAAAAGGAAAGACTGTTGCAAACTTCTTTTTTGAAAATTCGACAAGGACCAGAACGTCGTTTGAGATAGCCGCAAAACGTCTCTCTGCCGATGTACTGAACCTTGCGATATCCACCTCCTCGGTGGCAAAAGGGGAGACGCTTATCGACACGATACGCACCATAGAAGCCATGCAGATAGACATGGTGGTCATCAGGCACAGCGTATCCGGCGTGCCGCTCATGCTGACCAAAAACATTACTTCGCGCGTCGTGAACGCGGGCGACGGTATGCACGAGCATCCCACGCAGGGGCTGCTCGACATGTTCACGATAATGGACAAAAAGAAAAAGATTGAGGGCTTGACCGTGGCACTCGTCGGCGACATAGCGCACTCGCGCGTGGCACGGTCCAACATATGGGGCTTAAAAAAGATGGGCGCGAAAGTCCGCGTGATCGGACCGCCTACCCTCATACCGAGTGACATAGAGGAACTCGGGGTTGAGGTCTATAACGACCTTGAAAAGGGCATAAAAGGCGCGGATGTGATTAACATCCTGCGTATCCAGCTGGAACGCATGAAAAAACATCTATTCCCGACAATCAGGGAATATGCGATGCTTTTCGGCGTAAATACAACGAAACTGAGGTTAGCCAAAAGCGACTGTCTTGTGATGCACCCGGGTCCGATGAACCGCGGCATAGAGATATCACCGAACGTGGCCGACGGCCCGCAGTCCGTGATAGAGGAACAGGTAACGAACGGGGTGGCTGTCAGGATGGCAGTTCTTTATTTAA
>JAJFUW010000075.1 GCA_021372235.1 Spirochaetia bacterium
TGTATCCAATCGGCCCGGGGCAACTCCAAATTCCGGGCCCCGAACTCCGAATCACTAACGTTTGCTGAACTGGAAACTCCTTCTTGCTTTTTTTCTGCCGTATTTCTTCCTCTCGACCATTCTCGAATCCCTGGTTAAAAATCCGCCCTTTGAAAGGGTTGTGTGCATGCTTTCATCTATCTGCGCCAGAGCCCTTGCTATACCCATACGTATCGCGCCTGCCTGGCCTGTCTTACCGCCGCCCTGCGCTGTTGCTTCAACGTCATATTTTGTCAGCCCTGAAATCGCCGAAAGCGGTGCCAGCACCTGGTCCACGTGCAGTGAGCGCTCAAAATATTCCCTGACCGGTTTCCCTTTTATTATCACTTTGCCCGTGCCGGGTTTTACCCAGACTCTGGCTATTGATGTCTTTCTCCTGCCTGTTCCGTATTTAGTGGTGCTCAATGTATTTCCTCCTTGTTTACTTTACCACGATGGGTTTCTGTGATACGTGCGTGTGCTCACTGCCTTTGAAAACGCGAAGTTTCCTCATAATTTTATCCCCGAGTTTGGTCTTTGGAACCATGCCCTGTACGGCCATGGTTATTACCTTTGTCGAATCATCGGCCATGAGTTGTTTGAACGTTGCTTCCTTCAGGCCGCCCGGATAAAGCGTGTGCGAACGGTATATTTTCTTGTCCGCTTTTTTCCCTGTCAACTTTACCTTGTCCGCGTTGATGATGATGACAAAATCACCGGTATCCACGTTTGGAGTATAAGTCGCCTTGTTCTTGCCCCTGATAATGTCAGCGGCCTTTGTGGCAATCCTTCCGAGGACCTTGTCCTCGGCGTCAATAATGTACCACTTTCTGTGTACGTCTTCAATCCTTGTCAGTGTTGTGCTCATTTCCTAAAAATCCTCCAATACTGTAATAAAATAAATAAAAAATATCCTTAACCAACGCTATGGCATCAGGACGTTAGATATTATAATAAATACCCTTTTATGTCAATACTTTTTTCCTGAGGTTGAGGCTCGGAGCATACTCAGATAAACCCGAATCAATCACAAATTCCAAATAAAAAACGGTTTTTTGTCGGCTATGTTCCCCGTCTGTTCTCGTTTTGGACCAATTATTTATTGCACTATTTTTTCCCAAAACATGACCTCGGCAAGCGGCGGCTTTTCCTTTGCCGGCTTTTCGTCCGGAATGCCGCAAGATATGATACATATGAGTTTGTTCTTCGGGTTTGATCCCGCGAAACGCAATACCGCCTCCGCGTAATCCTTCTTATCCCCTGCCACCCAGCACGTGCCCACACCCAGCCCATAAGCCGCGAGCAGGATATTCTGCGCCGCGGCGCAGCCGTCCTCTATGTAATATTTTGAGTCTGTCGTCGTTACTATTATCGCCGCTCCGGCATCCGCTATGAAACGGCCGTTGTTACCCACGATACCCGCCAGTTCTTTCAGTCTCCCGGGCTCTGTGATCACCACAAAACGCCACGGATACTCGCCGCGCGCGCTGGCTGCCCAACGTCCCGCCTCCACTATCTTTTCCATGACCTCTTTTGCCAAAGGCTCTTTTTTGTATTTCCTTATACTGCGCCGTCCGTGTATTGCTTCAAATAATTCCATACAGCCCTCCTTTTATTTTATACGGTTTTGTCTGCCCGCGCCTTTTATTTCGGCTTTTGATCTTTCATTTTTTGTCCTGATACTTGCAGCCAATCTTAACTGTGCTTCCCTGGTGGATGCTTTGCCGTCCAGTTTTGCTTTCATGACAGAGGTCAATATACCGGAATACTCGGGACCTTCCTCAATACCCATGGCCGCCAGGTCCCTGCCGCTTATATCAATCTTAACATGCCTGAGTTCATCAAGGAACTGTTTTATCCCGGCCGCTCTGTTTTTGTCCTTTAGCGCCAGCATCATGTATATTAACGCTTCCGTTCCGTATTTTTTCAGGAAAAAATATATCCGGCTCCTGCCTGCTGCAACCGACCGTGACACCCGGCCGGTTAAGGCCTGCAGTTCCCCGGCCTGGCTTACAGCTATTTTTCCTTCGTTTGAGAGTTTTAATTTTTCCGCTGCTGCGCGCGCCTTATATGCCGGAACATTACCCAGCATGGCCATGAAATATAGCAGGTTTCTGTCTGCCCCATAATCCTTTATCATGGCTTCCTCCCTGCCTATTTTTTCAAAGAGAGCCTCCGTGTTGCAGTTAACTGTTATCCCCCCGCTTATCCTGTCCAGCACTCCCAACTCCCCGAGCCGTCTGATGGCCTTGAATGGCTTGGGCTCGTTAAAGATCATAAAAAGTTCCTCTTTTAAGCGCTCGCCCGGGAGGTTCTCAAATATGTCGTGTTTTAAAGTCTCTTTTATAAACCTCAACGTGTTTTCTTCGATAGTGAACCCGTACCTCGTCTCAAATCTGACAGCGCGCAGTATCCTGGTCGGATCGTCTATAAAACTCATATTATAGAGCGTTCTTATGATACCGTGGCCCAGATCCCGTCTGCCGTTAAAATAATCGATAAAACTCCCGAATCCTTTTTTATTTATCCGTATCGCCATGGCGTTTATCGTAAAATCTCGGCGGTACAGGTCATACCTGACGGGTGTGAACCTGATGGAAGGCAGTGCGGCCGGGAACTCGTAAAACTCGCTGCGGGCGCTGGCCACATCTATGCGGATGCCGTTTTTCATGAATATCTTGCCTGTTTTGAACCGGTCAAACCCCTTGTACGCGGCGCCGAGGTTGTCCGCCAGACTCCTGGCGAACTCCATGCCGTCGCCTTCGACAGTGATATCTATGTCCAGGTCCTTTACGTTCAGAAACATGTCGCGGACCATACCTCCGACCAGATACGCGGGCATGTGTTTTTTGTCCGCGTATTCCCCTATCCGCCTTACCAATGCGAGCGTTTCGGGGCTCATCCTCTTTTTGATGAGTCCGGAGACGTTTAAACGATTTTCAGTGAATACCATGGTATTTTTTTTGTTGGCGCCGCCGTAGACGCGGTTTAAAATATCGTTCCCGGTCACCATACCGACCAACCTGTTGTTATGGACCACCGGCAGATGTCCGATGTTGTTTTTTTCCATTATAGCCCGCGCCTCGAATACCTGTGTTTCAGGGGTTGTGGTTAAGACCTTTGTGGTCATGAATCCCGCGACGGGTATTGCCCCCATTTTATGGTGTATACCCTTTTCAATGTCCGCGCGCGTTATAAACCCTATAAGCCTGTTTTTCTTTACTATGGGCAGGCCGTTATTATTGAGCCTGATGCATATCTTATACGCGGCATCCATCCTGATTTGGGGTTCTATGGCGCGTACAGGCGATGACATGATATCAGCAACTGTTTTGGCCCGCGGCGCCGACCCGGCAGTACTCCGAAGCATTTTCCATGCCGCTGATTGCTCCCTCACTATGTCCGGAAGTTGCCGGATGTGATGTTCAAGGTCAGCACCGCCGGTCATTACCCTGCAGCCTGACACGCTTGTAATTTTTGAATTGTTCATAAGCGCATTAAAAAGCCCCGGCGCGTCGGCGTCCATTCGGTTTTTCAAAAAATCATTATAAAGTTTCATGTTAATGCCCCGCTCCATGAGGGAAGCCGACGCCCTGACGTCCTGCGGTTTTGTGGTTAAAAAAGTAAAAGAACCGGTATCGGAGGCTATGCCCAGCAGGTATAGCATCGCCTCCTCATTGGATATATCGGCTTTTTGCGCCAGGAGCCTCTCGACAAAATAGGTGGTACATGCACCGTATTTTACCTCATTGAACGATATGTTCTTTTGGTCTGCCGCAATTTTATGGGGATGGTGGTCAAAAATTTCGGTCTTTATCCCTGACAAAGCCAGTCGTTCCAACTGCGGGTCTATATTGGCCAGGCCGGCGTCGACTGCGACTATGGAGGTCACATCCAATTTTTTCAGGTGCTTTTCTATCGGAAATATGTGTTTGTAAAAAGTGTAAAACCTGCGCATGGAGGCAGAGAATCCGCCGGGAACGTAAAGTACCGGGTCCTTATATAGTTTTGACGCCGCAACCATGGACGCAAAGGCGTCAAAATCCGCGTTTAAGTGAGAGGTTATTATTACCATGCAATTCTCCCTAAATAATAACTAACAATTCACCGTTAATTATTAATTGCAGTTCCGGCAGTTTTAATCTCTTTTTCGAGGTACAGAAATAAACAAAATGCGATAACCTGTACCCCGGCTATGCCCCAGCACAGGGCCGGAAGCGACACTTCATAAATCATGCCAGCAAGCCAGCCGCCTGCCAGCATTGCCAGCCCGTAGTTAAAATTAAATATCCCGTATCCGGTCCCCCTTTTCTTCATCGGCGTGGTGTCAGCAATGCCCGCTTTCATCACGGTCTCATGCGCGCCCATTACCACGCCCCACAGTATGGCCGAGGTAAAAGCCAGCCATGCGTTGTTTGTAAAGGCCAAAAATGGTATCAGGGCCGACATTACCGGTATAGACGCGAGCGTCAGCAGCCCGCCCGCATGATGACCGGTTTTTTTCTTCAGCGCATCATACCAGTGTCCCATAACCACAGCCGAGAATGCGTCCGTTATCATGGCAACGGCGTAGAGTATTGGTATCATGGTGTCGGAGACGATGTTGTTTGACTTGAAATGGAACCCCATCAGCGCGTAGTTCACGAAACCCAGCACGGTGGCAAATGAAAAAATATTATACACCCAGAAAAGTTTTGTTATTTTGTCAGGTTCGTTTGGCTTCTTCAGCGGCTCAAGTTTTGTCGGGTCCGGAAATTTCAAATAGGCAATGATTACAAATATCATCACGAGCGCGTAAGGTATCCAGAAAAGTCCGTACGCATGGCGGTAATCCACCGCCCCCTTAGTGCCGCCTCCCGTCAGTGCAAAATAGCCCGCGAATATCAGCGGGCCTATAAGCGCGCCGAACTGGTCCAGCACCTCCTGTATGGCAAACCCCTTACCCGTGCCAATGTTTTTTGCCGCACTGGATATAATGGTGTCCTTG
>JAJFUW010000089.1 GCA_021372235.1 Spirochaetia bacterium
CGCCGGGCATCTTGTGGTTGCATTTTGGTTTTGGAATTAATAAAATGCTACCGGCAGGGGCAGGCCTGCCCTGCGTGGCAGGTTTTAAAAGCTCTTGCAGGGGCGGGTTAAAGCCGGCTTAAGCAGAAAGGAAAACAGCAAATGACAGATCCGATGATTCAGGTCAGCGGCATAAAAAAGGCGTATAGAAGCGGAGTGTTCGGCTCACGCGTGAGCAACGCATTAAACGGCATAGATCTTTCCGTAATGGAAGGCGAACTGTTCGGCATACTCGGGCCCAACGGCGCTGGAAAAACCACGCTTATGAATGTCATAATGGGGTTGTTATATCCCGACGCCGGGTGCGTAAAGATTGCAGGCATGGAGACGTGCGGCATGTTCTCGCACGAGGTACGCAACATGATGAACATGTCGTCAGGCAACCCGAACTACCCGTGGGCTTTGACGATAAAGGAAATGCTGGTGTTTTACGGCATGCTCTACGGTATGATAGGAAAAAAACTGGATATGAAGGCTGACTCGCTTATAGAACTCCTGGGCCTGCAGAAATACAAAGACACCAGGTTTGACGAACTCTCCACCGGCACAAAACAGAGGATGTCGATCGCAAAGGCGCTCTTGAACGACCCGAAACTGCTCCTGCTGGACGAGCCCACAACCGGGATGGACCCGAACATATCGCTCAAGATACGCGCCATCATAAAACAACTGCATGCCGAGCGTAAAATGACCATACTGCTGACCACACACTACATGCGCGAGGCGGAGGAACTGTGCGGCAGGGTGGCGTTCATTAAAGACGGCAGGGTGGCGGCGCTGGGGACCAAGGAAGAGATAAAGCACATGACGGCCGCGCATGATATGGAGGAGGCATTCCTTGAAATCAACGCTGATTAGGATACTGGCATTTGCCTACAGGAACTATATATTTGCGGTGAGGAACTTCGCTACGTTCGCGGAGATGCTGTTCTGGCCCACCATAGGCATATTTTCGGTGGGGCTGATGGCGGGGTTCCTGAAACTGGACGCGCAATTGAATTCGTTTTTGCTTACCGGCGCCATTGTGGCGGGCGTGCTGCAGACATCGCAGCTGGACGTGGCTTTCGGGTTTCTGTACGATGTGTGGTCAAAGAGCGTGAAGCAGACATTCATAGCGCCGGTCAAGAACATAGAATACATCCTGGGCTCGTGGCTGGTAGGGACGCTCCTGGGCGTGATAACATTCGCATTACTGGCGTTGCTCAGCGTGATAGTGTTTAAATTCAAACTGCCGTCAATACCGGTCTTTTTGGTCTCCATGACAGGCGTTTACATGACGGCGATGATATCGGGCATGGCGGTTATATTCTTTATCCTGATGTTCGGCCAGCGTATCGACATAATAGCGTGGATGATATCGACTCTCATGATGCTGTTGTGCGGCATCTACTATCCGGTAACGTACCTGCCGAAGTTCTTTGCGGATGTGGCGCAGTTCATACCGTTGACGTACTTTTTGGAGTATTTCAGGACAGGGTACGGGTTTGCATTGAACTTCACGCACCCGCTGCTAAAGGGGTTCGGCCTGTCCGTTCTGTATATAGGAGTGTTGTTGTACCTGATAGAGGTGGCCTGCGTGAAGGCAAAGCAAAGCGGGATGCTGGTGAGGCTCTCCGAGTAAAAAATGGTTCGGGGTACAAGGTCCAAAAGGCGGTTCCAAGTTCCAGGTCCAAAAGGGAACCGCAATTTGTAGGGGCCGGCGCTCCCACGCTGTCCGGGGGGTGTTGTGTCTTTGGCCTATGTACCCGCGGTATTTAACATCGTCCAGGCGCGGCTACAAAGACAGCACTTGAAACCTGAGCATGTCGAAGGTGCACGGTCCGACCGGTTCAAGGGTGACACATCCAAAAACCACCGTAGAGCGGATGCTTGCAGAATGCGTAACAAACCGTAGAGCCGGTACCCGTGGCCGGCTCAGGGCTGTGGCTCTAAAAAATGGTTGCACTTTGCCTGAATAGGTTGTAAAATTTATTGTGTTTCAAGGCTCAGGTATTCAATTTTCAGCTTTAAATTTTCAGTTGCACTTTGTGGGCGCGTAACTCATTTGGTTAGAGTGCCATCCTCACACGATGGAAGTAGAAGGTTCGAATCCTTTCGCGCCCACCATTTTCCCCCTGCAAGCAGTTCCTTTCAGTTAATAATCTAAAAAGCAACATAATACCATTATGCGGAGAATGAATATGACACACACAGAAAGCGGTTTCTTTGGCAGAAAGAAACAAACGGAAAAAGATATTCCGGCAACCCCGCCCATGGGCTGGAACAGCTGGAACTCATTTAACCTGGGGATAAACGAAAAGTCCATAAAACGCATCGCTGATTTCATGGTATCCTCCGGTATGCGCGACGCCGGTTATGTCTACCTGAACCTTGACGATGGCTGGCAGGTAAGCCGCGATAAAAAAGGCGTCATACAGCCCGACAAAAAGGAGTTCCCTTCCGGCATGAAGGCGCTCGGCGACTATATCCATTCCCGCGGGCTAAAGTACGGCATATATACATGCGCGGGCACACAGACCTGCGGCAAGAGGCCGGGCAGTAAGGGATATGAGAAACTCGACATAGATACTTACGCGTCATGGGGTGTTGATTACGTTAAGGTTGACTGGTGCTTTACAGAGGGGCTTGATTCTAAAACTCAATATAAGATATTCCGGGATGCCATTGACGCATGCGGCCGGCCAATGGTGCTTTCCATTTGCAACTGGGGTGTGGACAGGCCATGGCTCTGGGGCAGAGGCATCGGCGGGCTGTGGCGCACGACCGGTGATTTTGTATCGGCGTGGGATTGCCGGCTCGACTGGGGCGGGCTCGGCATGCTGCAGGTACTGGACAAACAGATAGGTATAGAACAATACAACGGCCCGGGCGGATGGAACGACCCTGATATGCTGCAGGTGGGAAACAGCGGGCTGACATTGGAAGAGTCGCGCGCCCATTTCAGCCTGTGGTGCATTCTCTCCGCACCGCTGTTGGCGGGAAACAACCTGCTGGCGATGGAGCCAGAGTTCAAGGACATACTCATGAACCGTGAGGCTATAGAGGTGGATCAGGACCCCATGGGCAAACAGGGGACGCGAATAAAGGATCACGGTAACGGCCGCGAGGTTTGGGCCAAGCCAATGGCGGACGGGTCGTGGGCAATATGCCTTTTTAACCGCGGGCCAAAGTCGGCAACCGTGGCAGTGGAATGGAAGGATTTGGGGTTTGGAGGGGAAAAGATGAAGGTGCGCGACCTGTGGGCGCACAGGGACCTGGGGGTGTTTGACGTTGGCTATGGAACAGGCCTCCCATCGCACGGAGCCGCACTTGTGCGCGTAAAGGATGCAACCCCGGAACCGATAAAAGTCTCTGATATATGGCGCATCAACGCCGGCGGGAACGAATATAAGGACAGCACCGGCAACCTCTGGTCAGCCGATATTGGTTTCGAGGGAGGCCAGGCCACGTCAACGGCCAGGATAATCAAGGCAAAAAGCGACGCACAACTCTACGTGACCGAGCGCTGGGAAGGGGATTTTGCATATAACCTGCCGGTTCTGCCGGGTAAATACACTGTAACACTCAAGTTCGCGGAGGTATATCTGGCGGAACCGGGGCAGAGGATATTTGACATCTTTATCAACGGTGTTAAGGTTAAAGAAAACTTCGAAATATTGAAAGAAGCGGACGGCTTCGCAAAGGCTGTGGACCTGACGTTTAATGATATAGAGCCGAAAGACGGCACGGTGCAGGTGAGGTTCGTCTCATCGGTGCAGAAGGCAAAAGTGTGCGCAGTGGAGGTAGTTAGGCAGGGGCAGGAGCATAAAAGTGCTTAGCTGTGGTAGTTAAGAATTGCATTTACAGTTTTAAGGTGTCATTGCGAGGAGGCGTATTAAGTACTTTGCCGACGAAGCAATCTTGCTTCTAAACAGGAAAAAGCAACCCAAGACCGTGCCTCGACATTAGACATCCCACGAATAAACACCATGTTTTTATGATAAAAAACAATATATTCGCAATTCCACTTTATAAAAGTGAATTTGCGAATTGACAATTAAGACATAATAATATATCATTAAAACATGAAAAATTACATACACAGGAACATAGAAACACGTATCAAACAGTATATCGGCAGTTTTCCAGCCGTATCGCTCACAGGACCGCGGCAATGCGGGAAAACAACCGCCTTGCGTTCCATACTCGGGAAGGAATATGCCTATGTGTCCCTTGATGACACCAAGCAGAGGGTCATGGCAATAAACGATCCGGCCCTATTTGTAGAAAAGTTGCCTGAAAAGGTCATAATTGACGAACTTCAATACGCGCCGGAAGTGATGTCGTATTTAAAAATCGAGATCGACGAAGCCCGTTTTGCCGGCCGCAAAATAAATGGAAGGTTTGTTATTACCGGCTCCCAGAATTTCCTGCTGATGAAAAACTTTACCGAATCCCTTGCGGGCCGCATAGGTGTTTTACACATGAATACGCTTTGTGCGGAGGAAACCGCGCGTTTTACAGGCGTAAATTCAACGCGCCTTCTTTTTGAGGCCGCATGCATCAGGGGGACATACCCCGATCCCGTTGTTGACAAAGATATTGATATCCCGGGATGGTATGAAAGCTACCTGACCACCTATATAGACAGGGACGTACGCAGCCTGTATAACGTGGGGAATTTTGATACGTACGATAAATTCATGCGCATACTTGCGTCCAGGCCCGGGCAGATCCTGAACATGTCGACATTGTCAAACGACTGTGGCGTATCCGCCAACACTGTCAAAAGATGGCTGTCAATTCTTGAGGCAAGCGGTATCATTTTTTTTCTTTACCCATACCATGCCAATGTGAGGACAAGGCTGGTGAAAAAACCCAAGGTGTATTTTTATGACACAGGGCTCGTCTGCAGGGTAAATAACATAAGGACCGCGGATGAGATTTATACGCATTCAATGGCCGGCCAAATCTTTGAAAACTACTGTATCTCAGAGGCCAGGAAACAACTGATCAATTCCTCCATAAATCCCGGAGGCATGCATTTTTACAGGGCTGACAAGGGCCCTGAAATAGACCTGATGGTTGAGGATAGGGGGAAATTTCACCTGTTTGAGTTCAAGTCGGGTATTAACATAGGCGGGGAAGCAGCCAGGAATATAGAGATGGTAACGGCAAAAAACAAAAAAATGGTCTGGTCCACGGCACATGTGGTAACACTCGAAGACGACCCCCAAATGGCATACTTAACACAAAACGTGAAGAAAACAGGTTTGTTTGGAATGATCGATATTTTAAAAGAGATGAAATAAGGATAAAAGAGGTCTTGAGACGCGGGCCAGACTACGCCTGTACTGCAGGCTGTGTCGGGCAGGCGAGCCGCGTCTTCACAAAGGCCGCCTGAGGCACACTCCAAAACAGCTTGTAAATTCACCTGTTTTGTTATATAAATATAGTTGTTCAGCAGAAAAAGACCAAGGCAGAACACAACAGAGAACCATAGAATATCAATGAAAGGGGTGATTTTACGATGTCATGCGGATGCGGATGCAGCACGAAAGCCGGTTCGGTAAAGAAAGCGAAAGTAAAAAAAGCAAAAAAGAAATAGTTCCATATAGCCGCCCTTAACCGGGCGGCTCGCGCAATCATAACGCAAAAATCGGCTCAATGCGCCGGGGGATTTAATGGCAGAGGAAAAGCTTTCAAAACTGACTACTATAGACTCCTCCAAACTCTTTAACATCAGGGTATGGGAAGGCATCCAGTATAAATTTGCAAAGGACCTCGGCATTGCCATCAAAGTCGTCAGCGAAGACGGCAAGATAAACACCCACGAATCAAACTTTTCCGATTTTTTCAGGGTACTCACATCAACGGAACCCGGCAGGAAACTCACCGAGGTGGACGTTTCCAAAATTGACAGGGAGGCGCGTTTTGCCACGCTCTATGCGGGGTGCGAATACTACATAGCCTCCACCTATTTCTACGGCAAAAAATTTTTTATATTTGTCGGGATCAAGGCCAAACGCGAGGATACGCAGATGTTAAAAAGCCTCGCGGCCGCGGCAGGGGTTCAATACGACGACCTGTATGACGCATACATAAACCTGCAGACATTCCCGGAAGAAAAACTCATAAACATAGCGGACCTCATCGTGGACCTTTTCAACATTGTTATCGAACTATCCGTGCAGGAATACATAACCCAGATGGCCAACAGGGAAAAGGAAGAGGAAATACAGAAAATGTCGGCACTCATGGAAGCGTCCATCATCATAAACTCCACCCGTAACCTGGAACAGCTCCTGCGCATAATCATGCAGTCCGCGGAAAAGGTCATGCTGGCCGAGGCTTCCTCGATTTATTTGATAGACAACGAGCGTAACGAACTCTATTTTGAGATGGCCACCGGGCCCAAAGAGGAAGAGGTCAAACAGATGCGCCTGAAAATGGGCGAGGGCATAGCGGGCTGGGTGGCATATACCGGTGAATCGTTGCTGGTGCCGGATGCCTCAAAGGACCCGCGTTTCGCGCGCAGGGTGGACGAAAAAACCAAATTCATAACCCGTTCCGTCATATGCGTGCCGTTGAAAGTCCGTAATCAGACGATAGGGGTCGTACAGGTATTGAACAAGATAAGCGGCGGCAGTTTTTCAAAACACGAGATAAAATTCCTCGAAGCGCTTGCCTCGCAGGCGGCCATAGCCATAGAGAATGCCAACCTGTACGAACACCTCGAGGAGCGCGCCGAACAGCTGAACAAGAACCTGAAGGAAGCCATGGTGAACCTGAGCATAGAAAAAAAGAGGGTGGAATCGACCGTACAGTCCATGGAAGACGCGGTCATAGCCGTGGACAAGGACAAAAAAATAGTCATGATAAACAGGGTGGCCGAGCGGATATTCAAATCCGGGGCGGAATCATACCTGGGCAGGCAACTGGAGACCGTCATACAGATGCAGGAAATCATATTAAATTTCGCCATGGTCCTCGACCAGAAAAACATATCAAAGACCGAGGTGAAGTTCCAGATGGGCAACAAGGAACACATATTCGCGGCCGTGTTCGCACCCATCATAGACGAGGACAACTCTGCCGCAGGCTGCGTCTCGGTTTTCAGGGATATCACGGAGATAAAGGAACTGGACAAGATGAAATCGGAATTTTTGAACATGGTTTCCCACGAACTGCGTACGCCGCTCACACCCATACAGGCCTACAGCGAACTCATGCTGGTCCGGGACGTGGACACCCCAAAGGTCAAAAAGTACGCCAATATCATAAACAAGGAAACCCAGCGCCTGGGCTCGCTCATCGGGGACCTGTTGGACCTCTCCAGGATAGAGTCAGGCAAGGGGCTGTCGCTCACGCTGGAACCTGTCGATTTTAACGAACTTTTAACCGTTGTACACGAGACTTTTAGGAGTTCCTCGGTAAAACATAAAATTATTTTGACACTCCCTGAAAAAAGTGAGATAATAATGGTAGACCGCAATAAGATAATACAGGTAATGAGTAACCTTCTTTCAAATGCGGTAAAATACTCGCCTGACGGGGGAGAAATAACTATAAAATGCTGGTTTGACGAGAAAAACGTCAATGTCAGCGTCAGGGACCAGGGGCTCGGGGTTGCCCCGGAAGACCTGGAACGCATCTTTGAAAAGTTCTACAGGGTGGAAAGCGAAAAGGTAAAAAAGATAGGCGGAACAGGGATAGGGCTCCCGATTGTAAAATACATACTTGAACTGCATAACGGGGGTGTGGCCCTGAAAAGCGAGTTAAACAAAGGCAGCGAGTTCATTTTCTATATACCAAAAGTAAAACCACAGGTTTAAGAGGAGGGTAATATGTCTGAAAGGAAAAAAGTAGTGGTAGCCGATGACGAGCCGTTTATATTAGCAGCATTGCAGGATACGTTGTCGGAGGCTTACAGCGTGCACACGGCGTCCAATGGCGCCGAAGCCATAAAGGTGGCGCAAAAAGTAATGCCTGACCTGATCATCCTCGACGTGATGATGCCCGAGATGGACGGCCTTGAAGCGTGCAGAAATATCAAACGTGACAAACTGACTTCAGGCATACCTGTCATACTGCTAACGGCAAAGGGCCAGATAACTGACATCGAAAAGGGCTTTAAGTCAGGCGCTGATGCGTACGTGGTGAAGCCTTTCTCGCCGGCGAGGCTGATAGAAAAGGTTGAAGAGATATTCGAGAAGGTTGAGATGAGGAAGAAAATAATAGAAGACAAGAAAAAAATATAATAACAAAATAAAACCCCGGTTAAATTCGGGGTTTTATCTTGTTATTATAGGTGAAAATTTTCACAAAGAAATGTGTTATCAGGTTAAAATTTTGCTTGACTGTTTTATCATAATTTGTTATAACTTTTTACAAGCAAGTGAATTAAATCACAAACAAATCCTTCAAGGAGGTTACAAATGAAGAAAAAATACATCATGGCACCCGGACCCACCGAAGTACCACCAGACGTACTCGTAGAAGCGGCGAAACCCGTAATGCACCACAGGACCCCCCAGTTCCGTAAGATTCTGGCCGAAGTGCTGGACGGGATGAAATACGTCCTGGGCACCACGCGCAACGTTTATATCATGGCGTCATCGGGAACCGGCGCCATGGAGACGGCCATGTCAAACCTGGTCAACGCGGGCGACAAGATAATAGTGGGATCCATCGGAGCGTTCGGCGACAGGTGGGAAAACCTCGGCAAGGTATACGGCGCCAATATGATAAAGATAGCGGCGGAGTGGGGATACGCTCTAAAACCCGCTGACATCAAAAAAGCGCTCGATGAGAACCCTGACGCTGTCGCGGTTTTTGTCCAGTTGAATGAGACCTCAACAGGAGTTTATAACGACATAGAGGCCATTGCCAAACTGACAGCCGGCCACAAGGCGGTGCTCGTAGTGGACGGCATCTCGGGCATAGGCGCCCAGCCTTTCTATATGGATAAATGGGGTGTGGACGTCACGGTCGTGGGTTCGCAGAAAGGTCTCATGATTCCTCCGGGATTGGCGTACGTTTCCTGCAGCGAAAAGGCGTGGAAAGTAGTCGAGGCCTGCAAGACACCGAGGTTCTATTTTGACCTGAAGAGGGCGGAGAAAGCCCTGACAAAGGACAAGATGCCCGACACTCCGTGGACATCTGCCGTATCGCTTATCATGCAGCAGGCTGTAGCGCTGCGCATGATAAAAGAAGAAACCAATGAGAAAATTTGGGAACGCCACGCCATACTCTCAAAAGCGGTCCGCGAAGGCATGAAGGCGCTCGGACTCGAACTGTTTGCAAAGGAAAACCCCGCAGTGGTCCTGACCTCGGTGGTCGCGCCAAAGGGGATAGACACAAAAATATTGATAAAAAAGGTCCGCGATGAATACGGCATATCCATGGCCGGCGGCCAGGGCAAGATGGAGGGCCTGATATTCAGGATAGGAACACTGGGCTACACGGACAGATTCGACCCCATCATGGGAGTCGCCGCGGCAGAGATGGCACTAAAGGAAATGGGAGCCGACATAGAGATAGGCAAAGGCGTGAAGACGACCATGGAAGTCCTGATGAGGGAATATAAATAAGGCACACCGGATGTCGGAAGCCGGACTTAGTGCGGGATGGACCAACAAACCGGCAGCCTCCGCCTGAAGGCGGAGGCAAAAAGGAGCGGACAATGTACAGGATACTCGTTAGCGACAAATTGAGTGAAGACGCCATAGCAATGCTAAAGAACGAAAAGGACGTTGAAGCCGTGGTTAAGACCGGAATGACCGAGGAGCAACTTGCGGAAGAACTGGTGAATTATGACGCGCTTATCATAAGAAGCGCATCAAAGGTCACCGCAAAGGTGCTCGAAAAGGTGAAAAAACTGAAGGTAATAGGCCGCGCCGGCGTCGGTGTTGACAACGTAGACATGCCGGCTGCGACAGCCAGAGGCGTGATAGTGATGAACACGCCGGATGCGAACACGCTATCAACAGCGGAACAGACCATAACCCTGCTCATGGGCATGGCCAGAAATCTCCCGCAGGCCGACGCTTCGCTCAAGGCGAAAAAATGGGAACGCAGCAAGTTCACAGGCGTCGAACTATACGGCAAAACACTGGGAATAATCGGGCTGGGCAGGATAGGAACCGAAGTGGCCAGGAGGATGGCGGCGTTCGGGATGAAGCTCATAGGCTATGACCCGTTCATAACAAGGGACAAGGCCGACGCCATTGGCGTTGAAATCATGACGGTTGCGGAAGTGATACAGAAAGCCGATATAATCACGTTTCATGTGCCAAAAAATAAGGAAACCACGGATATGATAACTTCAAAAGAAATAGCCACGATGAAGGACGGGGTCATGATAGTGAACTGCGCGCGCGGGGGCATAGTGAACGAAAAAGACCTTGCGGCCGCCCTGAAATCAGGCAAGGTAAAACGCGCGGCGCTTGATGCTTACGTCAATGAGCCGCCTTTTGATTCCGACCTGTTTACGGTCGACCCGAACTCCATCATCCTGTCACCGCACCTCGGGGCTTCAACCGTCGAGGCACAGGAAAACGTGGGCAAAGTCATAGTCGAGCAGGTGATAGAGGCTGTCCGCGGGGGCATGGTAAGGAACGCACTCAACATACCCGCGGTAGACCCCGAAGCCCTGAAGGAGATGCAGCCTTACCTGACGCTGAACGACAAACTCGGGAAATTCGCGGCCCAGATAATTGACGGCAGCGTTAAGAGCATTATGATCGAGTACAGCGGCGACATTACAAAATTTAACATGAAATACCTGACCATCGGAGCCGTAAAAGGCTTCCTATCGCCGGCATTGGGCGACAGCGTGAATTTTGTTAACGCCCTGCCGCTGGCAAAGGAACGGGGTATCGCGGTCATTGAAAAGACCACAACTATCGCGACCGATTTCCCGAACATGATCAGCGTGACCATAGAAACCGAAAAGGAAAAACATTCGGTGTTCGGAACGCTCTCGGTCACCAAAGAAGCCAGGATAGTCATGGTCGACAAGTTCGAGGTCGAGATAACGCCGGAAAAGAACATCATAGTTTACAAGAACAACGACAAACCCGGGGTCATAGGCAGGATGGGGACCGTACTGGGCGCGAACAACATCAACATAGCTTCGTTCACGCTGGGCCGCCATAAGACGGAAAAAGTGGCGCTGGGGGTCGTGACCGTGGACAACGAAGTGCCAAAAGCGGTCATTGATTCAATTAGGAACATGGAAGACATAATAGAGGTAAAGTACATCACCCTCTAAGGGCAAACAATAAGCTATGAGCAATAAAGAAGACAAAAATAAAAAGGCGGGATTTTACACCCGCCTTTTTATTTTAATATAGGTACCATTCTATGAGGCCCTATAGCTTTTGCCTAATTCAAAATCCACGGTAGTCGCGCCTTTTCAGGGCGAGTCTGTTCAGCTGAAAAGGGAAAATCGCATTGTGATTGATAAGTATAAAAGTATACTTTTATACTTGTTTTGTGTTTTTATATCCGCTACACTCTGCTGAAAACCAATTTGGAGGCGTCATATGGGAAAAGTGGTGACCTATTCGGTAAAAAATCGACAGCGGTATCAGGGATGAGGCTGCAAAGTACTGCGAGAAAAGGGGAATAAAGGCGTGTAAGTTCGTAGAAAATGCGCTTTTGCACGAGATCAAACTGGAGACAGCCAGGAAAAAGGCTTTTGATTTTGAGAAAGCATTTGATAATTATGATGAGCGCAAAGCCAACACGGCCGAGGATTTCCTGCAGCTGATGGAAAAACCTACAGGAGGTTATGGTAAAAATATAAAAAGGCGGAAGAAGTGAGACATATAACCATAATTGAGCCTGCCAGGTCCAAATACCAAGGCTCGCCGGGTTGAATAGGAAACGGTTCAATGAGACAGTCTTAAACCTTGCCAGGCTTAAGGATTACAGTATTAACGATGAAATAGTGAACATAATCCATATACAAGACGGACGCAGGCAGGTCCATTATAAAGAACGAAAATATTTTGAAATAGCTTTTGCGGTTGAGCAAGACGGGGAAATTGTAATAGCTGACTTTAGGGTTATAGCCTGAAATGGAAGAAAATGTTAAAAAGAACGGAAGGAATAAGCCTGGCGTGGAGGAAAAGTGGAGGATATACCAGGAGGCAGCGGTTCCTGGAGCCCCGGTTGGTGAGTTATTAAGGAAATACGGGATGTACCCTGCCGAACTGG
>JAJFUW010000098.1 GCA_021372235.1 Spirochaetia bacterium
AAGGCCGTCATAAAACACCTTTGTATCCTCTGTCTGTACCGCGGTAAGGCCCGCAAATACCTGTCCGGCAAATAACGATAACAAAAATCCCGCAAAAAGTATTTTTTTCATGTTTTCTCCTGAATTATTATAGTGTGTTTACATACTATATGATTATTAGACGCGTTTAAATGGTCATTGGTTTACGGTGGCCCCTGCCACGTGCCGTTCCATAACCTACATTTTTTTGCCGCAGTTTCGTTCTACGAGCTCTTTATCGGGGATAGCATGACTATCTCCCGCTTGCCGTACCGCCTTCCGGTATAATCGCTATCCATAACATTATTTTCAATGCATTTCGCGGCAGTCTTCAACACTATATCCCCTGCCTTTACATACAGGAAACAAATAAACTGATATATAGCAGAGCCGGCGGCCTGTTAAATAATCGGCAGGGCAGGGAAAAATCTCCTATTTCGCGCGTTCAAAAAATTCGTCCACGTATTTCAGGTAATAATTTACATCGAAAATGTCATCCAGTTCTTTTGCCTGGAAATGTTTTTTTATATCCGGGTCCGCCAGCAGCGCCGTTATAAAGTCAGGCGATTCGCCTTTCCATACCCTCATCGCGTTCGACTGGACTATTTCGTAGGATTTCTCCCTGCTTAACCCTTTCTGCACCAGTGCCAGCAACAGTCTCTGTGAAAAAATGGCCCCTTTCAGGTAATGCAGGTTGCGTTTCATATTTGTCGGGTATACCTGCATGCCTTCCAGTACCCAGTTTATTTTATTTATTATGTAATCCAACAGTATAAAGGTATCCGGGACTATGATGCGTTCAACCGAAGAATGTGAGATATCACGCTCATGCCAAAGTGATATGTTCTCAAGTGCCGCCATCGAGTTGCTGCGTATCACGCGCGCCAGCCCCGTAATCTGCTCGCAGACTACCGGGTTCCTTTTATGCGGCATGGCCGAGGAACCTTTCTGGCCTTTTGCGAACGGTTCTTCGACCTCGAGTATCTCCGTATGCTGGAGGTTCCTGATTTCGGTGGCTATCTTTTCGATTGAGCCTGCTGCAATGGCCATATTGGTCATGAGATAAGCATATCTGTCTCGCTGTATGACCTGGTTCGCTATCTCAGCCCTTTTCAGTTTTAGTTTGTCCATGGCCATTTTCTCAATCTCGGGAGGTATGTTCGCGTAATTCCCTACGGCGCCGGAAAGTTTTCCCACCCTGATGCCTTCCTTGCCCGCTTCCAGCCTCTCCAGGTTCCTTTTCATTTCAAAATACCATACCAGAACCTTTAACCCAAAAGTTATTGGTTCCGCGTGAACGTTATGCGTCCTGCCTATCTGGACCGTATATTTATGTTTTACCGCCAGTTTTTTTAGTGTCTTTATGAGGGCTTTTGTATCTTCCATTATGATGTCGCATGCCCTGACCATCCTGAGCGCAAAACCTGTGTCTACAACGTCCGAAGAGGTGATACCCATATGGATATAGCGCGATGAAACCCCGACGTGGTTTGCAACCGATTCGGTGAAAGCTATGAGATCGTGGTGCGTACGCTGTTCTATCTTTTCGATTTCTGCCACGTCAAAATCCGCTTTTTTTCTGATTGCAGCCATATTTTCGGCCGGTATCTTGCCCTTTTTGGCCCACGCTTCACATACGGCCAGTTCTACATCCAGCCATGACCGGAACTTTGCATCTTCGGTCCACAGAGAACCCATTTTTTCGAGTGTGTAGCGTTTGATCATGACAACCTCCAGTGCGGTTTATGTTAGCCTGATAAATTTTCCAGTAGGACAATATTATACTACAACCGGGCTGTTTTGTCTGTATTTTTGACTGGCCGTTTGAGGAATAGAACAGGCCTGTATCCAAAAGCCGGGTGTCTGGGGAGTACGAACCGTGAATGTATTGCGATTAGAACTATAAAGGCCGGGGTGTTACCCCGGCCTTTATCCATGCGTACGGTCACTACTTATTCGTTTTTTGAACCATAACCCCCGGAACATGAAATCACTCTTTGGGCCCACGGGACCTGAAATCCGGGACTATTTCAACCCTTCCTTTGCCACTATCTCCGCTATCTGGACCGCATTTAAGGCCGCGCCTTTGCGGATCTGGTCACCCGCCACCCATATATTCAGGCCGTTATCTATGGAAAAGTCTTCCCTGATGCGTCCGACAAAGCAATTATCCTTGCCCGAGGCAAAAAGCGGCATCGGGTATTTTTTATTATGGAAATCATCCTCAACCGTTACACCGGGCGCTCCGGCCAGCAGTTCCCTGACTTCGTTCGCGGTAAGTTTCTTTTCTGTTTCTATATTGATGGACTCGGAATGCGCACGCAGTACCGGGACCCTGACCGTTGTGGCCGTTATCCTCATACCCGGTTCGTGGAATATCTTGCGTGTCTCGTTCACGACCTTCATCTCTTCCTTGGTATAACCATCCTCGTAGAAAACATCAATATGGGGTATGACGTTGAACAGGAGCTGGTACGCGAACTTTTCGGCCTTGATCGGTTTTCCGGCGGCCCAGTCACGTGCCTGCTGTTCCAGTTCGGCCATGCCCTTTGCTCCCGCTCCGGAAGCCGCCTGGTAAGAGGAAACGATCAGCCTTTTTATCCTGGCCGCGTCGTGTATCGGCTTTAATGGCACCAGTGCGATGATGGTCGTGCAGTTTGGATTTGCTATTATCCCCTTGTTCCGGCGGCAATCCTCGGGATTTATCTCCGGAACCACCAGCGGTACGTCGTCGTCCATACGGAAAGCGGAAGAGTTATCGATGATGAGCGCCCTGGCATCGATTATATTCTTTACGTACTGTTTTGATATCGATGCGCCCGCGGACGCCAGTACTATATCAACGCCCTTGAAAGAATCCGGGGTCAAAAGTTCAACGGTTAATTCCCTGCCGTTGTATTTCATCTTCTTTCCCGCTGACCTCTCAGAGGCCAGCAGTTTCAGGTTCTTTACAGGAAATTTTCTCTCTTCCAGTATGGAGAGCATTACCTCTCCCACGGCGCCGGTAGCTCCCATTATCGCTACATTGTATTCTTTTGCCATTTTCTGTTCCTTTCCCGTTCGTATATTCGTATTTTTATCACATATACCTGTTATTTTACCAGACCCGCAACGAAATCTCCCATTTCTGTTGTTGACATTCCCATCTTGCCCGCGGACATTGATTTTATCCTGCCGGACGCCAGTGCCGCCGTGACAGCGTCGTCGATAGCCCCGGCCATTTTGTTCTCGCCGAGGGTATCCATCATCATGCCGGCCGCGTTAATGGCCGCCAGCGGATTAATCACGTTCTTGCCCGTATATTTCGGGGCAGATCCGCCTATTGGTTCGAACATCGATACTCCCTCGGGATTGATGTTGCCGCCGGCCGCTATGCCCATGCCGCCCTGTATCATGGCGCCCAGGTCCGTGATGATATCGCCGAAAAGATTCTCGGTGACTATGACATCAAAAAATTCGGGATTTTTTACGAACCACATGGTCGTGGCGTCAACGTGGGCGTAGTCCTGCTTAATATCAGGGAACATTTTATCGCCCATTTCTTTGTGTGCGCGGACCCACAGGTCACCCGTATATGTTAAAACGTTACTTTTGTGCACGAGGGTAAGCATGTTCTTTTTATTGCGCTTGCGCGTCAGTTCATAGGCGTATTTCAGGCAACGGTCAACCTCAAACCTGGAATATGCCATGGTCTGTGTCGCTATCTCGTTCGGGGTGCCTTTTTTGACAACCCCGCCCATTCCCGTG
>JAJFUW010000124.1 GCA_021372235.1 Spirochaetia bacterium
CGGGATTATCCAGGCCCCTGTACAGTTCGGTTAAAACCACTTCCCGTTCCTTGTTAAACTCGGTCTCGTCAAAAACCGAGGCTGTGAGCGCGTCGTATTGTATTTCTATGGCATTTGCCACCCGGTCAGCCGGCAGGACAACCACATAATTTGTGGCATCATAGGAGGTAAACGCATTATTATATCCGCCGAGAGCCTTAATCTCCCTGTCTATCATACCGACCGGCCTTTTGGCCGTCCCCTTGAACATCATGTGCTCTATGAAATGGGACATACCTTTTTCCTTTTCAACCTCGAATGCCGCACCCGACTTTACCCAAAAATTGACCGCCACCACCGGGGCGGTATGGTTTTCCTTTATTATCACCGTAACGCCGTTGGGCAGAAATTCCCTGTATATGTTCTCTTTTGCCATTATACCCGCCTCTGTAATAAAGATCAGGGCAAACGTCATAATAACTTTAAACCCTGTTTTTCCTATGCTCATAAATTTTAACCTCTTATGACGGCTGCCCGGGCTTTTCGTAACCCCGGCGCTCCTTGTTATTTGATCTTTGAAGTCAGAAAATCCTGCTGTGCATCGACAGATACCGTTTTCCCTTCCGTCAGTTTTCCGGACAGTATGAGTCTGGCCAGTTCATTCTCCACAAACTTTTGCATAACCCTTTTTAGGGGTCTTGCTCCAAACACCTCATCATAACCTTTTTGCGCCAAAAAGTTCCCGGCTTTTTTCGTAAATTCAATCTTTATTTTTTTCTCGGCCAGTCTTTCGTTGAGCTGCTTCACCTGGATGTCCACTATGGACTCCATTACCCGGGCCGAAAGCCTGTCAAAGGTTATAATCTCGTCTATACGGTTCAAAAATTCCGGTTTGAAGTGTTTTTTTAGTTCCATGCGGATATTTTCCATGAAATCTTCTCCGCGTTCCGAGTCATGCGCTATCTTTTCAGAAGCAATGTTCGAGGTCATTATGATAATGGTACTTTTGAAATCCACGGTCCTGCCCTGCCCGTCGGTGAGTCTGCCCTCATCAAGCAGTTGCAGTAAAATATTGAATACATCAGGGTGCGCTTTTTCTATCTCGTCAAACAGCACCACCGAATACGGTTTGCGCCTCACCTTCTCCGTGAGCTGCCCGCCCTCCTCATAACCCACATATCCGGGCGGCGCGCCGACCAGCCTGGCCACTTCGTGTTTTTCCATGTACTCTGACATGTCAATGCGTATCAGAGCCTGTTCGCTGTCAAACAGGAATTCCGCCAGCGCCTTTGCCAGTTCCGTTTTTCCCACGCCCGTGGGCCCAAGAAACAAAAATGACCCCTGCGGCCTGCCTGCCTCAGAAACGCCGGCACGCGAGCGCCTGATTACGTCGCATACGGCCTCCACCGCTGCATCCTGCCCTACAACACGCTGTCTTATCATATCTTCCATGTGCAGCAATTTCTCCGTTTCGGCCTCGAGCATTCTCGTTACCGGTATTCCCGTCCATCCGGCGACGACCGAGGCTATGTCCTCCTCGTCCACCTCTTCCTTTAACAGTGTCCCCTGTTTCTCTTTTTCAGATAAGGACGCCTCGAGCTTTTTTAATTTTTTATCCAGCTCGACCATATCCCCGTAGCGTATCCGCGCGACCTTTTCAAGGTCCGCCTGCCGCTCATACTGTTCCTCCTCTATCTTCTTGCGGTCTATTTCCGCTTTTACCTTCCTGATTTCGTCAATCGAGGCTTTTTCAGAAACCCAGATGGATTTGAGAGAGTCCTCTTTTTCCTTTATATCGGATATCTGCCTGTTTAAGTCCTGCAGTTTATCCTGTGTGTCCCTGTCCGCCCCCTCTTTTTTTATCGCTTCACGTTCTATCTCAAGCCGCAGCCGGCGCCTGGATAGTTCGTCTATCTCAACGGGCATGGAATCAATTTCCATTTTCAGTTTTGAAGCGGCTTCGTCAACAAGGTCTATCGCCTTATCCGGCAGGAACCTGCCCTGTATATAGCGTGCGGAAAGTTTTGCCGCGGCCACAAGCGCCGCGTCCTTTATCCTCACACCGTGATGGACCTCGTATTTTTCCTTTAGCCCGCGCAGGATGGATATCGTATCCTCAACCGACGGTTCGGCCACCAGTACCGGCTGGAACCTGCGCTCCAGGGCCGCGTCCTTTTCTATATATTTGTGGTATTCTTTCAGCGTGGTCGCGCCTATGGCGCGCAGTTCACCGCGTGCCAGGGCCGGTTTCAGTATATTGGCGGCGTCAACAGACCCCTCGGCGGAGCCCGCCCCGACCAATGTGTGCATCTCGTCTATGAAAAGTATTACGGTGCCGTTTGACTCATTTACCTCTTTTAGCACCGCCTTGAGTCTGTCCTCAAACTCACCGCGGAATTTTGCCCCCGCCACCAGAGCGGATATGTCCAGTGTGATGACGCGCTTGTTTTTCAGATTCTCCGGGACATCGCCTTTTACTATCCTTATGGCAACACCCTCGGCAATAGCCGTTTTACCGACACCTGCCTCGCCTATCAGCACCGGATTATTTTTTGTCCTGCGCGAGAGGACCTGCATCACCCTGCGTATCTCCGCGTCGCGGCCGATGACCGGGTCTATCCTGCCGTGACGGGCCATATCGACCAGGTCGTGTCCGTAACGGGCGAGCGCGTTGTATTTATCCTCGGGATTTTTATCGGTCACCCGCTGTCCGCCCCTGACCTCTTTCAACGCCTTCAGTACGTTGTCAGGGGTCACGCCCGCGGCCTTCAGGATTTCTGTTGCCGGCAGCCGGGGTTTTTCCAGTATGGCGAGCAGGAAATGTTCGGTATTTATGAATTCATCGGACAAGGTTTCGGCTTTTTTTTCGGCAATATCAAATATCTCGTTCAATTCCTGCGAGAGATACATGCCCTGGTAGCCTGTGACTTTTGGCAGCAAGTTCATGTTTTCTTCCAATCTTTGGGCAACCGCATCCGGTGCCGCTCCTATGCGGTTCAGGATAGAATATACTGCGCCTTCACGGTCTGATACCATGGCGTACAGGAGGTGCTCTGGTTTTACCTCCTGATTTGCCCTGTCCGACGCTTCTTTCCTGGCAGCCTGCAGGGCTTCAGCTGCTTTTACCGTAAGTTTATCCGGTGACATCATTTTATTTTACCTCCGTAATTATTAACCGGGATTTCTTTTGTGCTTTCAAGACAAACCCGGTCAGGACATACGGTATCAGCGCGAGGTTTCCATTTTTAAAATCATAATTCCTCCCGCCCGATACTATCCTCAACAATCCGTCAGCGACAGTTATGAGGCAGTGCGTGTTGTCATTATACCAGTAAGAACACCCTTTTTCCACCACGAGTTCGCTTACCCTGAAATAATCCGATTCTACGAGCAGCCGCCGGCTGACCCCCCCCGCAGATGCCTCTTTGCGCGGCGTCACCCTGCCCGCACCATTCACATTTTTTATGGACTCCAGCGCGTCAACCGGTCTGATTTCCCTTCCTGTCCTGCCCCAGTCATAAAGCCTGTATGTTGTATCAGAGTTCTGCTGTATTTCCAGTATGCTGCACCCGGCGCCGATATAGTGTACTGTCCCGGCCGGTATGAAATAACATTCGCCTTTTTTCGGCGTATAGCCCTTCAAAAGCCCGGGCAGTTTCCCTGTTGACAGGGCTTTTTTTATCTCTTTTTTTCCCGTCCCGCGCCTGAACCCCGCGTAAAGTCCGGCGTTTTTCGAGGCACCCAATATGTACCACACCTCCGTCTTGCCCCGGTCCAGGCCTTTTTTGACGGCGTACGCGTCATCCGGGTGGACCTGCACCGAAAGCCTGCCGTTTGTATCGATAAGTTTTAACAGGAGCGGATAAGACGCGCCATATTTTCCATACAGCTTCTCCCCGAGCAGTTCCCTGCCGTATTTACGCATCATGTATGAAATATCCATGCCCCTGTAAGTCCCGTTTACGGCGACAGAGCGCTCACCATCGCGGTCCGAGAGCAGCCATGCCTCGCCTATGTTGCCGGGTCCTGACAAAAAGACGGGCTTCAGCCTTTTCCCGCCCCATATTTTTTCCTTTAATATCGGTTTAAATTTCATCGGGTATGGATGGAACTCTGGCATTAACAAAACCTCCTGATTCAAATGTATATTCCAATAATTATCAGTACTGCGGCTTGATGTAGCTTCCCGGGAAATAATGGTAGAGTATTGACTCATACCTTTCCCCGTCCTCGGCCATTCCTTTCAGGCCGCGCTGGCACATGCCGACACCGTGGCCCCAGCCTGCCCCGTATATATACAGTTCCTTTATGAAACCTTTTTCATCCTTTGAGTATTCCCATTTTATCACATTGGAGCGTATTTTTCCCAGCACATTACGCATGGAATCAAACCCGTATGTCTTTGTGCCCTTTTCGCCCTCTATCCTTACCTTTAACAGGGCGCCGCCATTTGAACGCGATACCGGCCTTATATCTTTGATTCTGCCAAGTTCCCCCTTTTTGTCCATGTATTGATTGACCGAATCCGCGTCCAGGTACCTGATCCAGCGGAAAGATGTCTCTATGTTTCCGTCCGCCCTGCAGTAGACGTCCGGTTTAGTCCTGACGTACTCTTCCAGAGAAAAGGGCGCCAGCGGAAAGTCCCGGTCCTGCTTTTTGCCATCATATACCCCGCCGAGGCTCGCGACCTTTTTTAATCCCCAGACCTCGTTGGCGTCGTTCGTATGGCCCCCGCAGCAGTGGGAAAAAAATGTGTCCAGCATCTTATAGTTTGACCCGTAGAGTGCCTGCCCTCGCGTATCGTCCACAGCCCTGTTCGTCCGCCTGTCCTCGCCGTTCACGCCGGTATAGACCGCGCAGTGCTGCTGTGCGCAGACGTCAAACCCCTGTTTGCGGTGCCTGTCCATGTGCTTGAACGTATATGTGCGCGCCGCCACAGCCTGGGATTTGAGCGCCTCGCCCGGCCAGTCAGGCGGTATCTCGGATGCCACAACCCCGTAGAGATACTCCTCCATATTTACAACATTGATAAGCGTAAGTGTTTTTTCGCGGGATTTTATCAGAAAATCCCCCCTGTATGTCGTGTCCTTTTTCTCGGACCAGAAAAAGCCTTCGCCATACTGCACGCTGTAGAACGTGGTCGTTGCCTCACGGTTGTCCTTTTTAATGCGTATCTCGTCCTTGAAATAGATGCGCCTGCCGCCGTCCGAGAAAAAGGCCTGCTTTTTTTCCCTGTCGTACTGAAAAAAGTATTCTTTCAACTTTTCCCCGCGTGAAATCGCCTCCGCGCGGTCGTTTTCAAAATCAAAATCCGAACCGCACTTGAAACTGATGGCCGAAACATTCTCCATAATCCCGACTTTCAGCACGATTATCTTTTCCGCGTCAGCCACGGGCGCCATATCCCGGGGAATAAACTCATCCCGTATTTTCTGCCTGGCCGCTATGTAGTTTACCGCCTTTTCTTTCAGTTCCGGTACTTTCGCTATGCCTTCCTCGACCTTTTTTGCCGCGGTTTTGTCGGTTGTGTCTATCTCTCCGACTTTTTTCCAGTATATAAACGAATTTATCCTGTCACCTTTTTTCTCGTAGAGTTCCGCCAGCCTGCGGTTCAGTTCGGTGAAAGTTTTGTCCTTTTTCATGGCGGTTTTGTAGTTATCTATGGCGCAGTCAGTGTCATTTTTTTTTATGCAGAGTTCCGCCAGTTTCATGTAGATAACGGCTTTGCGGGGGTCAAGTTCCGCCGATTTGTTAAACAGCGTCAGGGCCGTGTCAAACTGACCCTGCTCTAACGCCGCGCATCCCCGCCAGTAGTACAGTTCCCAATTGACAATACCGTTCTGTTCGAGGCTTTCAAACATGTCCGCCGCATAATTATACGCCCCGAGGAAATAGTAGACCTTGGCCAGTTCGAAACGGGCCCTATTCTCGGACGGATTTGCGGTTACTATGGCACGGTACGCATCAAACGCCTCTCTGTTCCTGCCGAACTCTTTGTATATGGAGGCGAGGTCATAGAGGGATACAAGATTACGCGGGTCATTTTCCGCCATGAAGGCGTATGATGTTATGGCTTTTTCAATGTTGCCGGAGTAGTAGTCATCCCGGGCGGACGGGAACGCGATACGCGGGACGACGAACAACAGCGGCAGCCACAGGAGCAACATGGCCGCTTTTTTCGTCATAGAGTAAACTTTTCCCCGAGGTATATCTCCCTTGCCTTCTTATCCTGGCTCAGTTTTTTCGCGGAACCCTGCAGGAGTATTTTTCCCTCGTACAATATATACGCGCGGTCCGTGATGGACAGGGTCTCGCGTACGTTATGGTCCGTGATGAGGATGCCTATGCCCTTTGCCTTCAGTTCCCTGATGATGTTCTGTATGTCAAAGACGGCTATCGGGTCTATGCCCACAAATGGTTCGTCGAGCAGTATGAATTTTGGCGACAATACCAGCGAGCGTGCTATTTCGCATCTGCGGCGTTCACCCCCGGACAGGGTATAGGCATTCTGTTTTGCCAGATGGGCTATTTTCAGTTCCTCCATCAGGTATTCCATCCTGCGGCGGCGTTCCGCGTCCGGCATGTCCGTGAACTCGAGCACGGCCATGATGTTCTCCTCGACTGTCATTCGCCTGAAAATGGAAGGTTCCTGCGCCAGGTAACTCATGCCGAGCCTGGCGCGTTTGTACATGGGCATCGAGGTTATATCGTTCACCCTGCCGTCGTCGAGAAATATCGTCCCCAAATCGGGCTGTATGATGCCGAGTATCATGTAAAAAGTGGTGGTCTTACCGGCGCCGTTAGGGCCCAGCAGACCGACTATCTCGCCTTCGTTAACCTCTATATTGACATCATCTACAACGCGTTTCTTATGGTATAACTTTACCAGGTGTTCGGTCCTGATTCTTTTCAAGGCTTGCCTCCGTCCGGTTTTACCCCGCTCTTCCCTGTTTCCTGCCGTCTTGCCCCTTCCACATCCTTCGGGAAAAGCCTGGTGAATATGTTATCCTTCATTCTAATCATCTTTTTTTCCACGTCAAGCCTAATATTGTCCGATATGAAAACGGACTTGTTCTTTTTTAGCAAGGGGTTGCCCGTAAACTCCATCTCTTTGGCCGGGTCGCTGTAACTGACGGTATCCGCGAAGGCCATGACGTCCTTTAGCGTGACCCTGACCCTGTTTGTCACGCGTCTGGCGTACAGGACGTTATCCCCGGCGTTGAACTCTATAACGTCACACCGCATCGTCATGGTGTTACCGTCGTCGAGTAACTTACGGACCACCACGTCGTCGTAACCGCAGACTTTTGTCAATTTTTCCCTGTAATCCATACGCTTACAGTTTATGACGACATTTTGTTCCTTATAAACAGCCCTGACGTTCCCAAAAGCCTGAGCGTTATCCCTGTAGTCCTTTGAATGCAGTTCATCGGAGTATATTATGACATTTGACGCTTCTGCCACCACATGGCCTGAAAAAATGGCCTCGGAAGTGTCCCTGTTGAACCTCAATGTGTCGGAATTTATGACAAGTTCCCTGACCTTGAATTCGCCCTTTGACTTTTCATTTTTTTTGTCTGCGGCCTTGCTCCCTCCGTCTCCCTTTTTATGTAGTATCTGCCCGGCGTTTGCAGCCGCCGTTGCTGAACCCATATCAACAACTTGCGCGGATGCCGTAACACCAAAAGGCGCCGTGTTTGCCGCCGCGCCGGTTCCCTCAGGAGCGGTTTTGTTTACCCCGGGCGAGGCGCAGCCGGATAAACCAAATGCCAGCAAAACCGCGAATATTTTATAATTCATCGAATCTCCATTATCAATTATTCATTTTCCATTACGTTTTGAATGTCTTTTGCGGTGAGTTTTACCTGCCTTTTGATAACCATATTCTTCATACCCGCGTCAGATTCCAGGCCTATACCCTTCAGGACACTGTTGTCCCTTATTATTATCACCTCCGCATCGGTGAACATCATCTTTTTGGAATCGTCCCAACTAAGTTTCTCCGTTTTTAATATCATGCCGTTTGTGGCGTGATACCTGACATGTTCCGTCACTTCCATAAAATTTGTGCCTGTATCCACCACCGCGCGTTTGCCGGTCAGGGTTGAATAGTCCGTGGCGTTCTCGTAGTTTTTCATCAGAAAGTCCTGGACATATATCTTCTTTTTCAGTTCAAAAACCTGCGCGGCTTTTCCCTCTATCTCCCATATCGTTACTCCTTTGTCAGTGGAGGACAGTTTGAACCCCTGTATGACAAAATTTGGTATGTCCTCTATGGACCCGCCAACCGGCAGTTTGGGTTTTATTTTTTTGTCATTACCGCACCCGGCCGCAGATAACGCAATCATGGCGGCTATTAGAATTATTGCAGTTTTTCGCATGTTTTATCCTCTGTTGGTAATTATTCAATGTTAATTACTGTTTGTTTTTAACGGTACTTTTAAACCGTTCGTGCACCCAGGCCCATTGGCGCGGGTCCTTCAGTATCTGCGCGCTTATCTCGTCGTTATAACGTAAGGCTATTTTTTCCACGGTGTCTTCCGGGCCCGGCATATAGGGTTCGTTCACCACAATCCTGTAGTACCCGTTCTTCATCCTCTCGATGAATATGCCGACAATCCACGTGTTGTATTTTTTTGCCAGCACAGCCGGCGCTACCGGAGTCTTCGCGTCCCTGCCCAGGAATTTCAGCGTCATTGACTCCACGTTCGTGTCCTGGTCAACCAGAATTCCGAGCATCATATCATTTTTCAGCCCCTTTATCATCTCGCGCGGCAGGTTGTCCCTGTCAAACAACCGTATGCCCGCCCTGAGCCTCGTCCCGTTCACGAGTTCGTTCAGTCGGGGGTCAAATATCCTCTTGCCTATGACCCCCGTGTTGAACCCCATGTTTGCCATGTAAGCCGGCATTATCTCCCAGTTCCCGTAATGTGCGGTCACGGCCACGCACGGCTTGCCGCTGTTTTTTATCTTTTCCAGCCTGTCGAGCCCCTCTGTCTCCCTGACAAGCCCGGATATTTTTCCGACCGGCCACATCCCGAACTTGGCAAACTCAAAAGCGCCTATGCCGTAATTAAAACAATTTTTCAGGGCAAAGGCCCTCTTTTGTGCCGCGGTAAAATGGCCATCGCCGTAGACCAGATCGAGGTTTCTGTATATTTTGGCGCGTTCCTTTGGCAGGGCCGCGAACGCCAGGAACCCTATGAACGCTCCCGTCACGCCCGCGAGTTTCCATGGTATGAAAAATATGATGAGCCGCATCACATGGACAACCCCTACAAAAAGGGTGTTGCGCAATTTTTTAAAGGCTTTATTTTTCATGCCACAGGTACCTGTTGACCGCAGTGTCCCACAACCCCTGCGACTTTAGAACAGCCTCGATTACTTCCCTGACCGCGCCGCAGCCGCCCTTTTGTTTTGCAGTATAATCCGAGACTTTTTTTACCTCCGCCACGGCATCCGACGGGCACGCGGAAAAACCGCATCTTTCCATGCACGGGATGTCTATTATCTCATCTCCCATAAAACATATATTCCCGTCCTTCAATCCGGCTTTTTTTTTCAATTTCTCATAAACTTCGGATTTTATCCGGATGCCCTGATAGACTTCGTCTATTTTCAGTTCCTTTGCCCTGATGTCTACAATCGCTGAATGCCTGCCGCTGATTATACCGAACTTTAACCCCGCGTAACGGCCCAATGTAATGCCGGTACCGTCCTTGACGCTGAAATTTTTGTATTCGGTGCCGTCGCTGCCTATTATGATACGGTTATCGGTCAACACGCCGTCCACGTCAAGTATAACATGGCTTATCTTTTTCATCTTTGAGGCCGCTGATTCTTTGTTCATACAACACCCGACTTTAAAATATCGTGCATGTGAATTATGCCTTCGGGCTTACCGTCCCTGTCCTGGACTATCAGCACCGTTATGGAGTGTCTTTGCATTACGTTCAGTGCGTGTATGGCTAAATCTTCGGATTTTATGGTCCTGGGTTTTTTAGTCATTACCTGTTTCATCTTCATGCCGTAAGGGTTTCCGTCCGTTTCCAGCAGCCTGCGCAAATCTCCGTCGGTGAATATTCCGGTCATCGCGCCGTGCGGGTTTACCACCGCAGTACAGCCGAACCGTTTTTTTGTCATCTCGAGCAGGCCCTTTTGCAGGGTCGCGTCCCCGGATACCACCGGCACTTCCGCGCCGGTATGCATCATGTCTTTTACTTTCAGTATCAGTTTTTTGCCCAGCGACCCGCCCGGATGGAACATGGCGAAATCCTCCTTTTTAAAGCCCTTCAGTTTCAGCAGGACGACTGCAAGCGCATCGCCTATGGCCAGCTGGACCGTGGTGGAAGCCGTGGGGGCCAGGTTCATGGGGCAGGCCTCTTTCGTGACCGAAGCGTCGAGCACACAAGACGCGTTCTTTGCCAGTGTCGAGGTTTTTTTACCGGTTATTGCGATGAGCGGTATGCCCAGCCGTTTTAAAGCCGGAAGTATACCCGTCACTTCTCCGGTTTCGCCGGAATGCGATATAACTATGGCAACGTCATCCCTGCTCACTATTCCCATGTCGCCGTGTGCGGCTTCTGTGGAGTGCAAAAATACCGATGGGGTGCCGGTGGACGACATGGTCGCGGATATCTTTTGTCCGATGATGCCTGATTTGCCTATGCCCGATACCACGACTTTGCCTTTGCATTTCATTATCATATCGACGGCGCATTCAAAATCCGCGCCGAGGTTCTTCCTCGCGTTCATCACGGCGGCGGCCTCGAGCGTCAAAACGCGCCTGGCCTCGCCGGTTATGCCCGATTTTTTCATGGTTTATACCTTCCTTTTTTTATAAAAAAAACGCAATTAAAAGCCGCTTATAACCGGCTTAAATTATTTGGAATTAGTATATCAACATTTTCATACAGATTCTACAACTTTTACCATGGCGTGAGTATGTAAAGCCGGCGGTAAAAGCGGAACGGGAATGTATATATAGGGGATTTTTCACATTTAACATTTTTATCACGAATGACTTTCATCATTTGATTCTTAATGTCCGGAATAGCCGCGATATCAGGCTCGGCAACGGAATTTAAGAGGGTAATTAATGGTTTTGTCGGGACACAACCAATCAACTCCAAAGAGACGGGTCCGGTGTCCGCCTCCATGTTCCGGATTCCCCTGAGCCGGCCGGGGGTGCCGGCTCTATAATGATATGGCGGAGGCAAGGCCGGCCCGAGGGCCGTCCATTATCAATTACTCTATGTACCATATCCTCGCGCAGTTTTCGCACATTTTTATACCCGCGTTCCCTTTTTTCATTTCTATGATAGTCTGCGGCCTTATGTTGAAATTGCAGCCTCCGCATTTTCCGTCGCCGTTGGTCCCCTCTATCACCTTTGCAAGCGCCCTGCCCTTGTTTTTGCGGACCCTCTCATATCTCTCCAGCCATATCTTTTCCACTCCCGCGCACGCCTCGTCCCTGCGCGTTTTTATCCCCGCCGCCTGTGCGTCCTTTTCCGCGGCCTGTGCCTCGAGTGCCTTCATCTCGGCGGTCAGTTGTGCATCCTCTTCCTTCATGGCCTTTTCCTGGGCTTTCACCCACGCCGCCACCGTCTCTTCCTCTTCCATTATCACCAGGATATCGTCCTCATGTTTCCTGATAGCCTGACGGAGCGATTCTATCTCGTTCTCCAGGGCCCTGAATGCGTCATTGGTCTTAATCTCCCTGCCATGTTCCTCTTTTGCCTTTATTTCGCCCTGTTTTGCCTTTATTTCCACGTCAATCAAAGCCCTTTTTTTGCGCTGTTCGTCGAGTTTCATCTTTTTCATGTTGAACTCCGCGGCATTCGCGGCTATCCTGTCCCCGTACTCCTTTGCCCTGCCGAGAAGTTCGTCCTTTTGTTTCTTTATTGCCTGTATCTCATCGTCAACCTTCTGGACCTTTATGAGCGATTCGAGTATCTCTTTTTCCGTCACTAAAAGCCGCCTCCTGTTTCAAATTTTGTAACGCCCTTCTTTGCTCTCTAAAAATAAAAAACGCCGCATCACCTCACGGCAATGCGGCGTTTTCGCCTCATCCTATCCCTTAGCCTTCGATGTTAATGGTGCCGAATTTTTTCTGTCCGTCAAGCCCGCCCTTTATGAAGTTCCATTTGGACAGGTAAGCTATTGTCATCCACGTAATAATTTTTGAAGTCGGTTTTACCTTCAGCGCGCTGCCGAAAAAGCGCAGGCCGAATATCAATGACAGTACGAAGGTCACCGTGTTCGGTATCCAGTTAACCAGGATGCCTCCGACAAGCGCCGTTGATATGATGCTTATCACGAACGCCAGGAACGAAAGGTTGAGCATCATGAAATCGCCAAAATAGATAATCCCCTGCGTCGGGAAAGGCACGGCAAACGAGAAACCTTTGCCCCAGGCGAAATAAAACTCAAGCACTTTTTTGGCGTGCATTTTGAGCAGCAGCGGATGGCCGTAGCCGTAACCGTAGAGCTGCTTGTAAAACTGCTGGGGTGATGCCCTGTGCATGTGATCCACGACAGCCGCGGGCTGGAAAAAAAGTTTGAAACCTTTTTTCAGTATTCGCAGGTTAAAATCCACGTCCTCGCCCGTGGGCTCGTGCCAGAACTCGTTGCCTATGGCGAGCGCGGCTTTTTTGGACACGGCGGCGTTAGCCGTTGCAAAAAACGGGCATGTTTGCGAGCCATTAACCTCGCTCGGCCAGTCCTTTTTGATTGAGGGGTAATATCCGCCCTTTTTCATTCCCACCCTGTTGCCTATGGAGAGGAATCCGGTCTGCTCGCAGTAGGTTTCGGTGTCGTTGTTCACGTCGGTACGCAGAGTGTATATCTCGCCACCTACCATCCCGATATCCGGGTCCTTCATAAACGGGTCTAATATTTTTTCTATCCAGTCCTTGTGGGGCGCGCAATCTCCGTCCGTGAACAGGATATATTCGCCTGCGACCACTTTTAACGCCGCGTTCCTGGCGTGGCCGGGTGATTTGGAGTCAGGTACGAGCACGAGTTTGATAAACGGGTACTTTTCCTGCCATTTTTTTATTATCTCCTGTGTCTTATCCGTGGAGCCTCCGTCCGCGAATACTATCTCCATCTTTTCTCGCGGGTAATCCACGTTTAACAGGTACTGTATCGTGGTGTCAATGGTCCTTTCAGCGTTCCTGACCGGTGAGATGATCGATACAAAAGGTTTATCTTCCATTTTTTACTTCCTCCTTAGAAAATTTTAAATTAAGTCAATTTTTCGAGGTACAAACGTTAAAAAATTATATGCAAAAGCCGGCTTAATTTCAAGTGTTATTTTCAAGTGTTATTTTTAAGTGTGTTCAAAAAAAAATACTCCCACAAAGGCCATGCCTCAATATTAGACATCATATCACTATTTGCGTTATCTCATGCGAAATATCTAATGTCGAGGCACGGTTTTGGGATATAGTCTACAAGCCCCTACAGCCTGAGCGGCACATATACAACCGCAGTTCCGGAAATTACGCTTTGAGCGTCATCGTAACGCATATATCGCTTTTTCGCCTGACAACGGTACCGCAGGCATTTTGACATCCCGGCAGGCCGGGATAAAAATATTCACAAAATAGTCAAAAAAAAAATAAGCGGGCAAATCTGAATCTTTGCCCGCTTATTTTTTGACTTCTTGCGGTTTTAACCCTACGTTTTTGCCATATACAACGCAAAAATAAGCAGTATCGAAACCGCAACCGCGATGACCGTGACCTTTATGAACATCGGTATCAGGTCAAACCTCTTCATGATTCTCAGTACGAGCAGAGTCCCCGCCAGGATAAAAAGCACTATTGCCATTACTATCAGCATAACCTGCATCTGTTCTCCTTATATTATCTTCAGATTGACCTCATTATCAAAAAAGCACATCCGCCTTTGAAAATGGGCAGATATTGTAAAACATGCACATTGAACAGGTAAAAGAGCTCGCCGTCGCGTCAAAGTTCCCCCTGCGTATATCCTCCGCCACGTCCAACACCTGTTCCTCGTACTTTTTCAGGGTGTCCGGCCTGAACTTTTTAAAAGCTGTTATGCGGGACTCAAAAAAATAGATGCCGACTTCGTCAAGCGGTTTGCCAAAGACCTTTTCATACGATATGGAATAAAGTTTTAACTGACGCGTTATGTTCGGCGAGTCCAGTTTTTCCTGCGCCTTTTCCTCATCTCTGACGTCAGATG
>JAJFUW010000165.1 GCA_021372235.1 Spirochaetia bacterium
CATTTGGTTTTCCATATTCCCAACCTTTCCGCCTCAAAATCACCGTATTTCGCTCGGCTTTCCCTCGGCTAGTTCTCGAACATTGAAAAGGAAATAAAAGAGTATGTCGGGCAGTTTTCCGCGGTGTCGTTGACCGGTCCCAGGCAATCCGGTAAAACCACCACGTTAAAACGTCTATTCAAAGAAACTCACGGGCATGTCTCCCTGGATAATATATCGGACCGCAGGCTGGCCCTGGAAGATACCGAACTTTATGTAAAAAGACTCCCTGAAAAAGTGATAATAGACAAGGCCCAGTACGTGCCGGACCTGTTCTCATACCTGAAGATCAATATCGACGACAATCCAAGATTAAAGGGAGATACATTCTGACAGGCTCGCAGAATTTCCTTTTAATGAAAAACTTCACCGAAACACCGGCCGGAAGGATTGGAATCCTTCACATGCCGCTTTTATCATCCCATGAATTGAGAGCAATGGTGAAAGGCAGCCATACAGCGGATTTTTTTGAAAAAGCATGCTTAACCGGAACATATCCCGAGACGGTGCTTGGCGTAAAGGATATTTCCAAATGGTATGAGGGCTATATACAAATATACATTGAAAGGGATGTAAGAACCCTGTATAACGTCGGCAGATTGATGGAATTTGACAAGTTTTTAAGGCTGCTTGTCGGCAGGCCGGGACAGCTTCTCAACATGAGTTCGTTTGCGACGGATGGCGGCGTATCAATCCCCACGATCAAGAACTGGATATCAATACTTGAAGCAAGCGGGATAATATACATCCTTTACCCGTATCACGCCAATATCCGGACGAGACTGGTAAAAAGCCCCAAAATATATTTTATGGATACAGGGCTTGTCTGTCATTTGAACAGCATAACCGATTCAAAGGGTTTATACAAGCACTCATGTTTGGCCATATATTCGAAAATTATGCCATCATGGAAGCCGTAAAACTTTTTTCAGCCCTTGGAAAGAGGGAAATGTTTTCATTTTTCAGGGCTGATAAAGGCATTAAAATTGATCTCATTGTCGAAATAGGGAATCACATCATTCCCTTCGAGTTCAAAGCATCGATGAATTTTGAAAAAAATGGGCTTTCGGCATCGAATCACTTATCGACGGCAAGATAAAGCGTAAAGTGAAACCCGGTTATATTGTCTGCTTAAACGACAAAATCAAGCCCCTTTCCAAGAACATTAAAGCCACGGGTATTTTTGAAATGCTCGATGTTTTGAAAAGTTATTTATAATTACTTATTTCCCACAAATTGCCGATATATTGCAGCTAATTTATACGCCCGTAATTTCTTGGATTTTTCCGTTATCAACAAAACTCCCTGCCTAACCCATTTCTCAGCCAAATTTCTTGCCATACGTTGCGACAAACCGAGAAGGGTTGCTATGTCAGCTGTTGTAACGAATTCTTTCCTTAGGAAAAGTCCTAAAACATTTCTGGCCCTTATATCAAGTTTTCTTAAGGCTTCCGGCTCGGCTTTGATCCCTTTTTTAATATATACAAGCGTTTCCTTTTGGACGTTTTTAAATACTGCCGAAAGCAATAAAACAAAGTATTCAATCCATGAAGTCAGATCCGCATCTGCCCTGCCAAAATAGTAATTATGGTGCGCGTGCGTTGCAATCGCTTTATAATACTTTGCAATAGCAGCGGCATGATATTCTTCCATGGAAAAAAATCCATTTAATCCATATCCGCTTTTTTGAAGGACAAAAGTTGCCAGGAGCCTGGCTGTCCTGCCGTTCCCGTCATAATATGGGTGTATGGTTACGAACTGATAATGCACAAGCGCGGCAATGATCGGAGGAGGTACGCCTTCTTTTTCAGCCCTGCGCACCCATTTTCCCATGTTTTGCATCAGTGAAGGCACGTCTTTTGCTTCCGGAGGCAGATAAACTATTTTTCCGGTCCCTGAATCTTTTATTATATTCTGTTCGGTCCTGTATGGCGTTGGTGGGCCTTTTTTCCCTTTCATGACCATGCCGTGCGTTTTTTGGACAAGCTCTTCTGAAAATTCAGCCTTGCTCCCCGCCCATTTTTGAATTGCTATTAATGCATTCCAGTAATTCTGAACTTCTTTAATGTCCCTTTCCCTGCCATGAAATACGACTTTGTTTTTTCTTATTACCTGTTCTGTTTCCTTTAAGGTAAGCTTGTTACCTTCAATTCTTGTTGAATAGTGCGTGGCCTTTATCATGGCATTGTATTTCATATCCGCAGCCACGACCGGCGGTATGGTTATATTGTCCACGTCATGTTTGATTGCCTCAATATCCATAAGGCCGCGTGCTATTTTAGATGTTATGTTGTATTTTGGATTCCACGTATCAATCATATGGGTTTACCTCCTGAAAACATGATATAACATCCCCATTATAATGTCAATCAAAATTTCCGACAAATTGCCGTTAAATTGCCGTTAAATTCCGGAGCGAAATTGTAATGAAATTCCCGAGCGCAAAAAAATATCTATTTTTTCAGTTGAAGCCATATACCTTTGCGGTACACGGGGAACCGAGTCTTTTTAAAAAGCAATAAGCAAGGACTGACGCACATTGTTTGCCATAGCCACGATTAAAATATCGTAAGTAGACAGGGGGCGCTTGTACCGTCAAACCGATGCTTAAAGCTTTGCTTGCTATGGGGCTGCTCTTTATCGGCCCGGTCAAGAGTAACCGCAAATTTATTTACCGCGGCCGGATTTATCATGCCAAAGATTTTATACATCTCTCAAAAGGGTCAAGATATTCCTCTTTTGTCGTCTCCTGCGGTTGGCATTCAAGTCTCAGACTTATCGTTTTTCGCAGAAAATTGTCCTCGGAAAAAGTTCGTTATGAAATTCTATTAACTAACGACCTGACATCCTCTTCCCGTAAAATAGCACATGCCTATCTCCGCCGCTGGAATATCGAAACCACTTTCCTCGCTTTCAAACAGTCATTCGCACTAAATCATTTTCACAACCTAAATCTCTTCGCCATTTTTAACCATATCGCGCTGGCTTTTTGCGCCTTGCTCATAGTGGCAAATGCCTGATACGTCAGGGACATACGAACCTTTGATTTTATTTGATACCTGTTCCTTGATTTCACTTAAGACCCTGCTCCTGTATGTTAACTTTTCCGCCTTTTGCAGCGCCCCCACGACCACCGCCGATGAAACATGCAGTTCTTTAGAAACCGAAATTATCCATGACAACCTATTATTAAAATCCTCATCAAATCTTCTCAAGATTTGGCCTATTTTCAGTTTTTCGCTTGAGAACATATCAGCCTCTTCTTCTTGTTTCCCGACTAAATCACTCAAATCATCAATAAACTTTGCGTTGCCGGATTTCAGATGCTTTAATACGTGTCCGGCTTCATGCAGCATGGTAAACCAAAAATTATCCACCCTGTCATACCTGCCAGTATAAACTATGACCGGATTTTTACCGTCCATAAAAGCCGCGCCGTCTATGTATGTCTTTTTCAGATGCGGGAGGACAAAAAATTTCACCCCGGCTTTCCTTATATCCTCCAGGAACTCCCCCACGCCGTCCTTTTTTACGGTGTATTCATTTGCCAAATCGCATATTTTGGCAAAAATCGCCGGTTTATATGCCGGAACCTTGACCCTGTCAGCTATGTTTTCCGCGATTTTCAACCAGGTCTGCGAATAATTCCTCGAAAATCCGTCTTTTTCAGTCTTCCTGAATGAAGGCAATGGTTTTGCGTCTATTTCCTTTATGATGTTTTTAATAACGTCTGTTCCCCACATCTTTTTCACGCAATTAAGCAATTCAGCGCTGCTGCATCGTGGCGGGATCCAGCCCTTTTTCACCATATCATTTACAGGCATGATCATGTAAATTTCACTTCTTATCCCGACATCGTCCAATATATGTTCCTTCTTTTTCTCCAGGAACCCCTTATCCTCTATGTAATTTATATACAGGTTCATCCAGACCTGGGGCGTTGTGCCAAAGGCTTTCCCTATAAGCCTTGCAAGCGGTATGGTCATGGGGGTTTTATCATTGAGTATTTCGGACAGATGCTTTTCAGATATGCCAAGTATGTCCGCAAACTCCCCCTCGCTCCATCCGCGCGCCTCTATTTCCTCCCTTATATGCTCTCCAGGTCCAAATGCCCTGTGCGGCCGTATTCCTTTATCCATTTCATTTACCCCTTCCTGTAATGTTTTGTTATATACCTGATAACAAAGACCCTGACCAGTATCGTGCCGTCTTTTTGGGTTTCATAGGTCATTTCCAGCCTGTACTGGTCGTTTATCCTCATTGAATACCTGTTATTATTGTCAATTTTCTCGAATTTCAACGATTTGAGTTTGTACAGGTCGTTGAAGGTCTCAGCGCTCCTCAGGTAATCTATCCGGCGTATGTATCGGTCAACAATGCCCGTCGGATACCTGTGTTTATTGTCTTTTCCCTCTTCATACAACCTTTTAAGATTTTCATCGGCAAACAGGACTTTCAAGTTTCCTCCTAATACCCCTTTTACCTTCTGACAATGCTATAGCAAAAAACACACAAGTTGTCAAGTTAATATTACCCACAAGGTAATATTACTATATCACTTTTTTTGGGGAGGGGGATATTGAATCAAACACGGATGACGCCTCCCTGAATATTAATCCCCGGAGATTATGTCTGTATTATAAGCCCTACAACTTTTATAGTTAATATTTTTGATTTTTTATGTGAATACCAAATAGAAATGTATGTACACAAATACGCGCTTGACTTACGCCGATTCCCTTTTTATCAGCTCCGGCTCAAACACCAGGTTCTTTTGCTCTTTCAGCCTGCCCTGCATGGCTTCAAGCGCAGCTTATGCGCTTTCACGAACTATCAACTCCTGATCAAACTCAGTTACCTTATCTTCCGTCATCCCGCCGGCCATTCCTTCTATCGCCAGGTCAAAAGCAGCCCTTGCCATTTTATCCAGGGGCTGGCGCACCGTTGTAAGAGCCGGGTTCAACAACCTTGAAGCTTCCACGTCATCGTAGCCGATTAAGGCCAGATTCTGCGGTATCCTTATTCCGAGTTCCTTTGCCCTTGCCATCACTCCCATGGCAGCCACATCGCCTGCGGGGCAGAAAATGGCGTCCAGGTTTATTTTCTTTGCGATAAAATTATCCAGGGCCTTTGCTCCGTCAGCCGCTGTATAATCATCAACTTCCTCCACAAAATCCGGCTCAAAGACTATGCCGTTCCCGCGCAGGGCCGACATGTAGCCTTCCATGCGTTCAAGTGTCGTGGGCATCATCTCTTCTTTTTCAGATATTATCTGTTTCCCTGATATTATGCCTATTCTTTTCCTGCCATGCCCTATCAGGTGCTCCACCGCGCTGTGCGAGCCCGATATGTTGTTTGCGTGGACGCAATGCGCGCCCATTATTTTGCTTTCCAGCAGCACAAGCGGCACCCCCTTATCTCTGTATTTTTTCACCACATCTTCCCTCGGCAGTATGGACAGCAGTATGACGGCTGATACTTTCTTGCTGAATAGCAGCCTGTTTAGCAGGTCTGCCCCGTACTTTTCCACGCCTCTTGTGGAATAATGCTCGATTCCGCAGACATATTTCCCAGTCTCGACAGCCCTGTCCTCGATCGCGGAAAGTATTCCGGATATGAAAGGTGAAGCAAGACGGGGACTCACGAAAGCTATTACATCCTTGCTGCCTTTGGCGAGTATTTTAGCGGCCTCACTCGGATAGTAGTCAAGGCTGTTGATTATTTCGAGGACTTTTTTTCGAGTCTTTTCCGACATCCTGCCCCTGTTGTTCAGCACATTTGAGACGGTCATGTGCGACACGCCTGCGAGTTTTGCGACTTTCCTGATATCCAAATTTTCCTCCGTTTACTTATCGTTCAGATAAAACTTGCCGCCGCTTCAGCGGTACTGTCAAATGTCTTGATTATCCTATTAAGCCCCATTATCCTGAAAATCTTTGCTGCGTCGCCTTTCATGGCCGCCAGCCTGATATCTCCGCCCTTTTCCTTGTATTGCGAGGCTGTCTCGATGAAAATGGACCAGCCTGCCGAGCTTATCAGCTCGAGCCCGGCCATTGCAATAACAAGTTTTGCCTTTCCGGCGGCGAGCGATTCTTTCAGCTTCGCATCCAGCTGCGGCGCGGCATGCGCGTCAAGGCCGCCAAAAAGTTCCAGGATAGTAACACCGCCTTTTTGCGTTTCTTTTATGATAAAGTCCATATTCTTCCTCCTTGCAGACATGCTTAAAACCAAACCGCGTCCGTCAATCCGTCCTCTCTATAATAAGAAAGGCAATATCGTCAAACTGCTCAAAATCCCCGGTAAAGTCCGATATTGCGCGGTTGATGCTTTCTTTCATCTGCGCGCCTGTTTTATCACCGTTTTTTTTCACAACTTCAACGAATTTTTCCATTCCCATCTGCTGCCTGCTTTCGTTTATCGCCTCAAACACGCCGTCCGTGTAAACAATTATCTTGTCGCCCGCATCAATTTGGGTTTTTTCACGGACGAGCTGTTGCTCAAGCATACCTGCCTCGCCAATGCCTGCCGGAAACCCCCGGGGCGCCATTAAATCAACCTGCCCGGTTTTTTTCCTGTAAATTATGGTTTCATTGTGCGCGGCCGACACGAACTCAAGCGTATTTTCTGTAATATCCAGTATACCGTAAAAAACCGTTAAAAACATTCCTTTTCTGATCCGCTTGAAAAGCTCCCTGTTGAATTCAACCACGCATTCCCTCGGGTCCGGTGTCTTTGCCGCCTGCGCCCGAAGGAGCGAACTTGCCATTGCCATTACAAGCGCGGCAGGCACGCCTTTTCCCGACACGTCCGCCATGACAATGCCGAATCCGGATTTATTGTCTGCAAGCGGTATCACGTCGTAATAATCCCCGCCCACCGTTCTTGCAGCCTGGTAATAAGAGGTTATCTCATATCTTTTTATCCGCGGCATTTTCTGCGGGATTAATGACAGCTGTATTTCCCGGGCTATTTCAAGCTCTTTTTCCATGGCTCGTTTTTCAAGGGCGGCTTCCTGCGCTTTTTTTAAGCCGTCGGTCATTGAATTGAATGTCCCCGCAAGCATGCCAAGCTCATTTTTGTTTTTTATAATTATCCTGTGATCAAGATCTCCCCGTCCCACTATGCCGGCGCCTTTTGCCAGCGCCTCAATGGGCCCGGTCAGCCTGCCCGCGGTTATAATAGACGCGATAACCGACAGCACAAGCACCACGAGCGTGATCAGAAATATTTTAAAATACGCCCGCCTTAAGGCGTCCTCAATTACCTCGTATGACATAGCCACGTGTATTTCCCCTATCTTTACCTTTCCCCCTGATACGACCGGCCTCGCAAAATCTATGAATTTCCCGCCTGAATCATCCCTGTATACAGCATCATTTTGGTCGGTAATGGATATCCTGATGCCGGGAGCCTCGAATTTTTTACCCGCCATGGTCATATCGTTATGGGCGATTATCATCCCCTTTTTGTCGGTTATAAGCGCGTATTTAACCTCCTTATTATCAGCCATTTCTTTCAGTATTTTAGCGGCTTCAATCTCATACCCGACAAGGAGGTACTCAGCGGCATTGCCTGCGGCCATGACGGCAAGTTCCGCGCCCTTTGCCTCCATGGCGTCAATTAGGGCCTCTCTTTGGGCCTTTACGGCAAAATATGACATGGATAAAATCGCGGCAAGCACAAGGGCTGAAATAACCGCGGTTATTTCCCATTTTATACTCACAAATCCATTTTTCATTTTAATCCACGCTTTTTATATTCCTCAAGCTCCATCCCGGCCTTTTCAATTCCCCTGGCCGACTTCACATCATCCGGGTTGAGCTTTAAGGCCTGCTCCCAGATGACCGCGGCTTTTTCGACATCACCGGCTGTATATGCGTTTATTCCTTCATAATAAAGTTTCTTCGCCGCTTCAGCCTGCGCTGCCGGGATAGCTGTTCCGGTTTTCCCTGTATTCAGCCTGCGTCTGGCAGCCGCAAGGCATATTTTCACATTCTGGTTTGCTGGGTCCACCAGCAGCGCTTTTTCCCACGCCTTAATTGCGGCGCCGTAGTCTTTCGCCGAATATAACCTGATGCCCTCGTTAAAATCCGACTTTGTCTCTTCCTTTATCCTTAACTTTGTATTAATTTCCGCTATATACCCTTCCGGCCCGTCCAGGGATGGATTTGCCGCCAGCGCATCATTAAAACTTTCAAGCGCGCCGATGTAGTTTCCCTCCTTATACTGCTTTATTGCCTCGCCATAATAGACTTTGGCTATGGTGTTTTTCATGATAATTGCTTCCTTTGTGTCCTCCCTCCATTCCAACGCCCTGTTGGCTTCATTGAGGGCATTTTCATAGCTGCCGTTCCTGTAGTATTCATACGCTGCCGCATAATGCTTCATAGCGTTTTTCTTTTCCTTTGACCTCAACCTTTCTTCCACGATTTTCCTCACCTGGTTCATTATTTCCGACTTCTTTCGTTCTCTCTGCTCGTCAAGTGACATCCCAAACCTGTAGGAGATCCCTATCCTCTGCAGGTTTTCCAGATAATTGACGGCTATATACGCGTAGTCTGCCCTGACATTGAACAGGTCAAGGCCCGCGCCGATGCTATACCGCCCGCTGTCGTATCCCGCCCTTAAGCTTAAAGTATCATAAAGTACAAGTTCCAGTCCTGCCCTGGCCCTGAAATTTTCGCTTTCGCCCGCGGAAAAATCGCCTGATATATTCACGTTAACCGCTCCGAACGCCTGTTTTAACAGTATTCCCAGGGTATATACCTGCGGCATGCCCTCATTCTCGGTGCCGAGCGACTGCACCGGCCTGAATAAATTGCGCGCCATAAATCCGAGCCTTAAAAAATCAAAGGGCTCGTACAGCAATCCTGCGTCAGCGCCTATGCCCGTGGAATTTTCCTTTCCCATGGCGGAGTTTATGACATTTACCGCCACACCGAGGCGCAAAACCTTCTCAATATGCGCGGCATAGCTCACTACAGCCTTGTATTCCCGGAAAGCAAAATCCCCTGTTTTCTTGTCGTTTGAATCATAACCCGATATTGTGCCCGCTGAATAAAGGTAAAAAGCGGCTCCCAAAGTACCGAAATCAAGGAGCGTCTGTCCGTAAGCCGCCGAATTGTACAATGCCCCTTCATACAACTGGTAATATAGCAGCGATAGTTCCTGCGCCTTGATAAGCGAAAGCCCGGCAGGGTTGTAATATATGGCGGACGAGTCGTCAGCAACTGCTGTAAAAGCGTTTCCCATGGCCGCAGGCCTTGCCCCTGCGCCTGCCTCAAATACCGGTGCGGTCCCGTAATCACCCGGGAAAGCTTGCGACAGAGGTATCAACAATACCCCCGCGAACAGGTTTATGATTATTAATTTTATTTTCAACGAAGCACTGCCACCTTTCCCCTGATCATTGCCGTTGCCCCGCTCGCTGTGTTCCTCACCTCAAGCACACAGAGGTATATTCCGGACCTGACCGTCTGCCCTGATTCGTTTTTCCCGTTCCACGCATCTTCGTAGTGAAGCCCCTCATTCCTGGCAGCTCGGCTTGCTATTTCCTTTACAAGCCTGCCTTCCATTGTAAAGATCCTTATTGTCACTTCTGATGCGTGTTCCAGGTAGTATTCAATATTTGCCTGTTCCACGCCCGCGGTAAACGGGTTTGGGAACAAATGAAAAGACCCTTCCAGATTCCTGCTCTGTATGGAAACACATCCTGATTTCATATTTCCAAAAAAATCCCCGTCCACGGCGTTAATTAAAGCCAGCGGCAGCGTGGACACGGCGGCGCCTGTTTCCAGTTCCAGGTAAAATGGTTCCGCGGCCGTATTTTTTGCATCAACTTTTACCTTTATTTCTTTTTCAGCGCCCGGCGGGATATTATAATCAAAAGCCGTGACGTTTATCCCGGATGACCCGCCAGCTGCCCCGGAAGCTATTATGTTATTTTCCCTGTCAGTCAGGACAACAGCGCTTATCACGCTGTCTGCCGCGATATTCTGTCCTGTACAGTTTTTAACGGCAAAAGCCAGCGAAGTCACGGCTATCGGCACTGCGTTGTAGTTTTCAAATTTCAGGCTCAGGGCTTCCACTCCGGGCATCCCGCTCGCGATTGAAACAGGCATCAGGTTTTCATGGCCGACCCTTAATTCATATGCCAGCGCGGTAATGGTCACAGGATTTGAATACATTGGGAACAGGTCCGAATTTGCCGCGGTCACTGTCACGTACCCTGATGGCACGCTCGCGCGCCCGACATCCACCGCACTGCCCAATTTTAACCTGTAAATTCCCTGCCCCGCATTGACCGCGATGTCCGCGGAGATATACACGTTTTTTGTATTCATTGCTTCGGTAAAAACAGGCGAGGAAAATTGCACGTAAAAAGGCGCCACCGCAGTCTGTGATACGGCTGAAAAAACCGCGTAGGTTATATCCCCCGATATGCTCGTCACATAGACTTTTTCAAAAATTGACGAAGGCGCGATTGTGTTACCACCGCCGTCCACAACAGTCAGTGTGAGGCCGCCCATCATTACATCAGCTGTCCCCACATAACCCGGATTGTATGTAAATATTGACATGAATTTCACGTCAGGCTGGCCCATGCCCGCTATCGTCGGTGCAATGTTGCCGTTGTGCCACAGGAAAAGGTCTGTCGCAGGCGCCAGAAACACGCCGGAGAGGCCTGTCTGCCACGGCATGGCCGGCGTTGCAAGTTCAGACGCTTCATACCCGGAATTGGCGTCTGTTATGGAAACATTATTTGCGGATTGAATTGCCGCCCTGAAACTCGCGGCGTACGCGGTTGCGGGAATGTCCGCAAATACCCTGAAATACTGTGACATCCCCGAGGTCAGGACGAACGGTGCTAACAGTTCTATGCGGGTATCGCTCCCTGTGCCTGTTGACGCGCTGCCCAGTGTATTGCCGCTGTTATCCGTAATATAGAATTTTTCCACGGCCGAGTCCGCCGGCGCAGGCGCTCCCATGTTGTTTTTTACCGTAATGGTGAGCGCGTTAAAATGCGCGGCCGCTGACTGCGGTCCGAGCGTGTCATAAATCCTGAAATCAAACAACTCGACCCATTTTTGTCCCTTTACCACTCCCACGCCAAGAAGCGTGCTGAAATTATCCATATTGATGATATACGCTTTATCCTGCGTGACTGACGCGCCGGAATTCTTCGGAAACGCCGAAGCCGAAGTTATCAGCACGGGCACGTTTGAGTTCGCGTCCACCGCGTATATGTCACCCGGGGCGTCAAGACTCAAGCGGAACGCCGACGCCGGGATTGAATCCCTCGCGTCGAACGTCACGTCGCAAATAAACAACTGGCCCGGCGATACGATAAGCGGGGCCGTCAGCACTACAGCTATTTTGCTTGCCCCTCCCGCCGTGGTTTCGCCATATATCACGCTTCCGTCCGCGCCGGTTATTTTAACGCTTTTTACGGCTGACGAAGCGGAAATGCAGTTGCCTGCCGCATCCTGCATGTAAAGCGTTATTTTCGAGACCTTCACGCTTGCGGTCAATGAATTCCCGACGTCAAAGAGCAAAAACTCCATGGCTTTGACATTTTTCTGTCCCGTGGAAACAAATGACGGCATGACGCTTAAATGGGATACGGTAAGTTCCTTTGCCATGTTCTGTATCAGGGCGGCCGAGGATTCCAGTGGAAAGGAAAATCCCGCGTCAGACGCAACAGCCAGCGTATTGCCTGAAGAAAAATCCCGCGCTTTTATCCCAAGCGCCGAGTCTACCCCTATCTTGAAATCAGACGCCCTTGTGATCGTATTGGAAGTTATGTCCGCTGTTATATAAATATTTTTCTCGGAATAGGGCCCGACTTGTATACCCGCCGGAATATTGCAGTATATCTGCGGCCCTGCGGGTATTAAAGTGGTCTGAAATATTGTCCCTGAATCGCCCCTGATCGCCAAAGAGGAAAGCGCGGCCGAAGCCATAATTGGATTGGAATTGGAATCCTTGACGGTCAGCGTTATTCCGTTTATCACGCCGATGCCGCCGGAAGGATTTCTTATCGTATACATGATCGCGTACACATCCTGCTGTTCCGTGGAAACAGACGCCGGCATCAGGTCAAAACCCGACACAAACTGACCGCCTGCGGGTATGGGCTCTATTCCGAACCAGTCAAGCATAAGCCAGCCCCACATGTCATCCAGCTTCAGTTCATTTACGCCGGCAGGCATGTAAACCGGCCCGGCATTTGCTGCGGAGAAAATTGCTGTCCCTGTAAACGTCACGCTTGCA
>JAJFUW010000134.1 GCA_021372235.1 Spirochaetia bacterium
AAAGCGGGTGTTTGCGCCTGCTGCTACGGCGCTGACCTGACAACAGGACAGCTCGTGGAACTCGGGGAAGCGACCGGAATCATAGCGGCGCAGTCAATCGGAGAACCGGGAACGCAGTTAACCCTGCGAACCTTCCACGTCGGCGGTACCGCGGCGCGCGTTGTCGAACAGTCGGAACTTAAGGCCAAACATGACGGTATAGTCAGGTTCACAAACCTAAAATTTGTAACATCGGCAGCCGGCGAGATGGTGGTGACCAACCGTAACGGGGAAATGTCGGTCTATGACGACAAAAACGTGGAGCGTGAACTGCACCACATAGCCTACGGAACCATACTAAAAGTAAAGGACGGAACAAACGTAAAGGCCGGCGATATTATGGGTCTGTGGGACCTGTACAATATCCCGATTTTTACCGAAAAAGAGGGTAAGATACAGTTTGACGATATATCCGAAGGCGAGACCATGATAGAGCAGGCGGATGCCTCGACAGGCACGCTCGGTCGCTTCATAGTCGAGTCCCGCGATAAAAAGAAATACCCGCACATCAATATCGTGGACACAAAGGGCGAAATACTCGCTAAATATTCAATACCGGTAGGAGCGAGGCTTGAGGTCGAGGATGGCAAGAAGGCGACACCCGGGCAGGTACTTGCGAAGTTCCCGAGGGAACTTTCAAAGACCAGGGATATCACCGGAGGACTACCGCGCGTAGCCGAACTTTTCGAGGCGCGCAAGCCGAAATCGCCGGCAATCATTTCGGAAATCGAGGGACGCGTCGACATCAAGGAAACATCCACGGGCGTGCGCAAGATATTCATACGTTCCGACAACAACGTCGAGCGTGATTACACGATACCGCACGGCAAGTACGTGAACGTCCGCGAAGGCGACATGGTGGAAGCCGGCGAACTGCTGATCGACGGGAATGTCAACCCGCACGATATCCTGCAGGTAAATGGAGAGAACGCGGTTCAGGAATACCTGGTCAGCAAGATACAGGAAGTATACCGTCTGCAGGGTGTTAACATCCACGACAAACACATCGAGGTCATAGCCCGCCAGATGATGAAAAAGGTACGCGTTGAGGACCCGGGCGACACAAAATATCTGATAGACGAACAGGTTGACAGGCTGGATTTCCAGGCTGAAAACGAGAGAATGGAAAAAGAGAATAAGAGCCCCGCAAAGGCGAGGCCGCTCCTGCTGGGTATCACAAAAGCAGCCCTTTCGACAGAATCGTGGGTATCGGCGGCCTCCTTCCAGGAGACCACGAGGGTCCTGATAGACGCGGCTGTGAACGGCAAGACAGACATGCTCAAAGGGCTGAAAGAGAACGTTATAATCGGCCACCTGATATCGGCCGGAACAGGCGTTGCCGAGTTCAAAAAATTCAGTCAGGTTGAGCGCAAAAAGTCGAAAAAGGCGAAAAAAGAGGAATTCGAAAGCGGAAAAGAGATAACGGAAGAACCTGCGGAGGAACCTGTAGAGCCACAGGAAGAGAACAAGGAAGAATAGAAAATATCCGGGAACGGTACTAAAAGTTCCTTGCAGTATAAAAAAAGGTCCGGGTAATCCCGGACTTTTTTTATTTTACAAATAACCGTTTCACCATGCGGCAGGGGTCATGCCGGGTATCATCGGCATCATGATGCCCGGCAACGCGGCGCTGCTGTTCATAGAATACGCGGGGGGCCGGCAATATCAGGCGTAAACACATAGAACAGGGGGATAAGATACAGTTCCGCTTTTGTGTATACCGGCCGTACCGAAGGCGGATTGTTTAAACTGATGGATAACGGCACAGTATACAAAAGAGCAGGCGGTTGACCGCCTGAAGAAACAGAACTTGTATCTTCCGGGTAACATATAAGTGGACCATCGGGATGAAGTAAATTAGTATTTTACATATCCCCGCTTCCTTTTAATATCCGTTCCAGGTATTTAATCCGTATTTTTAGTTTTTTTATGAGTTCCTTGTAGTTCTTCCTCTGTTTCCTTGCCGTATTCAGCGCGTCAATCTCGGCCTCTGTTATTTTTTTCCCCTTGTATATGAACCTGACATCATCGCCCAGGCGCACCGCAAGATAATAGTAATGGTTGCCGTGTATCTCTTTGCGGACAAAGGTCCCGGCAGGGGTGGAGATGAGGGCGCGCTTATACCACTCCATAAGCTCCTGTGATTTGGACAATTCCTGCTCAAGCATAACTTTAATATATCCCATGAAATATATTTTACCAAACAAATAGATTATTGTATATTGATTTGTTTGGTAACAACTATTCGCCAAAAACAAGATATACGGAACAATTTACAGCCATGACAGTCGGAAAAAACGGTTTATTTGCAGCTGTTTTCAGGAACAATCCACGTACGTCCGATAAAACACCTTTAAAATATAGGATAAAATAGCACATCTATTTAAGGCAAAAACAGGCATAAAAAGTAAAAAAAAAACTAAAAATAGGTTGACAAAAAAGGATATTTTGATATTATTATCAGGCTTTTATTTACGGCTCTTTATAGTTGATTTATTGGAAAAAACTTGAGTTATATTAGAAAAGACGAGGCCAAGTTTTTCCCCGTCTTTTTGAATTTTTTAAGGCAACAAGGAGGAAATACTTTGCCAACTATCAATCAGTTAGTAAGACACAGCAGGACGAAACCGAGGAACAAGACATCGGCACCGGCCCTGAAGCAGTGCCCGCAGAAACGCGGGGTTTGCACAAGGGTCTATACAGTAACGCCGAAGAAACCGAACTCAGCTTTGCGTAAAGTAGCCCGCGTACGCCTCTCAAACAAAATGGAGGTAATCAGTTACATACCGGGAGTTGGGCATAATCTGCAGGAGCATTCAATAGTGCTGATCAGGGGGGGCAGGGTAAAAGATTTACCCGGCGTACGTTACCACATAGTGCGCGGAACGCTCGACACCCAGGGCGTGGCTGACAGGCGCCGCAGCCGCTCGAAATACGGAGCCAAGGCACCCAAGAAAGAGAAAAAAGCATAAAATTCAGGCAATACAAAACTTTAAATTGAAGGAGCAATAAGATATGCCGAGAAAAAAACGGATAATAGCAAAAAAAGAGACACTGCCTGACGCCAGGTACAATTCAGCACTGGTACAGAAGATAATCAACTGCATAATGATACAGGGCAAAAAAGCCACGGCTGAACAGATTGTATACGGCGCGATGGGCATCATCGAGAAACAAGGCAAGGACCCGCTCGCAACTTTAAAAGCAGCGATTGAGGCCATCAAGCCGCTTTTGGAACTCAAAACCCGCAGGATAGGCGGCGCAAACTACCAGATACCGGTAGAAGTCGCGCCTGACCGCAAACTCTCGCTGGCTATCCGCTGGTTCATAACAGCGGTCCGCGAGCGCAAGGAACGCACGATGGAACAGAAAATGGCCCAGGAGATACTGGCAGCAGTAGCCGGACAGGGCGGAGCCATGAAAAAACGTGAAGATATCCACAAGATGGCGGACGCGAACAAAGCGTTTGCACATTACCGTTGGTAATTAAGGAGAACATAATATGCCCCGCGAAGTATCATTATTAAAAACACGTAACATAGGCATTATGGCGCATATAGACGCAGGAAAGACGACGCTCTCTGAGCGCATACTT
>JAJFUW010000139.1 GCA_021372235.1 Spirochaetia bacterium
GAGTATGACGCAAAAAGTTTTTATGATCTCTCCCAGGATATATCGGTGCAGTATCTTGATCTTGAGGTTCATCGTGCAAGCCTCCGTTTGAACAAAGGTTTCAATAGAATAAACAGCAGTACGAGAATGCCCGTGACCACCAGAAAGATGTTGGGCAGCCATACGGCAAGGAAATAGTTCATCTGTCCGCGGTAACCATAGGTCGAACCCATGGAGAGCAGTATGTAGTAAACAAAAATGAGCACAAGTGAGAAACTGATGCCGGTGACCTTGCCGCCTTTTTTGGTAAGCAACCCCAGCGGTATGGCCACAAAGGCAAAGGCAAGCACGGCAAAAGGTATCGAGAACTTTTTATGCAGTTCCACAAACAACCAGTTTTTATCTTGTTTCGATCCGGTGCCTTTGGATATCTCGGATAACAGTTCCCGTGCCGTCATCTCGCGCGTGCCTTTCAGGTCCGCAGGGGTGTTATTGTTGCGGAGCGCGCCTTTTATGTCGAGATCCACCATGTTGGTCCCGAAAAATATCTGGTTCAGTTTGCCGGGATCGTCGTATGAACCGACCTGAACGGTGCCATCCTTTAGTTTTAGCGCGAGGCGCATCGATTCCGCGTCGTTTATCAGTTCACCCTCGCGGGAGAGAATGACCTTTGACGGGGATGACGGGTCTTCGGATTTTACGAAGACTATCACATTTTTTAAAAGGTCGTTTTTATTGTCCTTTTCACCGATATAAAAAACATAATTGTCGAAATCGTTGACAAAAGTGTGTTCCTGTATGATTATACTGGACCGTTTTTTTACTATCTCAAAATATAGTTTTTTGTAGGAAAGGTTGGCGGCCGGCAGCAGGTAGTTGTTGAAAAGTATCATGATAAAAGTGACAGCCAGCGCGAGCATGATTGTGGGTTTTGTGATGTCGTTGGTGCTGATGCCGCACGCCTGCATGCCGTGGTATTCGTTGTCCTGGACCAGCCTCGAATATGTGAGCAGAACGCCCACCAAAAAAGCCATCGGAACAGTAACGGCAACAGTGGAAGGCAGCAGCAGGAAAAGCAGTTCTATGACCTTGAGGACGCTTATGCCGTATTTTATGACCAGGTCGCTCATGACAAAGAGGGAATTCATGATCAGAAAGAAGGTGAATATGAAAAAACTCACCAGTGTCACGAAAAAGACCTCTCGGATAATATGTTTATTGAGCGTTTTCAATTTGTCCGCCTTTTTATTTCAATCCCTTGAAATAGTCTATGCAGAACCTTTTTACACCGTAGGGCGGAGTTTCAACCGTCACCTGCTCCGTGGAAACCCTGGAGGCAAAGAACTTTTCCATATCCCAGGTTTCCCACGGTTCGGAGTAGACAAAAAGCGTTGCGCCGTCTTTGAAATTTTTATAGCCCTTCCAGAACCTGTAATTCTTGTTTGATTCGTGGGTCAGCAAAATGTAATACTCGGGCTGACCCGGTGTATAAAAACTCAGCAGGCTTGCCGTCTGGTAATGCCTGGAAGACAAAAACAACAGATCTTTATCCGGAGTTTTATTATATATCTCATGGACTTTTTGGGCAAGTTCTTTGTATCCCATGGATTTCCTGAGCGGATTCATCTTTTCGGGCAGAATAGGGTTGGCGGCCAATATATGACCTATCAGCGCTGTTATAACACCCAGACAGAGAACAGCTGTTGTTATCCTGCCGCGCAGAGGGTTCTCAAGCCGTGACAGGTACCCGGAAGCCAGGAAAAAGGCCGGTAAAAACGCGAACGCCGGCCAGTTGGCCTCGACCCTGCTCTTTATGGAGAGCAGGAAAAAAGGCAGAAGGCACGCCCATGTGAGCGTGGTATAGGCATAATCAAGCGACCATTCGCGTTTTTTCAGCACGGCTGTCAGAGCGGGGAGCATAAGGGCTACAGACAGGATACCTATCAGGCCGACCTGGCTCGCGAGCAGTTCGCCGAAAAATTTCAGGGTAAAACCGCCGGCCGGCGCGCCGCGCACCAGCAGGTATTTGAAGGTAGCCATGTCGTGTGTGAAGTTCCAGTAAATAAGGGGCGAAGTAAACAGCAGGGTAAAGAGGGTTAAAAAGAGAAATCCTTTCAGGTATCTCCTGAAATTTCCTGTGATGAGCATGAAAAGAAACATGGCTATGTA
>JAJFUW010000153.1 GCA_021372235.1 Spirochaetia bacterium
TCCGTCACTGTCTGTGTCGCGGTTTCTGTTACTGTCTGCGTAACTGTTGGTGTTACCGTCTCGGTAACAGTAAGCGTTACGGTCTGTGTTATTGTTTCTGTTACTGTCTGTGTCGCGGTTTCCGTTACTGTTTGCGTTACGGTCGGCGTTATTGTCTCTGTAACAGTAGGTGTTACTGTCGGCGTTACCGTCTCGGTAACAGTAGGCGTTACGGTCGGCGTTACCGTTTCCGTCACTGTCTGTGTCGCGGTTTCCGTTACTGTCTGCGTTACGGTCGGCGTTATTGTCTCTGTAACAGTAGGTGTTACTGTCTGCGTTATTGTTTCCGTCACTGTCTGTGTCGCGGTTTCTGTTACTGTCTGCGTTACTGTCTGCGTATCCGTCGGCGTTACCGTCTCGGTAACTGTAGGCGTAACTGTAGGCGTAACGGTCGGCGTTACCGTCTCAGTAACTGTAGGTGTTACGGTCTGCGTTATTGTTTCCGTCACTGTCTGTGTCGCGGTTTCTGTTACTGTCTGCGTTACGGTCGGCGTTATTGTCTCTGTAACAGTAGGTGTTACTGTCTGTGTTATCGTTTCCGTCACTGTCTGTGTCGCGGTTTCTGTTACTGTCTGCGTTACGGTCGGCGTTATTGTCTCGGTAACAGTAGGTGTTACTGTCGGCGTTACCGTTTCCGTCACTGTTTGTGTCGCGGTTTCTGTTACTGTCTGCGTAACTGTTGGTGTTACCGTCTCGGTAACAGTAAGCGTTACGGTTTCCGTTACTGTGGGGGTTGCTGTCTTTGTAACCGTGGGTGTAACAGTCTCCGTCACTGTTGGCGTAATTGTTATTGTAACCGTCGGGGTTATAGTAGCCGTAACCGACGGTGTAAAAGTTGGGGTGGTGGTTGGCGTGTCTGTCGGGGTATTCGCCGCATTTACCACAACAACAGGATGCACTGAAATATTACCCGGGCCGTCGCCTGATACAGGTTCTGACCGGACCGTAAACACCTGGTTTCCCGTGGTGGAAGGCGCTGTCACCTGATTTGTTCCACCCCCGAACGTAACAGTCACGGTCCCGCCCTGGGATCCTGCCAGCGTTGTTACCGGAATAACAATTATGTTGCTTTCGCTAATCGTCAGTATTCCGAGAGTCCCGTTACTTACCGCCGAACAGTAGCCGTCATTTCCCGAGACATCGCTTGGCCGTGTCCATCCGGACGGTACGGTAATCTGTATCTGACCGTTACTGAATGGAGTTGTGCCTGATACATAGACGAACTCGAGGACATTACCTGATGAATTTGCGGTTACAGAGGATGGGGAAACCGATGCCGATCCTTCACCTGATTCAGCCAGCAAATATACCTGCCACAGACAGAGTAATGACACAGCGGTTATGGCCGCTTTTACTAAAAACCGCTCACCTGCCTTTGCGCTGTTTCCGTGTGGAGGCATATTCTCCCCAACTAAACGTGTTAGTTTTTTTGTAATATAAAAATTATTAAAATACTACACGCTTTGTTGAAAAAATGTAATTCTAATATCTTTTACTGAAATAGCCTTCATTACTGTCTATTATAGTATTTTACATGCATAAAAACCTACAAACACAATAATTTCTCTGCCATTATAGACCTTATTATAATCTAAGTCAAATATATTTTACCTGCGCTCCCATATATCATATATTTTTAATTGTTTTTTGGCTTTATTTATGCTATTATTATAATCAAGTTGTATATTACTATAAATATATAGGTTTTGGTGTCCGTACATGTCAAAAAAACGTAATGGTTTGAATACTTTTTCCGGCAAGCTGGCTTCCCAATTCTTTGCAGGTCTTGCTGTCATCCTCCCGATCGGCGTCACTGCCTTTATTGTCATATTCTTGTTCGACAAATTGGACTCCATACTCGGTCCAATCTTTACAAAATACCTTAATGTATCCATTCCCGGACTCGGTATCATCGCGCTCCTGTTTCTCATATGGTTCGCCGGAGTCATCACCACCAACTACTTTGGAAGCCGGTTCGTGCACCTCTACGAGTCGATATTGAGCAAAACTCCAATGATTAAAACTGTTTTTGGGGCTTTAAAGCAGATCAGCGACAACCTTTTCACCAACAAAGGCAACTCATTCAAACAGGTGGTTTTGGTCCGTTCCCCTTTTTACAGTTTATACTGTATCGGATTTTTGACATCCGAAGAGATTGTCAAGTTCCATTCTGGAAAAAAGCGGCAAGATATGGTCCATGTCTTTATTCCGTTCACCCCGCCGGCTTCCGGTTTTATAGTGCTTGTCCCTAAAAATGATGTAGTTCCGATTGATATTCCGGTTGAGGACGGGCTAAAGGTTGCGATTTCCATCGGCGTTATACACCCAAAAGAGTACATCCAAAAAGCCTTCCCGTTACGGGACAGATACAAAAAATGAGCGAAGCACAAAAAGGATGGCTTGAGCAGCGTTCCTCAGAGAGGCTGTCAGACGTGCTAAAGGTTGTCTACTATCCGGTAGATGGCAACGCGGCACAGGCTGTATCATCCGAGGACTACAAAGACACCACCATCGAAAAGATACAGGAAGACAGGTCCCGCCATTCATACATACAGGCAATGACCGACGACGTCTCAAAAGGCGGTATGTCCATCATGACCTCCACGCCCATGTCCATAGGACAGATGCTTGTCATAGACCTGTTTTTGCCAAAACTCAACAAACCGGTCAAACTGCTGGCCGAGGTCAGGAACGTGGAGAGAAATATCAAAGGGGCAAATACATTTAAAGCGGGTCTAAAAATAGTTTCGATGAGCAAATCGGATTTAAAAAGGGTGGAAAACCACATAATGGAGTTAAAATTTAAGTAATTCCACCCCTGGTAGTCGCGGCCTTCTTGACCGCCGGAGCGCAAGTAGCATATGCGGTTCAGGCCGTGCAATGGTGGTCTTGCTATTTAGCTGAACAAACGCACACTGAAAGAGCGTGAATGCCGGGTTGTTAAACCGTGTTATTGGACCGGGTTGTTGATTGGATAAAACTGTTTTGGGTCTGGAGATTGCTTTGATGCATCTCCACCCCCCCCAAACTGCACTTACGAGGAGGTTTTTTTATGGAAAACGAACGTTACAAACACATTCAGGGAGATTTGTATTTTGACCTGAAGGACAAAGTCATAGTAAAACAAATGGGCAACCGTTTTGTTTTCCTGCGCCACGACAGACGTAAGGATAAAAAACCCGTTGTCGGAGGCAAGCGCAGCGAAGACAGGTTCCATTACATCCCGGTGACCGGTGATATCTATTTTGACCCGCAGACCAGGCAGCTCTACAAAAAGACGGGGGCGAACTATGTCCTGTACACCAGGGACAGACGCAGAGGGGCCGAAAAGGTTTCCCTTGAAAGGCGTAAGAAACAACTCTAATTAATAATTAACAATGAATAATTAATAACTGCGCATAATAAAAAACAAAAAGCCGGGTCAATCTCCCGGCTTTTTGTTTTTTATTATTAATTAAACTGTTAATTACTCACTAAACAGTGGGATGGCCCTGTTGTCGTCCGATTTAATGGTTATTTTTGTTTCTTTCGATTTTATGACCGTGTCATTTTCGTCCGTGACTGTAAGCACCGCCCTGTATACCCCGTCCTCAAACGGCATTCCGTCCTGTTTTAACCCGTCCCACACAAATTCCGCATCCGGCTTTCCAGCTCCCTGCCATACGCGCACAACATTACCGCGGTTGTCCTTTAACTCCAGCGACCATTTGAACACTTCGTATTTTGTCGTGACCGATGTCCTGATATATGTTTTCTTGTAGGCGCCAACCGGCGAGAAATTGTCCGGGTGGGCTTTTACCAGCACTTCATATCCGCCAAAGAAATATTTGAGCCCTATTTTATGGGATAAAGCGAGGTTTGTGTTGACGAGTGCGTAATCTATATTCATGTTTTCCAGTGTAAATCCCAACCCCCCGCTTATCTCTCCGAACGTGTTGTAACCCAGCCTGAGATTCACCATGTCAAACACCGGCCCATACTCGGCCCCTATAAAAAATACCGGGTTCGATGGTATGAAATATTTTTCCATATCAAGCGCGGCCTTTAGTTTGCCGTCCAGGAATCCGGCTGACACACCGGCCCTGACGGTTGATACGAATTTTTCCGATGAATCCTGGTAAGATACGGTCAGCGGTATGACGTTTTTAAAAGCCACGCCCACGTTGAATGCATCGAACGGCCTGCGGAAACTCACGTCCGCATTGAACCCCGTCGTTGTCGTGCCCGCTGTTTTCATGAGCACTTTCATGGTGAGTCCCGCCTGGAGCCCTGCGAAAAGCGTTTTGCCATAACCCGCTGTCAGGAAAATGTCCTTGTATGAACTGTTACCCCCGGGATTCGCTGCTTCGTCCACAACCTCGAAATCTCCATAGTCAAGGTATCCGGCCGAAAATCCAAACGCGCCGTATTTTGCCCACGGCATGGCGTATGACATGTACTCCATATGCCCGCCCTCGAGCAGCAGTTCGGCCCCTGCATAGATCTCGTTTTTTGTCATGGAGTCCAGGCACGCAGGGTTCCAGTAAACGGCAGTTATGCCGTCCGGTGACGCCACTGATGCCTCGCCCATGGCCAGGGCCCTGGCCCCGAGAGTTTTGTGGAGCACTTCGAAATTGACGCCGCCGTAAGAGGCAAACAACGCCGATGACGTGAACACAAAGAGAACGATTACGGATATTTTTTTCATTTTAACCCCGTTTAAGCGGCTTTGGCCGCGGTTAAAAGGTTTATCGTACCCCTTACCCGCGCTGCCGCAGTTTTATATGCTTACGCTTTTTATTTTATATTGGGAAGACTCTTCAAACCCTCTTCTATTGCCGTGTTCTGCAGTGTCGAATCCTTTAACCTGCCGGCCAGGTAGTCGTCATAAGCGGCCAGGTCAAAATCCCCGTGGCCCGATAGATTGAACAGTATGACCCTCTTCTCACCTTTCTTTTTCGCGTCAAGCGCTTCCTCCACCGCACCTTTGATGGCGTGTGTGGATTCCGGTGCGGGGATTATCCCCTCACAGCGTGCGAACGTCATGCCTGCCGCAAAACACTGGTTCTGCTCATAGGCGACCGCTTCCATCAGTTTGTCCTTCATGACGGCCGAAACCAGAGGTGCGGCCCCGTGATAACGCAGGCCTCCCGAGTGTATGCCCGCGGGTACGAACCTGTGGCCCAGCGTGTACATGGCCATTAGCGGCGTCATCATGCCGGTGTCGCCAAAATCGTAGGCAAACTGGCCCTTTGTCAGCGTCGGGCAGGCCGCGGGCTCCACCGCAACAAGACGCACTTTTTTGCCTTTTTTTATCTTGTCCTGCGCGAACGGGAAAGCTATGCCTGCAAAGTTTGACCCGCCGCCGTGACAGGCCACAACAACGTCCGGATAATCCCCTGCCATCTCCATCTGTTTTTTCGCTTCTATTCCTATGATGGTCTGGTGGGTGCAGACATGGTTTAACACGGAGCCCAGCGCATATTTGGCGTTGGGGTCCTTTGCCGCAACCTCGACGGCCTCGGTTATGGCCATGCCCAGCGAACCGGGAGTGTTCGGGTCCTCGGCTATGCACTTGCGGCCGTATTCGGTATTATTGGATGGCGAAGAAAAAACCTTGCCGCCCCATGTCTGCATCATCATCTTCCTGTATGGTTTCTGGTTGTAGGATACCTTTACCATGTATACCTCGACCTCGAGGCCAAAAAGCGAGCCGGCAAGCGACAACGAAGATCCCCACTGTCCCGCGCCGGTCTCTGTGGTCAGTTTCTTGACGCCCTCTTTTTTGTTGTAATAAGCCTGGGGTACGGCGGTGTTGGGTTTGTGTGAACCGGCTGGCGATACACCCTCATATTTGTAGTATATTTTAGCCGGCGTATCGAGAACTTTTTCAAGCTCGTAAGCCCGAAACAACGGTGAAGGCCTCCACATCTTATAAATGTCTATAACCTCCCCCGGTATGTCTATCCACCGTTCCTGCGACATCTCCTGCTTGATAAGTTCCATGGGAAATATTGGTGCCAGATCCTCGGGTACGAGCGGTTTACCGGTACCGGGATTAAGCGATGGCTGTAGTGGTGTTGGAAGGTCTGGCTGAATGTTATACCAGGCAGTGGGTATGTCCTTTTCGCCCAGCAAATACTTCTTGAACTTTTTTTTGATGAACATAATACCTCCTGAATAAAGTTAGATTTGCTAATAATATAGCACTTTTTCAGGGGTGAGTAAACTATTTTCATAAGGATATGAAAAACCGGATTTCAAATTTACAAAAACTGCCCGATATATATTTAATATGCGCAGTTTCAGGAACCGGAAGCGTCTTCTCACCTGTCACTGCACGACGGTGATGATACCTTTCAACGACTTCAATTCTGAATCCGGCCTTACCTGGTCACTGCTTTATAACCTTACTGCCAAATCTCGCATGCGCTTTGGTTGCAATCTGTAATTCAGCGGCAAAAACGTCAAAACACTGTTTTAGACCCCCGTCTTTTTTATCAACCAGGACATGTTTTTTCCAAGTTTTCTAAAGGTTTCTACCCCTTCCTCATCCTTTTGCATATCACCCTGCCGGCCGGTTAGCGTCATGTTCCAGTAGGAGGATGTGGCAATCGGCATCTGCAGGATCCCGAAAAAGAAGTTAATCGCCGCGTACGTAAAGTTTGAACCGGCCCTGCGCACCGCGACTACGGGCGCTCCTATTTTGCGCGCGAACATGTCGTTGTTTGCCCTTGCGACCTGGCCGCAGCGTTCTATAACGGCTTTAGTGTTCGTGGTCATACTGCCGTAATAGACAGGCGAGCCGATTATGATACCGTCTGAGGCATCCAATTTTGCGATATATTCATTCATAGGGTCGCCTTTCAGGACGCATTTCTTGTCCTTGTTTTCCCTGCACTTGAAACACGCGATGCATCCCGACAGCCTTGTCGTCCCTATGTTAATAAGTTCTGTCTCTATCCCCTCTTTCCTGAGTTCCTCAAACACCACCTCTATTGCCTGCGCGGTATTGCCTTTTGGCCGCGGGCTGCCGTTGATAGCCGTCACTTTCATGTTTGCCTCCGTATATTGTTTTTTTCCTATTCTATCACCACTTACATGCGTTGCAAGCGTAAAAGCCCGGCACATACTTTACTTGCCGGTTCTTAATTACTTTTACGAACACCGCATCGGGTACGTGCGCCCGCGTCACGGCGTTACCCGAACTCCCGGACACCCCTATCGGTATTACTGCCGCCGATTACCTGCATCCGGCCATTAAAAAAAACGGGATTATCTGTAATCTCCCGTGGGCGGCAAAAAACGGCCGATCTGGATATAATAGCCCTGATAGTTCCTTTTGAAGGCCGTTTGTATGAAAGCAATAAAATAATAAGTATGGATACCTGTAAAATACTTGATTTTATTTTGAAGTTTTCCCAAAAATGGAATGTATTTTACTGCCGTTTATTCCCGCAGATTGCCGCTAATAGCCCCGGACAGCACGGGAGTGTTGTCCCTACAAAGAGCGGATAAAGACCCCAAAATGCAACCCTGATAGTCATCCCCTTTCAGGGTGCGTGCGAAAAAAATGTTCCGGAGTTCAAAAACCAACCCGCTGTTAGACCGCCTGTCCTATTCCGTTGATGTGTTCCATCATCCCGCCTTCAATCTTCACGAGCCGTTTGCTTTTCGTGTCGAAACAGGCCATGACTATATCGGCTGTCAAAACAACCTCTTCCTGTCGTTTAATGGTGTATCCGAGGGTAAAAGAGACCTTCTTTAAGTCTTTTGAAATCATACCTATCTCAAGTTTGTCGCCGAAGAATATGGGCTTCCTGTAATCAATGCTGACCTTTGAAGGGAAAAAGGTTATGCCTGTATTTTCCACATGTTTCATAAAATTGCCGTACTTTTCCTGGAACCAGCCGACCCGGCACCACTCCATCCATTCCAGGGGTTTGGAGTAATAGACCTGGCCGGTGACATCGGTGTCGCTTAAACGGACTTCTAAAGGCATTTTGTACATATTAACACCTCGCATAAGTAATCTCCAGTACAGAAGGTCTCTTAATTGAACACACTACACGAGCCCGGTAAACATCCCGCAATTTAGCATGTATATGACACCTCACAGTTGCGGTTTATACCGACGTTGTGGTTCAAAATCTAACAAAACAAATTTCAGTAAGCTTTTTTAAACACCACTTTGACAATGTCCGGGCTTGCAAACAGTCTAAATGGCGGTGTTATCGTACCTACCCCATTTGATATTATTATACTGAAATTCGCGTAAGTTTTCATGCCGGTCCTGTATTTTTCACCGTGCATAGTTGAATTAAGCGGCGCCCATTGCCCAAAAAAGGTTAACTGGCCTCCATGCGTATGGCCGCTGAGTATAAGATCTATCTTGTCTGTTGTAATCTTCTCAGCATAATCAGGATTGTGTGACAACAGTATCACAAAGTCGCTGTTTTTCGCCCCGTCCAATACCGGCCGCAGATCCTGGATATCGGTCGTTAAATCACCGACACCCCCAATACGAATCCTGTCATTTCCTTTTTTAACCCAGACCGCGGCATTGTCCAACCGTGTTATGCCCGCATCTTCCATTTTTTTATAACACAGGCCGGCGTCTTCCCAATGGTCATGGTTGCCCAACACGGCAAATACACCCAGTTTCGGCTTGATATTCTTCATTTCTTCAAAAAAAGGTGCTATATATTTGCTGTCCCTGTGCACATAATCCCCGCCCATCAGTACCATGTCAGGTTCGATCGTATTCAGCCTTCGCACAAGGCCTTTAACCCGGTCAATACCAAAAAATGGCCCATGGTGGATATCCGCCACAAAAGCAGCGACAGTGCCGTCAAATGACGAGGGTACATCCCGGCTTACTATGGTATATTCCTTCACTATTATTGTATAAGGTTCGACCAGCATAAAGGCCGGCAATAACAACAAAAGAAGAAACAGAATGCTTATAAAATATTTTAATTTGGGTGCTTTTGACCCGGAAAAAGTCGGGTCAGACCCTGTAAATTGACTTGTTTCATTCATCGCCAGTGTACTTCCTTCACGACTGTTTATGGTCCTCATCCCATTGTTGACAATCTAATTGAATATGTGATTCTGTGAAACACACAGTAGAAAAAGTCCATTCCCAGGTCTGCCCCCGCCTTTCATCTCTGTTTCGCAATTATAAAGTATCACTTTATAATTGCAAAACGGCGGGGTTGTCCAAACTGAATCTCCCATTATTGCGATTGACACGGCATGTATGTCCGTTTTTTCATACATGTTTTGAAACAACGTAAGCAAAGCCCTGATACATTTGATCCATATTTATTGCCGGAATGTCTAATGCCGGGACACGGCCCTGGCTACCCTTACTTACTTGACGACTTTCGCGAAATTAACGAAATATACGTCTCCGTTCTTTTCAACGGTAAACCACACCCTGAAATATGGGCCGGTCATGTGCATTTTTGTAAGGCGGGAATCCATGGAAGGTTCGTACACAAAAGCCTGCGCGCTGCTAACGTAGGGGCTTTTTACCGTTATAAACCCCTCATTCCTGTTGTATTCCCTCTTGCGCCCCACATCAGCCCTGAAATGGGTCAAAACCGCCTGTTCTTCGGCGGATAAAAGCAGGAATTTTTTCAGGAAATCCGCCAGCATTTTGACAAGGCGCATATATTATTTCTTCTTTGCCTTTATTGTCTTTACAACCTCGTCAAAATCAACGGAATCCTTCTTTTTCTTTTCATAACCTGCGAAAACATTGGCACTCTCGTTCAACAGGTAACGCTCCATCTCGTTCTCTGCGGCTTTTTCAAAGAATTTATTTACCAGGAGCCCCTGCTCATGGCAAAAATCGTAAAAAGCCTTCTTCTTTTCCTTATCGATCTTTAACGTGACTGTTATCGTGCCCACAATGGCCTCCTTTGCATCCTTAAAATAAATATATCGTAAAATTTTACGAAAATCCAGTAAAAAATTACATTCGGCACAGAAATATAGTTTTAGTGGGTATTACCTTTCCCCCGCCCCGTCATTTTGCCGCCGATACTTTCTCCATACGGTTTTTTATGCCTTTAACTATTTTATTGCACACGCCGGGATCAAATCCCATTCCCTTTATCCCCCTCATTACCTCGAGCGCATATTCCTGTACCGGCTGGAATTCCGCCAATATCCCGTCCAGCTCTTTCCTCTTGATCCCCAGCTCTTCGGCAACCCTGTAAAAATCCGACCGCTGCACTTCCCTTATATCCCAGGCACGGCCAAGCTTCATTGCCATCTCTTTTGAGAGGCCGTCGTAGGCGTCGGTGGACACCAGGTCATAAAAAGGAGACAGGGTAACGGCCCCCATTTTTTTTGCAGCGCGCAAAACGCCGTTTTCGGCATTTATCCCGGCAACATCATGCAGTATAGAGAAGTTTTTTGCGTGAGCATCGCAATTGCCTATGATGTAATTATATACGATTGCGGAGACAAACCTCTCCGACGAACGTATCCCGGACTCTCCGCTTAAAAACCTGTAGCAGTCCTTTAGCCCCGGGCCTCCTTCTTTTTGATACTTCCTGTCCGGAACACAGCCCAGCACCTGGCATAAATCCTCCTGATGGATCCTTTCCCTGTTATCGCCTTCTATTGTCCGGTCAAACCTGTCAATTATCAGGCAGTCGTGGTCCTTTAATCTTTTTAGCCTCACATCAGGCACTAAAACCCCCAACCGCCCGGCAAGTTTCATACAGAAGTACTCATTTATCACAAGTTCTTCAAAACCCGCGCTTTCAGGCTTGATCAGATGCGAGGAAAAATAGTCATCATCAGGGTAATAGAACCTGCCGTCTTTCATGTAAACGGCGAATTTTGCCTGGGCACCGGCAAGTGACAGGCGTATATTTTTTCCGGTAAGCAGAGGCGATTCTTTTTGTGCATCAATTATGCCGTATAGTTCATCCTCGGACATCTCCTTTGGGCCATGGCTTCCGTCGGGATGAGGTTTTTTGCCTTCTTCATACAGGGAAACCGCGCCGGCGCAATCACCGCCTATTTTGTCCAGCAGGGAAAAAACATTGCCTTCCGATACCCTCTCTCTCGCTGCGATCATTGACCTGATCCCGCCTTCGGGCAGCAGGTTCTCAAAAAACGGCCGGCACTCCCTGTCGCCGTATTCCTGTTCCCTGACAGGCAGGCGCACAGACAGCGGCCTATCCGCGTTGTTAACATATTTGTAGTTCAATGCGCCGTCATTATCCGTGAGCACTCCGGACTTTTTGCCATGCAGATACACTTCCAGCTTTCTTAATGCCATTATTCGTTCTCCATTGGCACGTCGAGTCTGATGCCCAGCATTTTAGCCACATGAAGCGCTTTATCCAGTTCACAGGTCGGTTTGCCTTTTTCCAGGTCAACAATAAACCTAATTCCGACATTTGAGTAATTGGCAACTTTCTCCTGGGTAAGCCGCTGATCTTTTCTATAAGCTTTTACCGCAGTTCCAAATGATTTGCTGTCTTCTATTTTCATATATCACCTCTTCTTTACCGTACGGTAATAATACACTAAAAAATGTTAAAAATCAATTATTTATTCCCGTTCGGGAATATTATGGCTATTTTATTATATAGAGTTATGTAATGTTACCGTACGGTAAATGTCGTATATTGTATCCGAAAATACCGGGAGAGGGTTAGGATGAGGGCACGTTCTGCCGTACAATCTCCGGACGCCGAACAGCCCTCATCTGCATATATCCGCCCCTGCGTGTTCCCCGGCTATTTCGACCGCGCCACCCTGAACCCGTTGTATATGTCCCCTGCCAGTGAATATATTGATTCCCTCTTGCCTATCGCTGCCGGAACATAGGTCCCCTTTTTTTCCAGTACGTCGCGGTCCGGGCCTCCGTGTATGACGTGCGGCCTGTTCGGATTATCCGGCCCCCTGTAATCCTTTTGCGCGGATTGCGGATAGGCTTCATAGATGTCCCAGAGCATCTCCGCGCCCCTTTCCGGTGCGTAGACAAAACCGGAACCGTTGGCTTCATTCTTTTGTGCGGATATATCCGCCCATTTGCCGCCGTCAACATACATCGCGGCGTACATCCACTCGCCCTCGGTCGGCAGCCTGTAGCCGTTGCCGGCCCAGTCCGTATACGGGTTGTCGAAGCTGCCCTTTGCCTTGTTTACCGAGCTGGGGAAGTCCCCTTTCTTTGACGACTTTATCGGGTTTTTAAACTCCGGGTCCGAGCAGTACCCCGGTTTTAGTTTCATCATCTGGCTGTACGCGTTGCACCACACTATCGCGTCGCGCCACTCCATGCCCAGGGCCGGGTTTGGGGAATCCTTTAGCGGCAGTTCCCTCGCGTTAAAACGCTTATCCTGTCCGTCGAGTTCAAATGAATAACCGTTCTTTTCGGCCCAGGCTTTTACCACGTACCACAGTTCATAAGTCACGGGATATTTACCTATACTGTACGGCGATACTGTGTGGCCAAACGATACCGCACCGTCCGACTGCGTGAAGGTACCGCCAGGTATGGAGATCATCTCCGTGTTTTTCAGCTGTTCAGGCCTGTTATAGACATACGTCGGGACCGGCGTCGGCGTAAAACTGCTCTCTGCCACAGCAGTCTTTTCCGCGGCAACCGCGGTCAATTGTTCCTTGGCCGCCACCTTGGTTTCGTCAGGCACTGGCCCCAGGTTCTCTCCGCTCAAAAAAGTATCCAGGTCATAATCCTCCAGGTTGACCAGCCCGAAATCAGCCGGCTTGTACTGTTTAGTATCCGCGTTCGCATCGAGGTCGTAATTTGAGGCCTGAAAATCCACAAGCTGCCACTTGTTGTCCCGCTGCGAGTAGCCAAAAACCGAATTATTCGACCATTTCCAGTTGGAGCCGCCGAAATGGTCGATGCCAAACTTCTTTTTTTCCGCCCATATCCTGACAAACGGGTCGCCGTATACGCCGCCGCAGTCAGCACACATAATGGCCCGCCAGCTCCTGGAGGCAAGCACGTACTTTTTGCCCTTTTTTACGACTATTATCAGCTCTCTTTTCCCGTTCAAGTACTCAAAAGCCACGAGGAAGTCCTCCTCGGCGTCGCCGTTTAGGTCGGCTGCAACAGAGGCAATGACATCCCCGTTGTCAGGCAGGAGTTTCGCCGCTCCCTCCGGCATGTCTGCCTTTGACCTGTCGGGTTCGTCGCCCATTAAGGCATAAGAAGCCTGGCAGAACAGCATAGCAGCCGCAAGAACCATCAATGTTTTTCTCATCATTCTTTCCTCCCCATTATTGCCATGAAGGCCCGGACGAATCAAATCCCAGGTCCTCGATGTCGGCAGTGTTTTTCCCGTCCGCGTCCGCTGTGAATATCCCGGTATGTGATTCCCGCGGCCTGAAAGCTATCCTTTTCCCGTCAGGCGACCAGACAGCTTCGTCACCTTTGACCCCGATGTCCAGTTTTTTCTCCCCTGTGCCGTCACTGTTTATTGTCATCAGAGTGTAAGACCTTGAGAAAAGTATGGTTTTTCCGTCTGGCGACCAGCACGGCGTGGCGTCGTTCTCTTTCCCGTCATGCTTTGTCAGCTGCCTGGCATTGCCGCCGTCCGCGTCCATTATCCAGAGCCTTTCATTTTTATCGCGTATCGAGGTATAAACAATGCTTTTCCCGTCCGGGGACCACGAGGGCGTATCATCGTAACAATCATTGTCGGTCAATCTCTTCGGGTTTGACCCGTCCGCGTCCATGACCCATATCTCGGTCTTTTTACCCGGTTCTACCCCGACAAAAAGTATTTTCTTGTCGTCCGGGGACCATTTTGCCCTGGAGTTATATGCAGTACCCGCCGTCAGCTGCCTTTTCCCGCTTCCGTCAATATTAACCATAAATATCTGGTTCGGTTTTTTGCTGTCGCCGTCCTGGTAATCCACATAAAGCACCCTGGTGCGGTCATGCGAGATCGACGGTTCCAGCGCGCTCCTGGAGTTCGTGAGCCTGCGCCGCAGGCTGCCGTCCGGCCTGCATACATACACGTCTATGTCACCGAGCCGCCACGAGGCGTACGCGATGAGGCCGGAGTTTGTGTGCTTGTCGTCCATGATCATGGCATAAAAATCTTTCCCGCCCACAGCCACGGCCGACGGGTCATAATAGTTCCCCCTGTCCGTTGTCAAAGGCAGGATCCTGTTGTCCGTGCCGTCAAAAGGGAAAAGCCTGAGCTCCGACGGATTAAAGGCGTCATAAGCCATGGATATAACCATTTTTGCACCCGCCCAGGCGACCGACCCGTCCATGGAGTTCTCAGGCAGAGCCAGCAGTTCCTGCTGTCCCTTGCCATCCGGCGCCATTGCCCAGACCGATACGTTCGGGTACTCTCCCCTGAAAAAGCAAAGCTGTTTTCCGCTTGGTATCCAGAACGGCCTGCTGTACCTTGTTCCTGCGTTTGTGAGCCTTTTCAACCCTTTTCCGTGCGCATCCATAACATATATTTTTCCAAGCCCATCATTATTATAAGGTATCCTTTTCCCGTCAGCCACAGCCGTGTCTTCGTCATACTCCTCATAGCTGAGTGTATCGCTGCCGTCCGGCGCGCCCGTGTTTTTCTCCTCCCGGTCGCTTTCAAGAGCTATTATCCTGCCGTCGGGTGATACTGCGGGGGCCCTGTAGTTAAAAAGGCCATTCGTGAGCGGCACCCCAGCCTTGCCGTAAATATCACTGCGGTAAACGCGGAATTTCCCGGACTCGCTGACGCTGTAAACGAAAGTTTTACTGTCCGGGAACCAGGAGGCGCAGGCGCCTTCGTGGCTGCAGGCGGATACCTTTTTCACGTTGCCGCCGTCAATATCCATCAGATACAGACCGTATTTTGTGGGGTCATCGTGCCTTTCAGGTCCGCCAAAGGCCAGCAGTCGGCTGCCATCAGGGGAGACCGACGGCATGGAGAAGTCCATGCCCTTTATATTGGTAATCTGTGTGGGCTGGGTGCCGTCCGTTTTCATGACATATATCTGCCCGTGTTCGCCGCCGTCAAAGGACCAGAAATAGGCTATTGCCGCGGCATCCCCTGCCGCGCATATACCGGCGGATTGCAGCGCAAGCAAAAAAACAAGTACTGATATTTTTTTCATTTTGTTTTCCTTCCGTTTTTCATTCCGCACTTCGCATTCCGAATTCCGCATTTACCACGAGAGCCCGTCAATGAGCCCGCTTCCCCGACTCATCACGGACACGGGTTTTGCGCCTTGCTCTATCTGTATCTTCAATATATTGTCCGACGAATAGTAAAGCGCGCTCTTTTCATCCTTTGACCAGAACATGGGCCCGTATCCGGACCATGCGACGCACTCAACCGTGCGCAGGCTGCCGTTGTCAACGTCTATGGATACAAACGCTCCCTTTTTTGACGTAAGTACCCTTTTCCCGTCCTGTGACCACGCTACTCCCGATGCCTGGCCCGAGAATATCTCCTTTTCGTTCCCCGATGCTATATCCATGACCGTTAGTGTTGTTCCGCGGTAATACGCCAGTTTCCCCGGGTCCGGTGACCAGCAAAAGGAGCCTATCAGGTTATCCTTGCCGCTCTCTTTTACGGTTATTGCCCCGCCGTCATAACCTTT
>JAJFUW010000160.1 GCA_021372235.1 Spirochaetia bacterium
GGCGGAGTCGTTCCAGAAGGACCGGGCAATGGGTCAGTTCTCATTGTTTGGTGCGGAGCCGACCTCGGCCGAACTGCCGACGGTCCCGGCATGGCCCGACCATGAGAGACTCACTTTTGAACGAGAGGTGCTCGGCACATACGTTTCGTCGCATCCGCTGGTCAAATATGAGAAACTCCTGAAGAATTTCTCGACGCCCATCAGGGAACTTATAAAAAAGAACCCGGACAACGCCAACGTCATAATCGGCGGCATTATAAACGGCCTGACACACAAGGTTAACCGTAACGGCGAAAAGAACCTGCATTTCACACTGGAGGATACGACAGGCAAGATACATGTGATAGTTCCGGAAAAGATTGTGAAAGAAAAACAGGTATTTGAGGAAAACTCGCTGTTTATGGTCCGCGGTAAATTCAACGGCTGGTCGGACGAACCGTATATAATGCTCGAGAGTGTCATAACCCTCGATGAATCATACGAGGTTTTAGGCAAGTTTCTGCACATAAAATTGCGCGAACTGGGCCTCGAGGAATCCGTATCCCGTGATATCAATTCGCTGCTGGAAAAGAACAAGGGCAATTCCACGATCATAATTCACCTGTTAACCGAGGACGGCAAAGAGGTGGAAATGGTTCTATCCGGAGAAATGAAGGTCAAGGTCACTGAACAACTCCTGCGCCAGCTCGAAGCGCTGGTCGGGCAGGAACATGTGTGGTTGTCGTGGAAGCGGTAAAAACGGCTCCGGGGTCCAAAGAGCGAGAGGTAACGGCCTATATCCATTACCATTAGAACTTAATGGCAGGTAAGGGTATCAAAAAAACACGGGTATTTTATATTGACACAAAGGACCTTTTATTGTAACATAATGCAAAACATAGGAAGTAGAAGCGGATTGCTTCTCACCCTGAGGGAGCTTTAGCTGCCCGGGTTTAAAAGTGAAAGTATATTAAAAGATGGACCTGTGTTCCATCTTTATTTTTTTAAGGAGGTAACTTATATCAGCTTCCAGGAATTAAGGACCAACAGCCAGATCAGGATCAGCGAAGTAAGGGTGATTGATGAAAAGGGGAATTCGTTCGGCATCCTGGCGACAGGCGAGGCAATCAAGCTTGCGCAGGAGAGGGGCATGGACCTTGTGGAAATAAGCCCGAGTGCGAAACCGCCGGTATGTAAGATTACCGATTACAGCAAGTACCGCTACGAGCAACTGAAAAAGGACAAAGAGAACAAAAAGAAACAGCATGTTGTCGTGGTCAAAGAGATACAGATAAGGCCAAACATTGACAGGCATGACCTCGAGATAAAACTCAGCCACGCAAAAGAGTTCCTGTTAAAACAGTTCAAAGTCAAGTTTGTCATACGTTTCCGCGGCAGGGAGATGGAATACAAGGATATACGCGGTCCGGAAATGATAGACACCGTCGTAAAATATCTGGCTGACGTGGGGCAGATGGAAAATGACCCGTTCAAGGAGGACAAAATCATCATATTTGTGATGATGCCCACCAGGAAAACAACCGAAGCGCCCAAACCGGCCGCTGACCAGAACACAACAAAAGCCTGAGGCCAAAAAATGAAACACGAAAAATATTAAAAGGAGAAAAGCGATGCCGAAAATCAAGACCAATTCATGCGCAAAGAAAAGGTTGAAAATAACTGGCGGGGGCAGGATAAAGTACAAAAAACCCGGACTGCGCCACCTGCTGCAACAGGAACCGAGCGACATCAAGCGCCCGAAAAGAAAAGCAGGCTATATACACAGCACGCAGGAGACCAATATAAAGAAAATGCTGCCGTACGGATAACCGTAAAGGCGATCCATGTTACTGAACCCGGAGTACAAAATAAACATCACAACTCCCAAAGGGAATGTGTAAACAAATTCAGGAGGAACAGAAATGCCAAGGGTAAAAAGAGGCGTTACAGCGAAAAGGCGCCATAAAAAGTTCATTAAACTTGCGGATGGTTTTTACGGAAGAAAGAAGGACATATACTCATGGGCCAAACAGCAGGTCCAGGTAGGCTGGGCGGAGTCCTTTACAGGCAGGAAACGCAGAAAACGCGATTTTCGCTCCCTGTGGATTGTCCGTATAAACGCGGCTTGCAGGGATAACAACATATCCTACTCGAAATTTATGAACGGCCTCAAAATGGCCAATATCGAGCTCAACAGGAAACAGCTGGCTGAACTGGCTTATAACGACGCGGCGTCGTTCGCAAAGCTTGCTGACATTGCGAAAGAAAAAGTACTTGCACCCCAGAAATAATCTGAAAACCCATTATTGACATATTATGACCGAACAATTGCGGTCCATCCGCAGGAAGGTTATAGTAGAGAAGGAAAGGCTGAAAAGGGAACTGGGAGTGCCGGCACTCTTTTCGACCGCCTATGGCAATGTAGGTTCTTCCATATACTACGGGATAGGCGCCACGGTCGCTTTCGCACTTGGCGCCACTCCCGTGGCTATAGCCCTGGCGGGGCTTTTCTTTGTACTGACCGTACTGACCTTCGCGGAGGCGTCAACCATGATGCCTTACGCGGGTGGCACGGCTTATTTTGCCCGCAAAGCCTTCAACGAGTCCGCGAGTTTTGTAACAGGATGGATAGACCTGCTGGCCTATGTGTCAACTATCGCACTTTCATCAATGACAGCAGTCTATTACCTGGGTCATTTCTTCCCGTTCCTCAAATACCCGGTCCCGGTGACAATCGGCACCCACGCTTTCGCGACAGACCCGCACATGCTGACCGTTATTGTTTCCATGGTCATTGTTATCATATTAATGGTCATAAATATAAGGGGGGTAAAGGAAGCGGCTTCGTTCAATATTTTTTTTGCAGTAATAGATATAATGACCCAGGGGCTTATAATAATAATCGGTTTTATAATGGCCATGAACTTGGACAAGATAACAGCCTATATCAAGATGGGGCCAGAATACTGGCCGACTTTGCGGCAGTTTTGTTTTGGTGTAGCCATAGCCATGGTTGCATATACGGGGATTGAGACCATTGCGCAGATGGCGGAAGAGGCGGACGATTACAAAAAAAAGATTCCGCGTGCATATATGTGGCTGATAGCGGTCGTACTGGTCATGTCCATCGGACTGCCTTCGATAGCGGTATCGGTCATGGACCCGCCGACGATTGTGCATGAATGGCAGACCGATACGATGGCAGGCATAGCGTATTATATGCCGGACCTTCACATATTCGGAACTACCATAGTCCTGAAAAACATATTGGGAGCGTGGATAGCCTTTCTGGCTGTGACCATACTGCTTATGGCGACAAACGCGGGCATAATGGGAGCATCGCGGCTTTCGTACTCCATGGGACAGTTCAGGCAGATACCGGCTTTTGTATTCAAACTGCACAGGAAATACAACACACCGTATGTGGCGATAATGCTTTTCTCGGCCGCGTCAGTCGCGCTGCTCGCCGCAGGGTTGTTTTATAAGGACATATTTCTGAAACTTGCAAGCCTCTACAGCCTCTCTTCCGTTTTTATATTTACGATGGCCCATGTGTGCCTGGTCGTGCTCAGGATAAAGCATCCCGAAATGGAAAGACCGTTCAAAGTCGGCTGGAACCTGAAAATAGCGGGCAAAGAGATACCAATAACAGCAGTGGTCGGGTTCCTGGCAAATGCAACTGTATGGCTGGTGCTGATAACAGGAGACACATGGACCCGACTGATAGCGCTGACGTGGGTCGTAATAGGTTTTGTCGGTTACTGGCTCTACAGGAAGAAATATGAACTGCCGATTCATACGGAGGTAACAATCGAGCGTGTAGTCATGGGGGCGTACCAGCCGGTCGATTATTATGGTATAATAGTTCCCACTACTGGGGAACTGGAAGCCGCGCACATACAGACCGCATGCAAGATAGCTCTGAGGGACAAATCGCGGATACTGGCGATGTATGTAATAGAGGTGCCCATGACACTGCCGCTGGATGCAAGGATGACGGCGGAAAAGGAAAAGGGTGAGGCCGCGCTCGACCAGGCGGAGATGATAGCAAAGGAGTACGGTGTTGAGATTGATACAAAACTCCTGCAGGTGCGCTCGGCGGGAAAAGCGATAGTGGAAGAGGCGGAAAAACGCAGGGCTGATCTTATCATGATGGGTCAGACTGAAAAACGAGGCCTGTCAAACCTGGCGTCGGGAAAAACAGTCAGTTATGTGGCGCAAAATGCGCCGTGTAAGGTCTTCATCAATATAGCAGAAAAGGCTTAACGGCTGATAATACATATAAGTGCAGATAACGGCAGTTTGGAGGTGTGGCTTTTAACCACATCGAAACTACATACCCGAACTGTTTTCATCTGATTATGATTTGGAGGTTGTCATGCGTGTTGTGATATTGGGATGCGGCAGGCTGGGGTTGAGGCTTGCGGCAAAACTGACAAAAGAAGGCAACAGGGTGGTAGTCATAGATAAAAATCAGAATTCCCTGCATAAACTGGACAGGGATTTTAGCGGAGAAGCATTGCAGGGTGACGGTGTTAATATGGAGATATATCAGTCGGTTTTCAGTGAAAAAGCGGATGTTTTTTTTGCCGTTACCAACAGCGACAATACTAACATAATGGCGGCTGAAATAGCCAGGCAGAAATACAAGGTGGAAAAAACGATAGCCAGGATCGGGGATCCTATCAGGGCAAAGGCATTCGAAGAACTGGGTATAGAAACCGTCTGCCCGACGACAATGTGCGAAAAAAAGCTGCTCAAAATGATAAGCCCCGTAAAACCGCAGGACCGGGAAGAGGTGGATTAAATGGCAAGAGAGATTGACGGGCCGATAATAAAATCGAAATTCATAATAGTGGTGGGCGCGGGAAAGACCGGATATAACCTCACAAAGCTCCTTATGTCCGAAGGGCACGAGGTTCTGCTGGTTGAAAAGGACAAAGCCCTGTATTTTGAACTGAACGGCGAACTCGGTGAGAGCATATACCTCGGCGACGCGGCCGAGTCGGATGTGCTAAAGGCGATAGGCACGAACAGGGCAAATGTCATAGTGGCTGTGACAGGTGATGACGACACGAACCTCATCATATGCCAGATGGCAAAAATAATGTACATGATTCCCAGGACAATAGCCAGGATATCAAACCCGAAGAACGAGGACATATTTTCATCGCTCGGGGTGGATAATGTAGTGAACACCACGAATATGGTAAACGCACTCATAGAAAAGGAAGTCGACGCGGGAATGCTGGTGCCGGTAATGGACATAAAAGGCGGCAAGGTGGAAATAGTGGAGACCGAGATTACATCATCCTCACCTGTCATGAATAAGACAATCAAGGATATAAAACTGCCGGAAGACTGCCTGATAGTTTCGGTCATCCGGGGCGAGGACGTTATATTCCCGCACGGCAACACGGTGCTGAAACCGGGTGATACGGTGCTCGCGGTCACGACGAAGGATAAAAAGGAAGCGTTGAGGCAGATACTGTAGCGGGAAGCGGCTGTTTTTATCCGGACCAAAAGGGAAAGGTTTTTAATGGACAAAAATACTAAAAAACTTTTTTTATATTATTCCATAGGCGCTGCCGCCGTCTACTTCATATCAATGTTCCTGTATACACGCTTCAGGCTGTCCGCGCCGCTTGACGACGCTTTCATCTATTTCCAATACGCAAAGAATCTGGCCGGCGGGCGGTTCTTTGAGTACGTGGCAGGGGAAGGTTACTCGTCCGGGGCCACATCGATGCTCTACGCCATACTCCTGTCGCCGTTCATGCTTTTCCTGAAAGGGTCTTCCGTCATTTTCCTGACTTACTTCACGGGAGCCGCGTGCCTTTTTTTTACGTCATATTTTATCTATCTGATACTGGTAAAATTGGGAGCGGACAGGACAATCGCAATTTTCGGAGCGGCGCTGTATGTTACGAACGGGAACTTTTTGTGGGGATATTTTTCAGGGATGGAGATAGGACTGTTTTCCACGCTGATAGCGGCATGTATGTATTATATGGTTTGCGGGGCTCCTGCGCGGACACAGGCGCTGTTCCTGGCCCTGCTCGCCATGATAAGGCCGGAGGGTTTCTTTTTAGCCGTCATATTTGCCATGCTAAAGATAATAAACAGGTTGTTTGACAAAAAGGAACAAGTACTGCCTTACCTGATGCCCGTGGCCGCAGGGCTCGTCTATTTTGTCATAAACAGGGTATTCACCGGTGATTTTATGCCCAATACCATGCGGGCCAAATCCAGTTTCTCGCTGAACTATTATCATTTGACCGAGATTCTGAGGCAGGGGCTGGACACTTACCTGAAATTCATCCTGGATATATTCAACGGAGGCAGTGAACACTGGTTTCCTCGATATTCTCTCTTTGTTTTCATCCTGGCCGTGGCACCCGGAGCGGCTGACGAGATAAAAAATAAAAAAGCGTCGGTTTTTACGACGGCCTTTCTGTGGTTTTTTATAGGCCTGCTATCAACCATATTCTCAAGCTTTGCGACGGTGCACAATTACAGATACTCAATGCCGTTTGCCGTTATATTTACCGTGTTTTTGGCGTATGGATTATCGGTTATAATAGAATTTATTCCGTTTAAAACGTCAAAACAAAAGGCTGTTTATGCCGCAGCCATATCCGCACTTTTTTTGTGCTTTAATTTTTTTACCATTGCCGCGAATGTCATGAATTTCGGAAAAGACTGCCGTGATGTTTACAGCCAGTCTATCTCGGCGGGAAAATGGATAAAGGCCAACATACCCCCGGGAGAACGGATTGCCATAAACGACGCGGGGGCAGCGACCTACTATTCCGATGCGCGGGTTTATGACCTTGTGGGGCTTGTGACCAACGGCCAGGCCAAAATATTCCGAGACGGCATAGGCGCGGTTTTTGAGGAGGCGGAGAGGGTAAGGCCGAAATACTGGATGGTACACCTGGGATGGTTCAATTACGAAGGCTATACGGTATTTAAAAAGCCGAGGCTGAATACATTTAACATAGAAAAAGAACCGGCCTATTTTGTTGTCGGCTCGCCCGAGGTAGCGGTGGAAACCGATTTTACCCTGTTCAATTCAGGTGACACCATGAAACTGGACCATACCGAAAAAGGCGCGTTCGTAACCACGGACAGCCTGGATGTATCGGATATCAGGGACGAGCAAAAGCACGGCTACAGGATATGGGCCGGACGGCCGCCGAACCTTCCGGGGACGCTTTTTTATGAATCCCTTACAATAGGCGCGCCTGCGGATGTTAAAGTGCTGGAAGGCGGCAGGATAACCGACGGAGGCGAGGAGTTCACTGTCGTCGGCCTGACGACGGGCAAGGACCTGAAAATTGTCAGACGCTTTTTTGAGCCGGTTCCGGTGAAACAGGAAATATACATTGACGGACAAAAGGCCGGAATATGGGAAACATCGCAGGTGCCGGGATATTCCAATATGTTCTACGAAGACTCATTTACTATCAGCGGGGATTTTATAAAGTCAAAAAATGTCAGGTTGAAACTTGTCGAAAAGTCCGTGAACAGGTATAATGTTTTCCATTACTGGTTCATGCAGAGGAGGTAGGCCCTGATGAAAAAGGGTTTGATGAAAGGTTTGCCTGTCAACATGATAGCAGCGCTCTCGCTCGGTGTGTTTCTGACCGTAACGGGGCTCATGATGTATTACAACAACAATGCATTAGTTTTTCCGGATATTGAAGCGTATCTTTCGCTCAACAAAGCGGGGGAGATAGCGGATTCCGACTTTTTACATTTTTTTAACCCGCCCACACAGGGCAAAAAGGAATCAAACGGTTTTTTATATCCGGCTGTCTTATCTGTTTTTCATAAGATACTCGGCAGGGCAAATATGGTGCCTTTTATACTTGTAATCGACCTCACAGTTTTTGCGCTTTTGCTCGCACTCTTTTACAGGATAGCACGGATTGTACTGCCCGGCGGCATGGCGCAGCGAGCACTGGCGGCATACTCCCTGACGGCACCCGTGGTTTTGGGAGCTTTTTCGGGCAGCGACGCTGTTTTATCCATGACCGCTTTTATGTTTTGCCTCTATTTCGCCGTGACATCCGTTGAAGCAAAAAAATATACGGGTCTTGTAGTGTCGGCCTGCGTGCTTGCGCTGACCGGCTACATAGGGGCTGCTTTTGCCGCGTGCTTTTTAACCTACGCACTGCTTAAAAAATGTGAAAAGGCGGTAAGAAAAAATTATATACCGGCGATATCGCGGGTTTTTGGCATTTTGGCCATTTTTTTCTGCCTGCTTTTCTTCTATGTTTTCGTTGAAAAGTTCAGCGCCGAGTACCTGCGTAACAACGGTTTTTTTGATATTAAAACATACACGGTCGATTCCTTTTTCAAAGACGGATTCCTGTGGTCAAAGGTATTACCTCCTTTTTTTACCGTTTTTTATTTTGTAGCGCTTTTTGTAATGACGGCGTCGGAAGCCGGAGAAAAAAAAGCAGGCCCGGGAGTACTGTTCTGCCTGCTTTCCATGACGGCGCTTCTGGTGGATTTTTTTTCCATGTTTGCCCCCGGGGCCAGGTCATATATATACCTGGCACAATTTTTCCCGGTGGTGATACTGCCGGCGGTCAAAGGAATACATGACGTAGCCGTGTTCCTGGACGACAGGAAAATAAAGGGCCTGCGTAAAGAATCACTCATCACGGGATTTATGATATTTTTCCTGCTTTACAGCGCGATATTTACATTTAACAGGGTGGTCGAAGCGGACGCGGCCGCGCAATACATAGTCGGCGACAGCAAGGTAAGCAAATATCTGGAAAATTAGGGCGGTTTATTTCCGTAAAATATAACATCGGGACGGTGGATGATGACCGGAAAAAGGAAAAAAAATAAAAAGAAAAGCGGCGGATTGCTGAAAAGAATATACTCGTTCGGGCAGTTCAACCTGACCGTGGTATCATTTGCGCTGGCTGCTGTGGGGCAGTATTTTCTCTATTTTCAGAAACAGATTATGCCGGGCTTTGTGTTTTTTGGCCTGGCGGTCCTGGTGTTTTTACTGGCGGATAAGTCCAGGAAACAAGAACCCCTGGACAGGACAGCGGATACCATAGACCCGCGCGTGGAAGTTGTTTTGTTCCTGATAATTATGGCACTGGCTGTATATTTCCGGGTACATAACATAGCCGACTTACCCGCGGGGTGCTACAGGGATGAAGGCCAGAACGGCAACGAAGCCATTAATATCATGAAGGGGATATCCGTGGACGGCACTTCTCTGCCGGTCTATATAGAGCGTTGGACGCAGAATGCGGCCATGTATATGTACTTCATAGCCGCTTCCTTCAATTTTTTTGACATAGGAGTTCTCCAGATCAGGGGAGTATCCATATTTTTTGGGGTGCTCTGCATACCAGCCTTTTATTTCCTCGTCCGTCATCTTATGGGGCCACGCACCGCGCTCGTCGGCGCGTTCCTTATGGCTGTCTCGCGCTGGCACGTAAACTTCTCGAGGATAGGGTTTCTGGGAATTACGACTGTTTTTTTTGTAATTGTGTGTGTCTATTTTGCATACAGAGCTTATAGAAAAAGAAAACCTTTTGATTATATCATGTTGGGTGCGCTGACCGGCATGTCGCTTTACACTTACCTGGCAGCCAGGCTGATACCGGCAGGGTTCGCCATATTCATGCTTTTCCTTTTTTTTAGGGAGTTTAAATTTTTCGCGAAGAACTGGAAAAACCTGCTTTTCACGCTGGCGGCCATGCTGATAGTGCTCCTGCCGCTTCTGCAATATGCCGTTAAGCATCCGGCGAATTTTACCAGCAGGCAGTCGACGGTCTCCATTTTTAACAAGGAAATGCTGCATGAGATAGGGGGCCGTTATACTGAAAAGGACGGCACGCCCAAGAACGCGATCAAACTATACGCCGACGCCGCGTGGAACACGTGTATGATGTTCAATTATCTGGGCGACGGAAACCCGAGACATAACCTGCCCGGCAAGCCCATGCTGGACTTTTTCACGGGTATATTTTTCACGCTCGGATTTTTTTACGCGCTTTTTAACTGGAAAAAACCGCGCTATTTCCTCCTGCTCGCACTTTTTGCGGCTTTTTTGCAGGGCGGAATGTTGTCCACAGAATCGCCGCAGGCGTACAGGACAATCGCGGCAATACCCGTTGTGCTGCTTTTCGCT
>JAJFUW010000180.1 GCA_021372235.1 Spirochaetia bacterium
AGATAAAAACTGTTACAATTACGACTGCTGCCGTGAAATGTTTTCCCAATTGACATATATATCCGGCAGTTATATAATATCTCTAAATCAATTACAAGGGAGGTCGTCATGTTCGGGATAAACTATGTGAAGTTTGCACCAAATGTCTATGTGTTGAAGTACAAGAATGGCAAAACAGTCAGGGAGGGTGCGGGCCTTTCTTTCTTTTATTTCAAACCCGACACCTCGCTCGTGGCCGTTCCACTGAACAGTTCCGAGTCGCTTTTCATATTCAGCGAGGTCACGTCGGACTTCCAGGAGATATCCATACAGGGCCAGGCCACCTACAAAATCACGGACCCTAAAAAGATTTCCTCGCTCATGAACTACGCATTGGACGACAACGGCAAAAATTACGTCTCGGACGACCCGGAAAAACTCGAATCCAGGGTGGTCAACGCGGTAAAAGTCATAGTGAAGAACGAACTGAAATCATTCACCCTGAAAGACAGCCTGCTCCTCTCGGAACACCTCGTGAACAAAATACGCGACGGTTTCAAATCCAGCAGCGATATGGCCCAGCTCGGCATAGAACTGCTCGGCGTTTCCATCCTCGCCATCAAACCCAAACCCGAGACCGCCAAAGCGCTCGAGGCGGAAACCCGTGAACAGATACTCAAAAAAGCCGATGAGGCCATCTACAACAGGCGCAACGCCTCGGTCGAACAGGAGAGGTCTATAAAAGAAAACGAACTTAACACCGAGATAGCCATCGAGAACAAGAACAAACAGATAATGGAAACCAAAATGTCCTCGGTCAAATCCGAGCAAATGAAAAAACAGGAGTTGGAGGAAGAGTCCCTGAAGTTTGAAATCGCGCAGGAGGAAAAAAACAGGCAGTACGTGGAACTCCGCGTGAAAAACTCCAAACTGGAAGCTGACGCTAAAGCATACGGCATTTCCGCCAGTTTAAAGGCGCTGGAAAACGTGGACCCGTCGATAATCAACGCCATAGCCGCTTCCGGCATGGAACCCAACAAGCTAATAGCGCTGGCGTTCCGCGGTATCGCCGATAAAGCCGAAAAAATAGGCCAGCTGAACATAACACCCGACCTGCTCGAACAGCTGACAAAAACAAAAGGCAAATAACGCCGCATGGCAGACCGCCCGGATAACAAGACGGTAATAATAAAGAGGCCGACGCGCGTTGACGACCTGATAAACAGGTTCAATACCGTTTCGCAGGCAAGGTTCTATGTGGAACACCTGGGGGCGGATTTCAACGATTACCTTGGGGAACATAAAACCTATTACGCTTCGCTCGAATCCGCTGCCGCGGCCGCGCAGCAATGCGGTATAGTCCAGATAGTTGACAGAAAATTCCTCCCCAATTTTATTTTTGGTCCGCGCGATACCGTAGTCGCCGTGGGACAGGACGGCCTGGTCGCGAACACACTGAAATACCTCTCGGGCCAGCCCCTGATAGGCGTAAATCCCGATGCGGAGCGCTGGGACGGCGTACTGCTCCCATTTTCCCCGTCCGACCTCCATTCCATAATCCCCGAGGTCCAGAAAGGCGGCCGCAAGCGCATGGAAATATCCATGGTAAAAGCCGAACTGAACGACGGCCAGTCAATCCTGGCCGTTAACGACCTTTTTATCGGGCAGAAAACCCATGTTTCGGCCCGCTACTCCATAATGGTCGGAGACGCGTCAGAGTCCCAGTCATCAAGCGGCATCATTATCTCCACGGGACTGGGGTCATCAGGATGGTTAAAAAGCATCATCGCCGGTTCCGCCGGGATTGAAAAATACCTCGGCGCATCCGTCCCGGACCGCGTCTCCGTGCCGGCCGGCTGGGACAGCGACTCTTTTGTCTACACCGTCAGGGAGCCGTTCCCTTCCAATACAACATCCGCAAAACTTGTGTTTGGCGAGGTCAAAAAGGGATGCGGTTTTTCCGTGGTCTCAATGATGGCGGAGAACGGCGTTATTTTCAGTGACGGCATAGAAAACGATTTTTTGGAGTTCAATTCCGGGACAAAAGCCGTGGTAACCATCGCGGAAAAAAAGGGAGTACTGGTGGTATAGGACGGGATTTTAACGACACGTATATTGATGCCGCTTCCGGTCTTTTATTCCGACATTGCAACACTGCCGAGCAGCACGATTGATGCAACATCCTTCAGGCGGCACTTCCCGACATCCTCAGCCGGGAGCTCCGGTATCCTTGTCCGGGCTGCAAACAGCGGCGCGATTATCTCTTTTACGACAGCGTTTTTCCTGTTCAGTGAGTAGAGCACGCTGCGTCCGGCGCCTGATACGGAAACTATCCGTTCAGAAACAAATCGTTTAAACCCCGCGTTGCAGGCCTGGTTATTTATTCCCGCCATTCTGGCAATGGCCCTGCCGGAAAATGAGCCTTTGGCCCCTGATAATGCCTCCGACATTTTTATCGAACTTTTACCCGATAGCAGCCTGACGGCAGTCCTGTTAATGACCATTTTTGCTGCTGTCTGTTTTTTAGACAATTGTCTGTTAATATAAGCAGTATAATTTAAAGCCGGGTGGACAGCCCGCTTGAGGAGTGGGACGAGCCGGATCCCGGCTCGTTTTATCCCTTCTCTTTTACTTTACACTTCCCTCCATACTTGTTATTATAGAATCTCATTAAAATGCAAACGGAGATATAATGGCAAACGAGACAGAGATAGCAAAGCGGCGGACCTTCGCCATCATAAGCCACCCTGACGCGGGCAAGACCACGCTCACGGAGAAATTTCTGCTGTTTGCAGGGGCCATACAGAGCGCCGGCGCAGTCAAATCCAACAAGATAAAAAAGACCACCACCTCGGACTTCATGGAGATTGAGCGCCAGAGGGGCATATCGGTCGCCTCCGCGGTCATGTCGTTTGAGTACAGGGGCCTCGAGATAACCCTGCTCGACACCCCCGGCCACAAAGACTTTGCCGAGGACACTTACCGCACACTGACCGCGGTCGACTCGGTCATACTCGTGGTTGACTCCGTAAAAGGCGTCGAGGAACAGACCGAGAAACTGATGAAAGTCTGCCGTATGCGCAACACTCCCGTCATCATATTTGTAAACAAGCTCGACCGCGAGGGTCCGATGCTCATCGACCTCATGGACGATCTGGAAAAAAAGCTCGACATCTCGGTCTGCCCGCTCTCGTGGCCAATCAGTCGTGGCCAGTCTTTCAAGGGTGTATATTCCCTGTACAACCGCAGCCTCCTGCTCTTTTCCCCTAATAAAACTGCGCAGGACGACTCTATCGCCATATCGTCGCTGGACGACAAACAACTCGACGAGAGGCTCACAACCGAGTTTGCCTCGCAGCTGCGCGACGACGTCGCGCTCGTGGACGGCGTCTATGGCTCTTTTAACAGGGAAAAATACCTGGCGGGCCTGCAGGCCCCTGTTTTCTGCGGCAGCGCCCTCAACAATTTCGGTGTCAGGGAACTGCTCGACACCTTCATAACTATCGCGCCGACCCCGGGCCCCAGGCCCGCGGATAAGCGCATAGTGCAGCCGACCGAGGAGGCTTTCAGCGGGTTTGTTTTTAAAATTCACGCCAACATCGACCCGCGCCACCGCGACCGCATCGCGTTTTTCAGGGTCTGCTCCGGCAAATTCAACCGCGGTGATTTCTACCACCACGTGCGCTCGGGCGCGCGGCTGCGTTTCAACAACCCTGCGAGTTTCATGGGCCAGAAAAAAGAGGTCATAGAGGAGGCGTACCCGGGCGATGTCATAGGGCTTTATGACAGGGACACGTTCAAGATAGGCGACACGCTCACACAGGGAGAGGACATAAATTTCCAGGGCATCCCGAGTTTCTCCCCCGAGATATTCCGCGAACTCGTCAACACGGGAATGAAATCAAAACAACTTGAAAAGGGCATCAACCAGTTGACCGACGAAGGTGTGGCCCAGCTCTTTTTGATGGACCGTGGCAGGCGCAAGATAGTGGGGACTGTCGGGCAGCTCCAGTTTGATGTCATACTCTACAGGCTGAAAAACGAGTACGGCGCGGAGTGCAGGTTTGAGCCGAAAGATTTCGTGAGAGCGTGCTGGATAACCTCCGACGACCTGAAAAAACTCGAAGAGTTCTGTGAATACAAGGCTGACCGCGTGGGTTACGACAAGAACGGGAACCTGGTATTTTTTGCGGAATCCGAATGGATGTTAAAACATTACATGGAACAAAACCCGGGGATATATTTCCACTTTACGTCGGATTTTAAGCCGAACGTATAAAACTTGGTTCCAAGGCCCGGGGCCCAAGTCTTAAAATCCCAAAACCAAAATTCCGCGTATCAAAAAACATAGTAGTTTGGGCCTTGTGACCTGGGCCAAATTTTTTTATTTTATTTCCTGCCGTACCGACCCCTTCCATTCAATCCCCGGCATATACTGCCTCAGAAGTTCCTCGTATATCGAGACCGATACTGCTTTTATCTTTGCGGGGTCAGCCTGCGGGTCCATAACGACTATCTCGTAGCGTCCCTCCTTTTTTTCTGATTTTATCTCGAATATCGTGACGGTCGGGACGCCCTGTTCGAATTCGTACATGATGAACGCCCACGGCATTTTGCACGTATAATAATCCCTCTGCGTCCCGTCCCGGCAGCATACCGAGAGCGCATAGACAGGGTCCGCGCCGTCAAAAAACGGCGTATCGGAGAGGGTGAATTTCAGTCTGTCAACCACGGGCAGTTTTTTTTCAACGCTGCCGCCGGCCCTTAAATTTTTCATATTTTCCAGCTCCGGGTTGCGGCAGATGGCCGCCCTTATATTTTCCGTCCCGGATACGGATGCAGGAGCCTCCATAACGGCCGGAGCCTGCGGTTTTTTGTAATTAAGCTGCAGCGCAAAAAGCGCTGCCACTACATAAGCAATGGCTATGATAATGGCAAACAGGAGGGTTGTTTCAGGGCCGGTGTCGTGGCGTTTTGCATGCGCAGGAACGGGTTGTTTTTTGTCGCTTTTGAATTTTAATTTTTGTGCTTTTGCCTTCATGTATTCCCCTTTTCCCTCATCCTGACCTTCTACCCCGCAATGGGGTGCTATAAATAGTCCCGTAGGGAAAAGAAATATCAGTTGCCATATTGCAGTTATATAATTTTCAAATCAGCGTTTTGTTTTTCCCCGTGCGCCCTAAAATGGTGCGGCTGCCTGGAATCTGCCTTTCCCTTGTAGACGCGGACTTTATTCCGCGCATGGGGCAGTGACCAGTACGCTTGGGCCCCGGGCCCTGCAACCTATGCCCGTTTTATTCCGGCTCCGACCGTCGTTTAGCGTCCTTATACATCATCCTCATCCTGTTATCTGTCTGTTTTGACTCGTCCCATACTTCCACCGCGCTTGCGAACTCGCCCTCGCCATAATAGAGCTTGCCAAGCAGGTTATAGAGCTGCCATTGGGAGGGATATTCGCTTATCCTGTCTTCCAGATAGGCACGCGCCTTTTTGCCGTTCCTCTCGGCGTAAAGTTTTGCCAGCATCAGATGCGCCGCCTCCGACGGGTTCTTTTCCGCGAACGAGGTAAGTTCAGCCAGCGCCTCGTTGTATTTTTCTTTGTCATAATATTCGTCCGGATTTTCGGGGTTTATGTATTTCAGGTAATCCTGCGTTTTCCCGGGGTTTACCAGCACCACATTTTTGCCGTCAAAATAGGCCGTCTTAAACCCCAGTTCCTTTACCCTCGCGGAAAGTTTTGAACCCGCGCCGGTCAGCACGCTGTTTATGTCGTACTTTGCCAGGACAGGCGTCAGAGTAGCGGTACCGCTCATGAGCCGCGCGTAGTCGTCAGCCGCCTCCTCTGTCCTGTTTTTACCTCCGTCGTACATCACCTTATACTGCGGATACAGGTACTGCTCAGCGTAACCCGCCAGCTCCACCGGGGTAAACAGGTTCTGCGGCGCAGGATTTTTTAACAGGTAATTCACGGCAAGCTCCGGCCTGTTATCCTGCTGCGTATGTACCGCCCGGTACCATCCATAAAACATGGCCAGGGGTATTATCACAGCGTATATGCAGTTCTTGATTATTAGCATATCGTGTTCGGTCCATTTCATCGGCCACACGAGGCTCCACCTGAATATCAGGTATGCGTAATAGGTAAAAACCGGTATGGATATCACGAGGAAAACCGGGAGGTATTCCCTGTTGAACACTGTAAGGAACAAAAATACCAGAAGCAGCAGCGTATCCTTTACCAGCCCTGATTTCCTGCCCGGATCGGAACCGCGCTCGTTAAAAACGAAAAGTGCTATGCCGGTTGCCAGGTAGCATCCAATCAATGCCAGGTGCGTCTTTTCGCCCGGGCCCGCTGCCGTGAAATATTCCTTCCACTCCTTTAACCCGCTTAAATCCACCATGTAGTAGATGTCGAGATATATGCCGTAAAAAGACGGGTTCAAAAGCACTGCCAGGGCCGTAGCAAACAGGGCCACATACGCTCCGCCCAAAAAATAGTGTTCCTTTTTATCCTTCATCTCAAAATAATCGGCCGTATAATAAATGACGTATATGAGCAGCAGCAAAACCGAGGCCGCGGCAACGGCTGCCGTGTTCGCCCAGAAAAGCGCTATGAAGGGAAGAGAGTAGTAAAGCGGTGCGTTCCTTTTGGTCGGCTCGTTCTCGAGCACAAAAATAAAATAAGCGGTATAGACGCATGAAATAATACCCGGTGTCACTTTGAAATATTGGTCGAGCAGCAGCACCCCGGCCAGGGCGAATGGCAGTGTGGCGGAGATGTACCTGCCCTGCTGTCGTTTGAACATTATCATGTACAGCATGGCACAGAATATTATGTAGAGGAAATATTTGAACAGGTAAATTTTGTCCGGCCCGAGCGCATATACCAGGGTATATGCGAGTATGTCAAAAAGCCAGGTACTTTTGTCCCATTGCGCGTAGCCCGTGTATGAAAAGGAATCCTGCCGCGGGAATCCCATGTCCTTTACGAATTCCTTGCCGAGCGCGCTGTGGTGCCACGTGGAGCCGTCCATGAACAGGCTTTGCGAAGCAATAAGAAGCACCCCCAACAGTACAACCGCAAAAACAGCTTTTAACGCTATGTTTAACGGTTTCAAGCCTGCGTTCATCCGGCCACCTTTAACTTGATAAAATTCAGGTGCACTGTTTCATTTGTGTCATTTTTCAGTATGTGAGGCTCCCCCGCTTCCGCTTTCATGGCATCTCCGGGTTTTACCCTTATCGTTTTTCCGGCGCATGTAAACTCCGGTGTGCCGCTGATGAAATAGAAAAGTTCCGTCTCATCCGTATGGACATGCTCCTTTATCTCGTCCCCGGGCCGCAAATACGCCGTGCCGAACGCGTATTTTTTTTCGTCCACAAAAAGGTATTTTGAACCCGAGACCCTGTTTTTGAACTCCACGTCCTTGTCGTTTATGAACTGCATGCTTTTGTCCCTCCCTTTTTCAAATACTAATTAACAATGAACAATTAATAATGAAAACCGCCTTTCGCAGCTGATTATTAACTATTCATTGTTAATTGCTTTTAAAGTTTTTCAAAAACCTCAAAGTTCCTGGTTTCGGAGATTTTGCGGTAATAGTTGTCCACGTAAGTCTCGTAGGCGGTATAATTCCCCTTCTCGAGCACCAAAACGTCCGGTTTGCCGTCAATAAATTCACGCGAGAACGATTCGGCGGCTGCCTGCCCGTAGATTGCCAGCGGATAGGCGTATATGTAACGCGAAACCGCCTTGCCTCCGGCCAGAAAATATACCTCGGGCTGGTTCTGGAACACGAACATTTTACCGCCCTTACTGTTGGCGAGCGCCATTTTTGCCGCGGCTGATATCGCCCGCGTCTGGTAAAAGATGTCCATGCTGTACCGCCCGCTCTTTACAAACTGCAGCGTGCCCGAGTGAACAAAATAGGAGGCCGCGTTCAATACCAGCAGCAGTGACACCACCGCTGCCGCGTAATATTTCAGTCTGAGGACGCCGTCAAGCATTGCATATATGTCCCTGACAAACAACGCCCCCAGCAGGGCCGCGTACGGTATCAGTGTCAGGAAATAGTGCGGGTAATATCCTTTTAACGCCGCCACACCGGCGTAGGAACCGATGGCCGCGATAACCGTCAAAAACGGCAGGTCCTCCCTTTTGGGGAGAAATGATTTTACCATGAACCACGCCATGGAGATAACCGGCAGCAGGTACAGTATTGTAAAATAATAGGACCCGTTAAGAACGGTTTTCAGCGGTTCTGTGCGCATTTTCATGTATGCAAAATTGTAATTAAATACACATTCATAGAACTGCGGCAGCATCCTGTTCCACGCGGCCCAC
>JAJFUW010000189.1 GCA_021372235.1 Spirochaetia bacterium
TTATGAGGTTCCTTATCTCCCTTATCTGTTTCGGGTCCAGCCCCACGGTCGGCTCGTCGAGGACCAGCACCTCGGGGTCGTTCAATATCGCCTGCGCGAGCCCCACCCTCTGCCTGTAGCCTTTGGAAAGTTTGCCGATGATGGAATACCGCACGTTGCCCAGTCCCGTTTCCTCTATGACTCTGGCAACCCTGGCCTCTGTTTCAGCCTTTGCCACGCCCTTTATGCCGGCTATGAATTTGAGGTAGGGATAAACTTCCATTTCCTTATATACCGGCACATTCTCCGGCATGTAGCCTGTTTTTTCCTTCGCAAGCAGGGGGTCCTTCATGACATCCACTCCGGCAACGATAACGCTGCCCTCTGTGGGCGGAAAAAACCCGGTTATCATCCGCATAGTGGTTGTCTTACCCGCGGCATTGGGCCCTAAAAAACCTATAATCTCGCCCTTATTGACCTCAAATGATATGTTGTCGACCGCGGTCTTTGTGCCGAAACGTTTGGTTACGTTCTTGAGTGAGATCATGTAAACCTCCAAAAGTCAAAATTTGAAAGTCAAAACCAAAAAGTACAATGCGAAATTCAAAATTAATGGCAATTGGTTGTACAAACAGTTATTTTTATTTTTACATTTTTAATTGAACTTTTTGGTTTTGACTTGTAACTTTCCGTCAGATCTTCCATCCCTTCTTCTCCGCCAGTTTCCGCAATATCTCTTCCTCTTCCCCGCCGCTTATAATTGGCATATCTATCTCAACGGTGACATAATAATCGCCTTTTTTTCCTGTTTTTATGTTTTTCGCACCATGGCCCGATATCCTCAGTTTGGTGCCCGAATGCGTCCCTGCCGGCACCTTTATGTCCACATCGCCGTCGGGTGACGGGACCTTCAGGTGTGCGCCCAGCATAGCCTGCGCCGGGTTTATTGTGACGCTGTAAAATATGTCGTCACCCTTGCGGACAAAAATGTTGCTCTCGGTCACTTTAAAAGAAACGTACAGGTCGCCGCGCTCCCTGTTCCATGAGCGCATGTTGCCCTCACCTTTGACCTTTAACCTGTCGCCGTCGGTCACGCCTTCGGGTATTTTTATCCTGATCTTTCGCGTCTCCTGCGCCTCGCCCGAACCGCCGCACAGTTTGCACATCTGCATCACTATCCTGCCCTTGCCCGAACAACGCGGGCATGTGCGGTTTACCATAAAACCGCCCTGTGAGAACTGCATTGTCCCCTGTCCGCCGCACGCGGGGCACGTATCCACCTTTGAACCCGGTTCCGCGCCCGTGCCGCGGCAGCGCGTGCAGTCCACCGCGCGGGGTACTTTTATGATAGTTTCGCCGCCTGACATGGCCAGCGCAAAAGGTATCTCTATGCGGACGTTGACATCATCGCCTCTGTCACCATGCGCCTGTCCCGCTCCCTCGGATTCAAACCCGCCGTAGGAACGTTTGGGTCCGCCCGTAAAGAACATATCAAATATATCCTCGAACCCGCCCCTTCCTTTTCCTCCCTGTTTACCGGAAAAGAGGTCGAATATGTCGCCAAAATCAAAATTGCCGTTGCTCGAGTACCCCTGGGGGTTATTACCGCCACCCCGCCCCGCGTACTGCGAGAAATCAAAACCGCGCGCGCTCGCGTCCCTGACCTGCTCATATCTGGCGCGTTTTTCCTTGTCCGATAGGACCTCGTAGGCCTCGCTTATCTCCTTGAACTTTTCCTCGGCTTCCTTATTATTAGGATTGGCGTCAGGGTGATATTTTTTTGCCAGATTTCTGAAAGCCTTTTTTATCTCACCCTCTGGGGCGTTCTTTTCAACGCCGAGTATTTTATAATAATCTTTGATGGGCATAAATACCTCTGAAGATTAAGCTATATTCTATGAGCTATAAAGAGGGCTCCGTTTTGGGACCTTTTTCTTCATAGCTTATTGCTCATAGCTTGATCTTTCGCCTTTATTTTGACGTCTTGATCCCCATATTTGTTCCCTTTAGTTATAATTGCTTCCCTCCGGGGTGCGCTGCCGCTCCCCGGAGGGGGCCTGTCCTTTACCGTCGCGCAACCTAAAGGTTGCGGCTGCATATCGTTCTTGCCTTACTCTTGTCTCTCGTCTCACTGAATACTAACGCCGGAGGCGTTAGTATTCAGGATATCCTCCCATGTCGCCGGGCATTCCCGATGCGCCATGGTTATGTTCCTTTTTCTCCGGGATATCCGCTACCAGCGTCTCGGTGGTAAGCAGCAGCGACGCTATCGATGCCGCGTTCTGCAGCGCCGAGCGCGTTACTTTGGTCGGGTCTATAATCCCGGCTTTAACCATATCCTTCATTACTATATCCTTTGTCACTATGTCGGTCGCGTCAAACCCCATGGTCTTGGAGGTTTCTTTTAATATCTTGTCCATGACCACCGCGCCGTCAACGCCCGCATTCAGACATATCTGCTTTATCGGGGCCTCGAGCGCCTTCTTTATTATCTTCACGCCGACCTTTTCCTCTTCATCGGTTACCTGCAGTGTTTCCAGTACCGCCGAAGCGCGCAACAGGGCAACCCCGCCGCCCGGAACTATGCCTTCCTGCTTTGCCGCCCTGGTCGCGTGCATCGCGTCCTCAACGCGCGCCTTGCGCTCCTTCATCTCGGTTTCTGTCGCCGCGCCGACGTTTATGACAGCCACGCCTCCCGAGAGTTTTGCGAGCCTCTCCTGCAGTTTTTCCTTGTCGTAGTCCGATTTTGTCTCATCTATCTGTTTCTTTATCTGGCTTATCCTGGCGGTGATATCCTTTTTCGCGCCGAGTCCCTCGACGATTGTCGTGTTGTCCTTGTCGACAACCACTTTTTTAGCCTGTCCGAGGTCCGCAATCGTGGCTTTTTCCAGTTTCAGCCCTATCTCTTCCGATATTACCCTGCCGCCCGTCAATATCGCTATATCCTCGAGCATGGACTTGCGCCTGTCGCCAAAACCCGGGGCCTTGACTGCCACGCATACGAACGTGCCTTTGAGCCTGTTTACCACGAGCGTTGCCATGGCCTCGCCTTCAACGTCCTCGGCGATTATGACTATCGGCTTGCCCTGCTGGACGACTTCCTGCAATATCGGCAGGAGTTCCTTCATGCTGGATATCTTTTTGTCATATATCAGGATGTAGGGGTTCTCTATCTCCGCTATCATCTTGTCCGGATTCGTGACAAAATAGGGCGACACATAACCCTGGTCAAACTGCATGCCCTCGACCACTTCAAGCGTCGTTTCGATGCCTTTTGCCTCTTCCACCGTGATGACGCCGTCGTTGCCGACCTTGTCCATCGCATCGGCGATGAGCTCGCCTATGACCCTGTCGTTATTTGCCGAGATGGTCGCGACCTGCGCTATCTCGTGCTTGTCGTTGATAGGCTTGGAAATCTTTTTCAGTTCCTCCACGATCGCGGCCGTCGCCTTTTCAATACCGCGTTTTACCGGCATGGGGTTCGTTCCGGCCGTGATATTCTTCATGCCCTCGGCGTATATCGCCTGCGCGAGCACCGTGGCTGTCGTTGTGCCGTCCCCGGCCACATCCGAGGTCTTTGAAGCAACCTCTTTTATGAGCTGGGCGCCCATGTTCTCGTAAGGATCCTCCAGTTCAATCTCTTTCGCTATCGTGACGCCGTCGTTGATGATTGTCGGCGAGCCGTATTTCTTGTCCAGTACCACGTTGCGTCCCTTCGGCCCGAGCGTCACCTTTACCGCATTTGCCAGTTTGTCAACTCCGCGCTGCAGCGACCTGCGCGCCTCTTCTCCAAAACTCAACTGCTTTGCCATAACTCAATTCCTCCTGATTTATTGTTTTTGTGTTTCTGTTTTTGCTTTGCTTTTTGGACCCTGGACCATGTACCCTGGACCCGTTTTTACTCAATAACCGCCAGCACGTCTTCCTGCGTCATAACCAGTATTTCGTCGTCGTTGACCTTGAACTCATTGCCCGAATACTTGCTGTAGATGACCTTGTCGCCGACCTTGACTTCCATGGGCGCGCGCTTGCCGTCTTCCGTGATTTTCCCGGGGCCGACAGCCAAAACTTCGCCTTTGGAAGGTTTTTCCTTGGCTGTGTCAGGGATGATAACCCCTCCTTTTTTTACTTCCATTTCCTCGAGCGGTTTTACTACAATGTGGTCTCCTAACGGTTTCAATTTCATCGTTCTGTTGCCTCCTTTTGCATTTTTTTATGGAACTTTGTCGTTTTTAAGTTTTAGAGCCGCAAGCCCGGCCGTTCCCCGCGCATCCTAAAATGGTGCGACTACCTGGAACTTGGAACCGTTATTTCTTCTTTTTCTTTTCCTCATCCACAACTTCATACTCCGCGTCCACTACATCGTCCTTGCCCTTTTTATCCGCGTTTTCTCCCGCACCCGGCCCCGCGTTTTCTCCCGCGCCCGCTTCAGCTCCCGGTTTCGGACCCGCGGCCTGGTACATGGCTGTTGATACTTTGTGCCATTTTTCGGTAAGCTTTTCCATGGCTGATTTCAAAACATCGGTTGAAGCGTTGTTCTTGACCGCCTCTTTGAGCTTGTCCGTTGCTTCCTGCAGTTCCTTTTTATCCGCCTCGGTGACCTTGTCTCCGACCTCTTTTAACGTCTTTTCCGCGTTATAGACCAGCGAGTCTGCCTGGTTCTTTGTGTCTATCTCCTCTTTCTTTTTCTTGTCCTCTTCGGCGTGCTTTTCCGCGTCTTTTACTATATTTTTTATCTCGTCCTCTTTTAGACCCGAGGAGGCCGTAATCGTTATTTTCTGTTCCTTACCCGTGGCCATATCCTTGGCGCCCACGTGCAGTATACCGTTGGCGTCTATGTCAAACGTGACCTCGACCTGCGGGACACCGCGTGGTGCCGGCGGTATACCGTCCAGGTGAAACTTGCCTATGGTCTTGTTGTCACGGGCCATGTCGCGCTCGCCCTGCAGCACGTGTATCTCAACCGACGTCTGATTGTCGGAGGCTGTAGAAAATGTCTCCGATTTTTTGGTCGGTATGGTTGTGTTCCGCTCTATGAGCCTGGTGAATACGCCGCCCAATGTTTCGATGCCGAGCGATAGCGGCGTAACATCGAGCAGGAGCACGTCTTTTACCTCGCCCTGCAGTACCCCCGCCTGTATGGCCGCACCCACCGCCACTACCTCGTCGGGGTTCACGCCCTTGTGCGGTTCCTTGCCAAAGAATTTCCTGACGGTATCAACAACTGCCGGCATCCTTGTCATACCGCCGACCAGCACTACCTCATCGATGTCCGAGGTCTTCATCGCCGCATCCGCGAGCGCTTTTTTGCACGGCTCTACCGTGCGTTCGATGAGGTCGGCCACGAGTTGTTCAAGTTTTGCGCGCGTCAGGGTGACGACCAAATGTTTTGGCCCGGTTGCATCGGCCGTTATGAACGGCAGGTTTATCTCGGTCTGCATGGTGGAGGAAAGTTCTATCTTTGCCTTTTCCGCCCCCTCTTTTAAACGCTGGAGCGCCACTTTGTCATTGCGCAGTTCAATGCCTTCGTTTTTCTTGAACTCATCGGCCAGCCAGTCCATTATACGCTGGTCAAAATCGTCGCCGCCCAGGTGCGTGTCGCCGTTTGTTGATTTTACTTCAAATACACCGTCGCCTATCTCCAGTATGGAAATATCGAACGTTCCTCCTCCGAGGTCGTACACCGCTATCTTTTCGTTCTTTTTCTTGTCGAGGCCATAGGCCAGCGAAGCGGCCGTTGGTTCGTTGATGATACGCAGTACCTCAAGCCCCGCTATCCTGCCGGCGTCCTTGGTCGCCTGGCGCTGTGAGTCGTTAAAATACGCCGGCACCGTGATGACCGCCTGTGTCACCGTCTCGCCCAGATATGCCTCGGCATCGGCCTTTAATTTTGCCAGAATCATGCCGGATATCTCGGGGGGCGAGTACCTCTTGCCCGAAATGTCAACGCTCGCGTCACCGTTATCGGCCGCTACAACTTTGAACGGTACCTTTTTAATCTCCTCTGTCGCATCCGATATCTTCCTTCCCATAAAACGCTTTATCGAGAATACCGTGTTCTCAGGATTCACGACAGCCTGTCGTTTTCCCGGCAGACCCACCACCCTCTCGCCCGTCTTTGTAAATCCGACAACCGACGGCGTCGTCCTGTTACCCTCAGCGTTTACTATGACTTTGGGCTCTTTGCCCTCCATCACGGCAACGCATGAGTTCGTTGTTCCCAAATCAATTCCGATAACCTTTGCCATGTTTAGCATCTCCTCATTATACTGATATTTTAGATTCATATACGCGCATCAATCTTCGCAACAATATATATAGCAATACCCGTGCCAATAAACTATATATATTTATATGGGTTTTTCTATTATAGAAAAGACGTGTTTGTTTCAATTTGAAGCACGATGTTTTATTGTGTTTTGTTATGAAACACTTCGGAGTTCTATTTTGGATTTGCGATCTGGGGATTTGCGATTGTTTTTATTGCCTTCTGAGACCTGAGACGCCGTTACTTGAGACATGAAACGCTTTTGAAACGCGATTGAGATTTGAGATCTGCGATCTGTGATTATTTTTTGAAAGAGTCCGCTGCTTCCCTGACCGTATCAAAATGCTCAACAATGTTCTCCAGTTCCAGGGCGTCAAATACAAACTTCACATCCGGGTTCATGCCCGCCAGTTTTATCCCGCCGCCCATTGCCTCGGTGGAACTTAGTGCAGCCAGGAAAATTGCCCATCCGCTGGAGGCTATGTATTTTGTCTGCGAGAGGTCAAAAACTATCCTGTAGAGGTGGTTTTCGAGCAGGCGGTTGAGCGCAGCCCTGGCTATCTCGTATGTCTCAAAATTCAGGTACCCGTCCAAAACGAGTATCCTTATTGTCTCATCCTCCATATCAAAACTCTGGCGAACTACAAGTGTTCTGTCGAAATCGCTCATCGGCCTATATCCCATCGGTTTTCTTTATCAGTCAATCCGTGCTTATTATATCAGCACCCCGGGTTTAAGCAAGGTTTAATTATAGATACTGCTTCCGTTGCCTGCCTTTCGTGCCATCCTTTTCATATTTTGAACAACGGACTTTTTAGCAGCGCCGCAATGAGCAGTTGCAGAAGGAGCATCGGGAAAAGCACCCCCGCTATTTTCAGCGCGTTGTCCCCATCGGCGTAGTATTCCCGCGGTTCGGTTTTCCTGACATGGATGAAAATAGCGCCAAACAGCGACGCCGGCACGCTTATGTACGGGCCGTACCTGCCTGTTATGCCGGCGTTCACCGCCATGGCCGTAAATATGAAAATCCCCGCGGCCGGCAGGACGCTCTGTTGCGCCAGCAGTTCCCTGTAGACTGGCGCTATCATTACAAGTATTATCATAAAACTGACCATGAAAACGAAAGGCGTCAGCCTTGAAAATGGCAGCATGAGGAAAGAAAAGGCAGCCGTAACGAATATGACAGGATATAATACCGTTTCATGCCCTCTTTTTCCCGCTAAGGCCCAGGCTGATACGCACAACGCGGCCCACAAAAACGGCACCAGCGGGAAAGCCTCTGTCCCGCATATCCGCAGGATTACCAACAGAGCCGACAATAAAATCACAACACCAAAAAATATCCATGCCCGGGGAGAGGCCCTGCCGGATATGTCTTTTAACCTGCCGTGGTTCAGGGCCAGGAATACGGCAATGCTTGAGGCAAACAGTACCGCCACGCTCATTTTTTACCCTTTCCATATAACGTCCTAAAAAGCAGGATATTCACGACAAAAGAGACAGCCATAAAAACAGCCGCGGTTGAATGGGGTATGACCATGAAAACGGCGCATGACACCAGCGCGAAAACAAGCAAGTATAAAACCGCCTGCGTTTTATCCGTCATTTATCCCAACCTCAAAAAAAACGCCAAAAACAGCGCCGCGTAAAAGACAAATTTCAGGGACTCGATGCCGGGTTTTGCCTGATGCCTGCCGCCCTGTATCAGCCTGTAAATTATGGAAAAAAAACCGAAGAGCCTGTTCAAAAACGGCACGGTGTATACCGCGGCCGTGATGATTGCGAGCAGCAGGTAAACCTGCCCGTTTTTCAGGGATGAAAAGAGCGTTATAAAAGCGAAAACTTCCAGCCACAGGCCCGCGATATATGCGGCCAGTGCCGGATAGGCTCCCTTTATCGCCGCTGTTTTATATTTTAACGCGCCGATCGTGAAATCCCCGGGCCGGGACGCGGTTACAGCGCAACCGCATGCGAGTGCGTATACCGCGACAAGCGTGAATAACCCCGCCGCCGTCACCATTCCCGCGTCCGTGACGGACAGGACAAAAAGCACCAGTGCTCCCAGCGCGGCAGTATCCGCCGCCGTGAATCCCTGATAGTCCTCCTCTGTCAGCGCCCTGTAAACCGCCGCCGACAGCAGACATAATAAGATAACCCCGGCAAAAACAGGTTTTAAGCCCGCACCAAAAACAGCATATAAGCATGACACCTGGACTATTATCATTCCGATGTATAACGGGTGAAAATATTGATACGCCTTACTTTCACCATTTATCTGTACGCGCGGATTTACCGTGAACCATGTGTGGGTTGCGGAAAGCATCATGAAAGCCGCGGCGGCCGCGAGCGCCGTCACCGCACTTTTACCCGTTCCCGCGGCGTAATATGCCGCGGTCATTGCCGCCGCCGCCGCAGAAAAAAACAGTTTCGGTTTCATCAGCCCCCGTGTTGTTTTTTCGTCCCCAGCCTGTGCGTACAGCGCCGCCGCTGCGGTGAGGTCACAGGCTATAAACGCGGCCGCGGCCACGGCCGGTTCAGCGGAGTATGTTGTGGCCGCCGCGCAGAACAGGCAGGCCGAAGCCGCCGTAAAATAGTTTTTTTCCTTTATAAAAAATGCCGGAGCCAGCAGTACCATTACCGCAGCCATAAAAAGTATCAGGCGCCCGCGCAACAATACAGCCGGCCCGATAATGTCGGAGGGGCCTGCCATGTAAAGGTATATGAAGGCACACGATGCCAGCGACAGCACCCCTGCCGTAACGAACACATATTTTTCCACGGCCGTGCCGGCCCTGTTTCCGGGTTTTATATATATGCCTGCCAGGTAAGCGGCCCCTGACAGCGCCATGGGCAGGAAACACATTACATTCTCAATGGCCGTCATAACAGCGAATTCACCGATATGTAATATATCCTTTTGGACTGCTGCGTGGCTACATAGAGCGTCCTGCCGTCCTTTGACACGGTCAGCCATTTGGGTATCTCATCGCGGAATTTCAGTTCATACACCTTTTCCCTTTTTTTGAGGTCAACGAAAATAACCTTGTCCTTTGGCGGCACGGTCACATAGAGATAGCGGCCCGATTTCGAAAGGGCCGCATCAAATATCCCGCCGTCCACAAGTATGTCATATTCGAGCCCGTAGTTTATCCTGTTAAAAATCAGTATGGACGATGAACGGTTAAAGGCGTACTCCCACTCGTTGATGACCGCTATTTCCCGTTTGGATATCGGCAGCAGTCGGGACGGCGATATACCCGTATCCACCTTGGTAAAAACAGGAAGCCGCCTCTGCGTGTCAATAATCTGGACCGTGTTTGTATATTTACACGATACATACAGGTACCTGTTGTCAGGCGCCAGATACAGGTCCGAGGGCCACTTACCCGTCAGTATGCGAGCCACAACTTCCGGTGTGTTCCCTGAGAGGTCTATTACAGCCACGTTATTCGACCCTATGTTGGTCACATATACCTCGTTCCTCGCCGGATTATAAGCGACCGCTGACGGGTACTCACCGCCTGACTGCACCTGCTCGCTTTTTCCCGTGCGGAGGTCATGGATGGTCACGGAATTCGACGTTCTGTTCGCGGTTATTATGGAGCGGCCGTTCTGGATAATGTCAACGGGCATGTATCCCGCGGCAATCGTGGCATTTATGGTTTTTGAAGACATGTCGTAGGCGTAAACAACCCTGTCACGTTCGGTCCCGGCGTAGACCACGTTGTTGTCAAAAAGCGATGCCCTGATGCTGCTCGGAGTGTAGTCCAGTTTCATCTCGTCCATCTTTTCCGGCATCCTGCCGCCCTGTATGGAGCATCCCTGGGCGAAAATAAACACCGCGGCTATTGCAGTGACAAAAAGTGCCAGTTCCTTTTTACCGCCCGGAAGGCCCGCACTGCGCGCCATCACAAACACGATGAGTACGCCTGTAGCCGCCAGCGCAGCGGCCAGTATGGGTACGATCCCGGATAACAGCATCCATATAAAGGATAATTTGAGACACGCGGACATGCACTGTGCGCCTCTTTGACCGTCATTTGCCGCGAAATAAAACACCGCGGAGCCGCAGGCCGATAATATTATGAAAACAAACAGCAGGCTATTCACCGGCGTGCTCCTCTGCCCGCGTGCTCATAAAAACGAACAGTGCCGCAGCCGCCGGCACCGCGCACAAAAAAACCAGTTCCCCGGGGACATATCCCGTTGCCTGTGCCGCCGTGAAAGCGTCTTTTTTCAACGAGGTGTATGCCGCCGCCCCCGCGGCCGCCGCCAGGAAAACCACGGCGGTAATAATACCCGCCGGCTTTATACCGGTTTTTTTCCCGGCCGGTACGGCGGCGGTTGAGATGGAAAATGCCAGGAGCACGGCCCCCGCGGCCGCCGCAGTCTGCGCGTTTTTTGTCACTGTCCAGACGCATACGGCCGCAGCGGCGTCTGCGGCCAGCATTAACGCGGCTGATTTTTTGCCGTTTAAAAAAAACGAGGCCGCATAGAGTATTGCCGCAGCCGTTAAAAGACAGGCGGTGAGGTTCATGCCGCGGCCCTTATCAGGTAATATATGGCCGCACCGTAAGCTAAAAGTCCGGGGATGAACATAAGTGCGTGGACGCGGTTAAACGCCCTGATGAGCAGTCCCGTGAACGCCGCCGTTACCGCCGTTGTCAGCGCCGCGGCCCTGCCCGCCTCGCCCGGCTGCCACTGCGTAAATACCACGCCGATAAAGAGTATTATGCCGGCCTGGAAAAAAAGCGAATTCATCACCACGGATATGGCGTCCGCATCGTCGCCGCCTGCCGTGAGTTTTACCGTTCTCCATATCTCGGGCAGTTCCGTTATAACAGGGACTGCGATTGCCGCCATGACAAAAACCGCGCCTGGCTCGCCCGGTGCCGCGGCTGACAGTACCCTGACAAACAGCGAAGCGCCGCCCGCCACCAGGCATGTCCCGATAACGCCCTGGAGGACTATAATGAACACGGGGGGCATATCTGCCGCGGACATGTACAGCACCGCCGGAGCGGCCTGCTTTTGTCCCCCCGGGTACGATATCACACGGTAAACGTAGCAGGCATATATTATTATGAATACAGGGCTGAGTATTTTTCGCATGACAGGAGGTGCGGTTATGAGCAGGGCCGCCGCGCAAAAAGCGGTGGCAAGCATGAATAATCCAAAGGAGAGGCCTGCGGCGTTTGCCGTCAGCGTCATGGGCCTTTTATTCTTTACTGCAAAAATAACCACAGCCGTTCCAATTACGCCGAAAGCCAGCGTTGATAACATCAGCGGTGCGCCCAATATGGCGCCCGCAGCCGCCATGTCGCCGCGCATATCGGGTATGCGGGATGCCGCAAGCAGGGGTATGATGACCTCGGGGAGTGACGCGCCGGCGCATGACAGCAAAAACACGGCGGATTCCCGGACTTTAAACCGCGGGACGCCCGCGGAAATGGAATTGGAGAGCAATTCCGCCCCGCATAAAATCAAAATTGCGCTGGCAAGTGCGATAAAAACAGCTGTTAACACAGAGACCTCCATTGAACTGCCGTATAAAAAACAACAGGGCCCGGGCCCTTTTTACCAAAAAGTATGGGCCCCGGGCCCCTTTGTCCGCCGGGGGCGTTTTGCACTGCGGCGGATATGAGCCTGTCTGTTTTATTTGTTCAAAGCCTTATTTTTCTTTTCCCAGTTCTCCCAGTCAACTATCAGAGGCGCCGCGAGCAGGTCGGACGAGTAAGTCCCGACGCATACTCCCATGATAATTGCGAGGGAGAACGTATGGAGCACGTTGCCGCCAAAAACGAAGAGTGACACGGCAACTAAAAGCGTCGTGATGGATGTCATGAGCGTCCTGGCTAAAACGTCATTAATGGCTTTATTGACTATCTCTTCGAATGTATTTTTCAGGATATTCCTCATGTTCTCCCTGATCCTGTCAAAAACAACCACGGTATCCGTCAACGAATAGCCCGCGACCGTCAAAAGCGCCGTTATCATCAGGAGGTCTATTTCCTTGTTCAGGATCACCATAAACCCCAGCACCGCGAGCACGTCGTGCGCCGTCGCCAGTGTCGCCACAACCGCGAACTTGAACTTGAACCTGATCCATATATACACCAGTATTCCGATGCAGGCCCAGAACACGGCCTGGAAAGCCTTTGACTTTAACTGCTGTGATACCGTGCCTCCGATGTCGTTCTGCTCGAGGACCTTTATTCCCTGGTCTCCCGTTTCTTTCCTTATCAGGTCGGTTATGCCCGACGACGCTTCCTCGGTTTTGAGTTCCTGCGAGCCCACCCTGATAAGGAATGTATTTGCCGACGCCGGAGCCACCTGCTGGATGTTTGCCGACTTAAAACCCGCATCAGACATGACGTTCCTCAAATGCTCGACCGTTATGTCCTTTGAGAACTGCAGCTGGAGTGATGTGCCTCCGGTAAAATCGAGGCCCATATTGGCCCTGCCGGTCGCCACTTTCCAAACGGAAAATAGCCCGTTTAGGACCAGCAGTATCGATAGAAAATAGGTGACTTTGCGGAAACCTATGAAATTTATCTTTGTGTTTTTGAT
>JAJFUW010000192.1 GCA_021372235.1 Spirochaetia bacterium
CCCGCCGCGACCGCGGGGGGCGCGGCTACAAGAGCGGTTTGTTGAACAGAGGTGTTGTAAAACCGCCTTTGTAGCCGCGACCTTCATGGTCGCGGAAGTGACGGACCCCGCCGCGACCGCTGGGGGCGCGGCTACAAAAGCGGCTTGGTATGATATTAATTGGAATTTGTGATTGAAAAGGAGACAAAATGACCGAAGAAAACAAGCAGACTACAGAAGAGAAGCAGGATTTAATAGATAGAAGGCTCGGCGATGAATGGGCAGAGTGGTCCGGAGACATCTCCAATTATGAAAAAGAGATAATGGCCGGCAAAAGGATATTTTTGGGGTTCTATTTTGTATCCCTGCTGGTCCTGACAGCCATGTCAATGGGCGTGTTTTACATGATAGAGCCGCGGCTTTATATGATAAGCCGCCTGCTCGATACCATCGTACTCATACTGGTGGCAACCGTTTTTACCATCATATATATATGGTCATTCCTCTTGCTTTTGACCATCGCAACCGACCACAACTTCATATTCGTAAAACGCAGCGAAGGGCTCCACGTGGAGTGGATATACCCGTTCGTCTACGCTATCGCGGGATTTTTTGGCATCTCAAAGGACAGGGTGGCGCACTCACTTTTAAAGGTCAACAACGCGCTCATATTCGCCACAAAGAAAAAGTTCAGGGCCTCCAACCTGTTGGTGCTCCTGCCGCGCTGCCTTGACAGGGATACCAGGGCCAAACTGATGGACATAACAAATAAATACGGCTGCCATGTATTTACCGCGACAGGCGGAACCTCCGCGAGGCAGACGGTAAAAAAGATAAGGCCGGACGCCATAATAGGGGTGGCCTGCGAGCGGGACCTGGTCTCGGGGATATGCGACTCGCCAAATATGATACCGATAGTGGCGATAACGAACATGAGGCCGCACGGCCCGTGCAAGGATACGTTCATAGACGTGGATAAGTTCGAGACCGCGATAAGGTTTCTTTCAAAAAAGGAAATTACTTAAAAAAGTAAGCAACCCCGAGTTTCAAAGCAGGGAACATGCCGGTGGTAAGAGTCAGGGTGGAATTACCCTGCAGTTTGCGCAGTGAGATAACAGTAACCGATGTTTCCAGGAAACCTTTGAACCCTCCCAGAATGTCAAACATGAAACCAACCGACGGATTGCATATCCCCAAAATAACGGAGTTGTTGTCGTATGCGGCGGAGAAACCCAGGCCCGCATAAAAATCTTCATAAAAATTGTTGAAACCGTTGACCTCAAGCAGTATGGTTGTATGCGTGCCGTCGTAAATGAACCCGGCCTCGCCCCTGGTAAACACGTTATTTTCATGAGTCTGCCAGTATGATGCCACGGGCACGGTGACGCCGGGAACAGTAGCCTGCAGCCCCACGGCTTGTTTAAAGTCAAATGAGAATATGTAGCATGCCGGCAACAAGAAGCAAAGGGTAAGTATGGGAATCCGTTTCATTTTTCACCGCCGTTGTATTTTTGTTAATGATAATATAAATGGAGGGAAAGTCAAGAGTCAGTTGGGCAACCCGTCTGAAAGAGGACAAGAACCTCGCTGCCACACAATCTAAAAATTTGAATATTGTAAATATGGAGATGGGCCAAATATCTCAGGGGGTCAGAGGAGCAGAGTATCCGGCCAATCCTGAACTATATGCTGACATTTCACCATCCCGGAGATCTTAGTCTTTTTTATTTATTTGATTAAATTCGTAAAATACTCCTACGGATATTTTCGGCGGATAATTATCATAAATTGGATTTACAAAAAACGGGATTGAAAATATATCCCTATATTATAAATTATCAATTTTAAACCAATATATGGATGTAATTCAAAAGAAAATCGAGCGCTATTGAATATTGCCATATCCGGGGCTTCTGTGCATGAATAATAAAAATATTTTTGAAAGTGTAAGCCTGTGTCTGCCAAGAATTTTATAGATTGATCCGTATCGTCGCTTCTGTAACCGGACAGTACTCCAAAAGGAATACCCGATGAAAAACCATGATCATAACTGTCAATATTCAATCCGATTTTGATATCAAAATATTCAAAAACATCAACTATTATATCGCAAAAAGCTGCCTTGTCTTGATAAAAATCAGAATACATATATTTTTCAACCGTCGTTGTTGTTGTTTTTTCAATTCCAACATCTATTGAATAATTAGCAGTATTTGTATTTGCGTAAATTGATGAAATAAAAAGAAATAGTAAAATATCAGAGAGTAAGATTAATTTGATTTTTGTTTTTGAACCCCGCTTTCAATCCGCCTTGAAATTTATTCTATAAAATAATTAGAACACTTTTCAGCAAAAAATTTTTGACTCATTACCCCTGAGATTCCTTACAAAGCCTTAATATATCACAGCCTATCGTAAAAGGCAATGCAAAGAGCCCGGGGGGCTTTGGGAATAAGGAAAGACATGTTATATATATTGTCTTTATAAAGGTTATTGTGGCCGGGAGACTCGAAAAGTAAAAAGCGTATTTTGTATAAGTACAGGGGCTCGGTTGGACAAGGAATAAAACAAAGGATATCGGCTGCGTCCTTAGCACGCTTCGGCCGACAAACGAGTTCTGCCTATACGATTTAATAGCATGGTTTATGCATCTATAAATCCTGGTAGAGCCGGCACCTGTGGCCGGCTCAGGGGCAGTTGAACTTATGACGAAGTGTATTGACAAATAGACAACGGCCTAATATATTTAACATAGGTTAAATTATTTAAACATAGGTGATATATATGGCAAAGAAACAGCTTAATGCCATTTTTTCGCGCACGAACCCACTGAAACTTCTTGGTTTTCTCTCTGAGAATCCCGGCAGAGAGTTTATAGGCGCTGAGATCCAGGCAAAACTCAAACTACGCAGAACCGGGCTTTACCTGGCCGCAAATGAGCTTGCAGATAGCGGGTTAATAAACATCACAACGCGCGGCAAAATGCGGTTCTATTCTTTTAATATGATGGACCCGGAAGCCAGGCAGTTCAAGGTGCTTAGAAACATCTCCATGCTCAGGCCCCTGATAAAATCCCTGCGGGAAGCAACAAAAAAATCGTGCTCTATGGCAGCGCGGGCAGGGGCGAGGATGACGAGTCGAGCGATATCGACCTGTTCATACTCACACACGATCCGGATGAAACTCAAAGGCTGATCGCCGGGGCCGGAATAAACAGAAAAGTCCAGGCGGTAATAAAGACACCTGTGGAGTATTCGGCATTTAAGGAAAAGGAAAAAGTTTATTCGGCAGAGGCGGACAGGGGGATCACGGTATGGGAAAGCCGGACATGAGCGCAGAATTTTACGATTGTATGAAAAGGGGCAAGATTAAAGTCTTTACCGTGGAAAAGAACTGGCACCATCCGAACTGGAGGCTGCCAGGGCGGACCTGAACAGGGCTGAAAGGACTTTTGGGGATGGGGATTATAAATGGGCCACTGTGCAGCTTTACTATTCTATGTTTCACTCGGCGAGGGCGCTGTTATACTCCAAAAACCTGCGGGAACACAGCCACTACTGCCTGATCAGGGCAGTCAGGGACCTTTTCGTGGAAAAAGGCTTGCTGCAGGTTATGTTTGTTGAAGCACTGTCAGATGCAAAAAACCTGAGGGAAGACGCAGACTACTATAACCGCTGGTCAAAAGAAGCATACGAAAAAATGGCGAAGACTACCGGTGAGTTTATTGAACGTACAGGAGAACTGATAAAATGGGGCCCGGCCCTCTCCCGGTTTTACGGCCTGACAAAGATGCGGCAACCCGACTCTTTACTGTGATTTTAGCCGGAAATCCGGGACTATTTTTTTCCTATTTTCATTTGTCGTCAAAATCATGCTATAATGTCCCCATGAAAAAAATAATATTACTATCAGCCCTGCTGTTCGCGTGCGTTGACCTGCGCGCCTGGCAGGTCAACGGGTATCCACAGTGGTATAGTTCCGGACAGGACTTAGCAGGCAATTTCAATTATCTGCCTGACAACCTGAACATGCTGCGGGACAGGTTCGGGATAGAGGTTTATATAAACAGGGACCCGGGTACCGGGCGCCTGCCTGACTGGGCTGCCGCGGATAAATACCTGGAAAGCATTGCAAAAACCTCGGAATCAAAGATTATAGCGATATGGATAAACGGGCATACCAATACGGCGGGGATTTCCATGACTGATAACCTAAAGGGCCTGTTTCCGGAAGCCTATATCAGCGCGCTCCGGGAGGATATTTTCAAAAACCTGCTGGGAAAATGGTACGCGGGCGACGCACGGGTGCTGGCAAAGGTGACGGGGACTTTTGTATATATGGCAGGTAAAGACAGCCTGACTCCTGAAGAGATGGAATGGCTGATGCCGATGATGATAAAAGTGGACGACCCCGTATACAGGCTCGGGTTGAACCCGCTGTTCAACGAGATTGTAGGACTGTTTTACGCGGAGCCTGTCTCGTTTATATTTTACTTCCCGTTCGTCACATATTTCCTATTTGTGCGTTTTTTAGGCATGATGTACGGGAGGAAGGGGTTCTGGATATCAAGCCTCATCTGGGGCGGTTTTATGGCGCTGACCGTGCTCATGATATTTAACCGCGTGTACATATATTTCCCGGACTACCGGGGGATATTCAGCATGGCCGTCGGGTTCAACATACCGCTCTATATATGTCTGTTTTTTATTTACAACGACAGGATACAGAACGCCGCATATAATTATGTGAAACGGATAACCGGAGGATTGAACGGCGGGAACGCGTTCGAGGGGGACAAATGGAAATAGTGAGGGCTCTATTGATAGCGCTGTTATGCGCGACTGCGGCGCCCGTATTCGGGAAAAACGCAGGGCGGGATATGTACAACCAATTGCCGGTCGAGCCGGCTGTCATCTGCGCCACGGGTTCGTGGGAAGCAATTGTGACCAGGCAGGAAAAGGACAGTTTTACGATGGAAAGGGCGAGATGCATTGTATCTGGCCGTTCCGGCAGGATTGAGATACAGAGAGGCAGCAGTGCCGCTCCGCAGGTAATCATATTTAACGGCAATGACCTCTATATCCTGGATGACACCACAAAAACAGCGAGGCTTTTTGACGCGCGAAGCATTGAATCGGCCGGGTTCCTGAGCAAAATATTTATAACAATAGGCCTGCAGAGGAGGGACCGGGAGTTTAGCCGCGAGGAAAAACTGGGCAACCGGGAGTGTTTTGTATTTACCTACAAACTTATGAGACCCAGCGGCCCGTTCCAGGTGTGGTCGCAAGTCACCGAATGGCGCGGAAAAAAGGACAATACACTGCAAAGGGCCGTCATAAAGACCGACGGTGTTGAACTGAAAATGGGAAAGATGAAGTCGCGCATACCTGAATCAACCGAGATATATGAAGCAGGCACGATAAAGTGCGGTTGGTTCCCTGATAAAAACACGGGCAGGCTGCCCCCGGGTTACACGGTTGTGGACATGAAGAAGGATTATGATAAAAGGCTGAAGGACATAAAGAACATAGAGCCAGAGAAAGAGGAACAGATAATCAGGGTAAAACCAAAGGTAAAAGCTACGGCAGGGCAGGTTGATAAACAACAATAACTGTTATTGTCTTTCTCCCCCGAAAGGGGCAGATGTACAGGCGGAGGAAGGTTATAAACCCGACCCCTCACCCTGACCCTCCACCCCGCAGGGGAGTGCTGTAAGGAGTCCCGGAGGGAGAGGAAACTATAAATTAAAAAAGATAATCAGAAGGAAAACGGATGCCATACATTAAAACCGCGGTTTTTTCCGCGGTGGACAGCTTGCTTACATACAGGGCTGACGACGCGCTGCCGGAACACACGGGCTGCAGGGTCATAGTACCGCTCGGCAACAACAGCGTGACAGCTGTTATTGTCGAAGTTTTAAAGGACGCGGATATCCCTGACTCAAAAATAAAAAATATGCGCGAGTTCCTCGACGAGGAGCCCGTGCTCACAAAGGAACTCATAAACCTGGGATTGTGGCTGGCTGATTATTACATAGCCTCTCCCGGGCTTGTTTTTGCCACCATGCTGGCCGCGCTTAACAAGGTTATTTCCGGGAAAATAGCCACCATAGAGGACAGGAACGCCGAGGTCAAAGGCAGGCAACTCGAGGTCGTGGATTACATAATCTCAAAGGACGGACAGGCCTCAGTCAGGGACATGGAACGCAGGCTTAAAATACCGGGCATCCACGCCGTATTGAACGCGCTGGTTGAAAAAGGCGTCATCTCCATCGAGGAAAAAGAGCGTTCAAAAGGCATAAGGAAAAAAATGGCAAAACCCGGAACAGGCGAAAAGGAAGAGGATAAGCACCTGGTCCTGAATACCGCCCAGCAGGCCGCGGTTGACGCAATTAAAATCTCCATACAATCCGGTAATTACAAAACTTTCCTGCTGTTCGGCGCCACGGGCTCCGGCAAGACCGAGGTATACATCCACGCGGCCAGGGAAGCGGCGGCGCTCGGCAAGAAATCCATAATACTTGTCCCCGAGATTTTCCTGACCCCGCAGGTGGTCGAGCGGTTCAAACGCGAGTTCGGCGATGAAGTGGCGCTTTACCACAGCGCATTGAAGCCGGCCGAGAGGCTGCACGAATGGACCGGGATGAAAAACGGCGAAGCACAACTGGTGGTCGGCACCCGCTCCGCGATATTCGCGCCTTTTGAGAACCCGGGGCTCATCGTTGTCGACGAGGAGTTTGATTCCTCCTATAAACAGGAGAGCGAACCGCGCTACAACGCGCGAGACGCGGCCGTTTACCGTGCCTCAAAATGCGGGGCAACTGTGGTGCTGGGCAGTGCAACTCCTTCCGTTGAGACGTATTACAACGCACAGTCGGGAAAATATACCATGCTGAAACTGCCGGACAGGGTGGCTCAAAGGCCCATGCCGGTAATAAACGTGATAGATTTAAAATTCGACGGCAACAGGAATAAGGACCTCATGTTCTCCGACGACATGGTCCGCGAGATAAACTATTGTGTGGACAACGGCGGGCAGGCCATACTTTTTATAAACCGCAGGGGGTTCTCCTCGTACAACTATTGCATACATTGCGGCCGCGTGGAAAAATGCGTAAACTGCGAGATACCGCTGGTCTACCACAAGACAGGAAATGAGATAAAATGCCACTATTGCGGATACACTAAAAAACCGGAACTGCTGTGTCCTTCCTGTAAAAAGCCAATTTTTTACAAAGGAGCCGGGACGCAGAGGGTCGAGGACGTGATAACGAAGTTCTTCCCGGACAAGCGGGTAGCGCGCGTGGACATAGACTCGATGAAGGATAAAAAATCATATTTTGACATCTACAGGAAGATAAAGGACAGAGAGATAGACATACTGATAGGCACACAGATGATTGCCAAGGGTTTTGATTTTCCCGAGGTGACATTTGTGGGAGTGGTAACCATAGACACGGTGTTAAACCTGCCGGATTTCCGCTCAGAGGAGCGGGCGTTCCAGCTCTTAATGCAGGTGGCGGGCCGCACAGGCAGGGGAGAGAAAACCGGCAGGGTGGTCATACAGACATTTAACCCTGATATAAGCACAATAAAGAGGGTAAAAAACTACGAAATAGAGCAGTTCTACGAGGACCAACTGAAACTGCGCAGGGAGATGTGCTACCCGCCTTTCGGGAAGCTGGTGCAGATAATAATCCAGGACGAGAGCGAGGAAAAGGCAATATCTGACGCGGAGCGCGTGGCTGATATAATAAGGAAAAAGGGGTTAAAGGGAGCATCGATGCTGGGGCCGGCGGAGGCGCCGCTCTCGCGCATACGCAACAAATACAGGCAGTCCATAATATTGAAATCAACGGACAGGGCAGTGTTAAACGCGTTGGGCAAGGAAGTCAGGAAAGAGTGCAGGGGAATGGATGTGACGGTGGTTGTGGATCCCATAAATACGCTCTAAAGATTGAGCAATAAGCTATGAATAAGACGGGCCGCCGTTGTAGCCGCGACCTTTATGAGACTGTCTCAAAACTTCATTTTTAAATACGAAATACCGCCAATAAAAACAATCAATTTCCGCATACCGTTAAAATAAGGCAAAATTGCTTATAATCATTTGACGCCGCATTTAAAAAATGAAGTTGAGGACCCGTTGATATTAATAGGCCTTGTTATATTATCCTCCATGGTGTATTGTAATAAGTATGCAAGTGCCTATGCAAATCATACCTGATCGGCGGATGCACAGGCGTTCTTTAGCGTTCAGTTAATGACATAATTTCGCCGGTTGATACTGTATCAAAAAATACCCGGAAATGCCGACAACTCAAATCCTATTATAACCACCATGTATGAGGCATACTTTTATGGCAGTTTTTGCGGGTTATATAGGTGGAAATAAGTCTATAAATTGGATATTCGGATACTGAACCTCAACGTGGATTGCTGATATAATTATTCAGGGGGAAAAATCAGGAAGGATGCCCGGATAACAGCCTGCCGGAGCCTTCTAAAGTTTATATGAAATGCGTTTTGAGCCGGAATAAAGTAAGTTTTGCCGTAAAGGAGTTGAAAAATGTCATACAATTTACTGCTTGTGGACGATGACGCGGAGTTCAGGTCTGAATTCTGCGAATGTTTTGAAACCTATAACATAATACAGGCCGCTGAAGGTGAGGCGGCACTCACGTTACTTGTAAAACCCAATGTGATAGACCTCGTGCTGCTTGACGTGATGTTACCGGGTATTCAGGGTACGGAGGTACTTGCCGAGATGAAGAGAATAAAACCGGACATAAAGATAGTCATGATTACAAACAATAGGTCCAGAGATGTGGTAATAGAGAGCCTGAAAAACCGGGCGGATGAGTACATAGAAAAACCAATAAACGTGGAGGAAACCAGGCAGATAATTGTGAAATTGCTCAATGAAAAAGAATCAAAGGACATACCCGATACGGGCAATATACAGGCAAAGATAAAAAAGGTGGAAAAGTTACTGGAACGTAATTTTGACAAGAAAGTCAGCCTGGAGCAGGCGTCAGACCATGTGGGTTTAAGCACCAAATATTTAAGCCGTGCTTTTGAGGATGTTACGCATACCGGCTTTTCAGATTACAAGTCCGCGGTCAAAGTGAAAAAGGCGCAGGAATTGCTGAAACAGGGATTCAACATAAACCAGATATCGGACAAACTTGCTTACGCCAACGCCGAATCTTTCATAAGAACCTTCAAAAAAATTATTGGCTGCACGCCGGCCATTTACAGGGACAGGCAATCGGCTGCAAAACACAAGACTGCCGGAAAAAAACGCCGGAAATAAAACGGAATTGGAGAGCAGGATGAGCGATGAAATTACTGCCGGACCGGACATGGAACAGTTCGTGCCGGCTCAGGACGTAGTATATGAGATAGATCTGGAGAGTTCCATAATCTCATGGAGCCGGGGGGCAAGAGAACTCTATGGATGGAAGGAGGCGGATGCACTGGGAAAACGGGCTTACGAATTGTTCAAAACCGAATTTCATCTGAAAATGTACGATTTCATAGCAGAGACCGTTAAAAATTATATCTGGACCGGCGAACTGTCACAATTTAAGCGCGATGGCACAGAAATAGTCGTTTCAAGCCACGCGATATTGCACAGGGACGACGGCGGCAGGCCAATAGGCATTATATTTGTGAATACGGACATAACACAGCTGAGGAAGACAACGGAGGCCTTAAAACGCAGCGAGGAAACATTCTCGGTCACCATAAATTCAATAGGGGACGGCGTGCTTGCAACCGACATGCGGGGGTGCATAACCATACTCAATCCGGTAGCCAGAGAACTTACGGGATGGACGCAGGAAGATGCTTTTGGGAAACCCGTCGAAAAAATATTTAAATTAATAAATCATAACAGCCGCAAGCCTGTGATAATACCCATAATGGAAACGCTGGTCAAAGGTACGGTCGGGGGACTGGCAAACAATACGGTACTCATATCAAAAGACGGTTCGGAAAGGGACATAGCGGATTCATGCGCACCGATAAAAAACCGCAAAGGCAGGGTCATAGGCGCGGTGCTTGTTTTTCGCGACGTTACCGAACGTATGCGGAAGGACATGGCGCTGGAAAAAACGCGGCTTGAACTTGCAGCAACCAGGATATCAGAAGACGCTGCGAGAGAATACGCCGAAAGCCCGATAGATACCATCAGGGAGCCTTTGATAGCCCTGGACCAGGACCTGCGGGTGGTTTCGGTCAGCCGTTCGTTTTATGAATTTTTTAAGGTAAAGCCCGAAGACACGGTGGGGCGCCTGATATACAGCCCGGGTAGCAAACAATGGAATATTCCAGGGTTAAGGGAGTTCCTTGAAAAAATACTCAACGAACAGACATCTTTTGATAACTATGAAATTGAGTACGATTTTAAGGGAGTGGGCAGGCGCATAATGTTGTTGAATGCGCGCCAGATACAGATGGCCGCCGGAAAAGAACGCATCATACTGCTCGCTATCGAGGATATCACCCAGCGCAGGAAGGCCGAGCACATACTCACAAAATTCAACCGTACATTAAGAGCCATAAGCAATACAAACCAGGCGCTCATACACGAAGAAAATGAGAAGGCGTACCTCAACAATGTTTGCCGCATAATTGTCAGAGATTGCGGCATGAAAATGGCGTGGGTGGCTTTTGCAGCCGCGGGCGGGAAGCAAAACCTGCTGCCTGTGGCACAAGCCGGATATGGCAAAGGATACCTGAAATGGGACAGCATAAAAAACGTGGAGCATCCGGCGGAAAGGGCTATAAAGTACGGTAAGACGGTTATATGCGGAGATTTAGGCGTTGAACCCGGATTTGCGCCATGGCGGGAAGAGGCGTTGAAACATTCTTATGTATCCATGATTGCCCTGCCGCTTAAATCGAAAAATAGCACTTTTGGAGCGCTGGTTATATGCTCGGAAACCATCGAATCATATCCCGACGAAGAGGTGAAATTGCTGGAAAAACTTGCATATGATATGTCCTATGGCATAACACTCATAAGGGTACGGAATGAAAAAACGGCGGTAGCACATGAGGTAAATAAAATAGCTGCATTCCCGAAACTTGACCCGAACCCGATAAGCGAGATAGATTCTGCGGGTAAGATACATTACGCAAATCCCTCATTCAGGAGGATATTTACCGGGACGGTAACTGACGCTTTGAGCCATCCATGGTTTGAGGGCATTGGCGCCATTTTCCGGCGGTTAGAGCACGGCAGGAAAAAAATCATTAAACGGGACATAAAAGTGAACGGCAGATATTACATGCAGACCATGGTTTATATGCCGGCTGACGGGACCATCCGCACCTACGGCATAGATATAACAAAAAAAATGAACGCGGGCAACGAGATTAGGAAACTTTACAGGCAGATGGAAGTCAAGGTGCAGCAGCGAACCACGGAAATGCTCGCTTCCAGGCACCTGGCAGATATAGGAACGCTGGCGGCGACCGTTGCCCATGAACTCAGAAACCCACTGGGTGTGATAAATCTGGCTTCTTATAATATCAGAAAAAATGTCAGGGACAGTAACGTGCTAAAGCATCTCACCAACATTGACAGAAAGGTGGCTGAGAGCGGGCAGATAATCAATAACCTGCTGGTCTATTCCAGAATGAAAATACCGCAATTTGAACTGTCAAATGTACACGGGATAATTACGGAAAGCATGGACAATGTCAGTAAGCAGTTTGGGAGTAAAAAGATAAAACTAAAAGGAATGATAGGCCCGGTCAAAAATACGGATATATGGTCGGACCCGATGCAGTTAAAAGAAGTATTGACGAACATTTTAACCAACGCTTATCAGGCAATGGACGGGAAAAGAGGGACAATAACCGTGAAGGCCTGCCTGATAAACGGCAAGCGGATACGGATTAGCGTAAACGATACCGGCATCGGCATCAAAAAAGAAGATATGTCAAACATGTTCAAACCGTTCTTTACACGCAAAATAAAAGGTACCGGACTGGGGCTGGCAATATGCAGGGATATCATAAACATGCATAACGGCACTATTGATATCGTAAGCAAACCCGGAAAAGGCAGTACTTTTACCGTGACACTTCCATTGAGGAGCATCCGTGCATAACAAAACAGTGCTTATAACCGATGATGAAAATGAGATGCGGGAGGAACTTTCAGGAGTATTAAAGGACGAAGGTTATAAAGTATTTGAAGCCGCTGACGGGCAAGCTGCCATGAAAGTCTTAAAAAAACATAAAATTGACGTGATGCTCCTGGACCTAAAAATGCCGGTAATGACAGGTTTTGAGGTCCTGGAAGAACTGAAAAAAAACAGGATAAAAGTGAAAACAATAGTTCTTACCGGAAGCATACTTGGTTCCACCCTGCCCGACGCGAAAGACATAAGTTACACGGAAAAAATACGAATCCTCAAGTTTGCCGATCTTGTAATGAACAAACCCTTTGACGTGGTAAAACTGCTCGGAAAGATCGGTCAGTTGGCCGTGGAACAATAACCCGGGGGATTTGTAACGAATAAACCGGTGTTTTTTGCCTGAAAAAGGAAATTATACGCAGTAGAAACAAGAACATATTTAAATGACAGCGGCAACTATTGCCATTAAAAGCCTTCCAAACCTGCAACTTACGGCACGTTTGTTTATTTCGTCTTTTTACCCTGCCGCTTCCCGCATACAACCCCGGACCGAGTATTTTTAAACCTGTCTTGAATTAAGTCTATAAACAGGGGATTGCCACCATACCTAATAATACGCCGTACATGTATGCTTGTCATATAAGAAGAGCGGGCGAAAAACGGGCATTGATAAAAAACAAACCGGTTATTGAAGGGCACGATGCCGTACCGGCGTAAAAAACCGGGGCAAAACTGAAATCACAAAGAAATATGCTATTTGTTTTATGAAAAAACGGGTTATGTGAACGGAGATGAAGTGCAGGTCTGGCTTGATGTGGAAAAAAGCACAAAGAAAAATAGACAAACACGGGAAAGTGAAAAATTGTGAAACCGTGAAAAAAACGCCGGAACTTGATTCAAACTAAAAGATTTCAAAGGGGAAGTAAAATGAAAATAAATATTCTCACATGGCTGCTTCCGCTGAGTGCTATTGCGGCGTTGGCCGGATGCAACAATTCGCCCACAACACCGGCCGCTACGCCGACAACGGCACTAACCGCGGCCGCATTCACACACACGGCAACACGGACGTTTAACACGCCGTCATTTACGCATACATCCACCCGGACAGTGATGATCCCGGATGTTACACTGACATCAACGCTCATTGCGGCATCCACCTCAACAACTACGGATACAGTAAATGATAAATAATCCGCAGACGGTTATCCCTGACGAAAATTCCGTAGGCGCGCAGTTAAATCTTGGAGCCGGCGTGGATTTTACGCTCGCCCGGGACCTGGCGCTTGTTACCGAATTTGGGTATCACATAACTGACGGCTCATCGCTGGATGGCACCATAGTCCCGGGAGAGGTCAACGCCCAGGATTCTTACCTTGCTTTCACAATCGGTGTAAACTTTATTTTTGGCAAAGGAGAAGCATCGGAACTTTGCGTAAAATGCAATCAGAGAGACGGAATGTCCGCTGCGGAGAAAGACCGCCTCATATACAACAGCAAAGTGGTTGACAGATACATACTGTCGCTTGCAAACGACAAACTGGTGCTCGTGGGGGTGAATTTTGCGTTTGATGAATCCGTGCTGCTGCCGGAGTCATACGCCGTGCTTGACAAGACGGTGAAACTGATGAAGGACAAACCTGAAATCAAAGTACAGATATCGGGTTACACGGATTATGTCGGTACAGACGACTATAATATCAATCTGTCGATGGAAAGGGCGAACACGGTCAGGAAATACCTTGTCTCAAAAGGAATCTCTGAAAAGAGGCTTTCTACAGTAAGCCAGGGACAGAGCGGTTCGCTCTATGACAACAAGACAGGCGAAGGGAGGGAAATGAACAGGAAAGTAATGCTCAAGATAATAAAATAAACAGGAGATAAAAGATGAAAAAATTGCTTTTAGCAGCGGCAGGATTGTCACTCATGTTTTCGCTGATAATGCTGTCGGCAGGCTGTACGAAGGATTCCCCTTCATCACCGGCTGCAACGTCAACGTCAATACCCACGCCCATTGCCACGACCGCGGGCGCAATCACCCAGGCTACGGTGGTGCTCGGAACAGCTTCGGTCTACGCGGTACTTTCCAGTTCGGCGATCACCAATGTTCCAAACTCCGCAATAACCGGGGATGTCGGATTGAGCCCGGGCGTCAGATCGGATATCGCGGGGCTGACGGTTGGTGAAGTGAACGGTTCCATATATGCCTCGGATGACTCGCTTGCGGTTGCAAACATGTTGATACTGGACAGGATTGATGCGCTAAATGCCTACAATGATGCTGTAAATGCCGGGCGTGGAACAGCGACATCTATAGCCGGGAATCTGAACGGGCTTACACTGGCACCGGGGCTTTATGAGTCGGGTTCATCCATAGAAATATCACCTGGCGGTATTCTGTACCTTGACGCGCAGGGGAACGCGGATGGTGTGTTTATATTCCGCAGTGCGACTTCAATCACCACGGAAAGCACCAGCGAAGTGGTCCTCGCCGGAGGAGCGCAGGCCGGGAATATTTTCTGGGTTGCGGGTTCGGCAATAACTCTGGGAACAGACAGTAAAATGAAGGGCACGCTGATAGCGAGTACTTCCAATTTCGTGCCTGACAGGCTCAAGTCTTGACGGCAGAGCGCTGATACAGGGCGCGGCAGCGGGACAGGTTTCTCTGGATCACACAACGATAGTCAGACAGTAATATAAAGTTACCGTGCTGTTAAACCCGGCCGGTAACTCAAAAAAAGGGGAAAAAAATGAAAAAATTTTTTGCAGCGGCACTGATTATATGCGTTTTTGCATTACCGGCGGTTTCGGAAGACAAGCCATATAAGACCATACGTGTGGGTTTTGATGTTACTTACACAATGCCGGCTATGGGAGCGTTGAATGCACAATTGAACAACGAAGCCAGCGATATTTCGGAGATGAATGCGGGAATAGCCTGCATGCTTGACCTGGAAGCGGCACCGGCACCCTTTATAATGACCGGATTACGGGGAGGTTATATATACTGCATGCCGGCGAGCGCTACTTACCTGCTTGGAACGGTCAAACAGACCATAAATGCGGCGCTTATACCGCTTGAAATCGGCGTCAGCACAAACTTTGGCCTCGAATCCAAGCCTGTATCAATAATGGCGGGTATTTATGGCGGTTATGGTTTTGCGTCAGCTTCTTACGAAAACAATTACGACGTACTTGGCGTTACCGCAAAAGCCGTACAGCCTTATGACGGAGCCGGGTTTGTCGGCGAGGTTATGGCCTCAATTAACTATAAAATGGATTCAGGGTTTTCGGTGAATATTAACGGCGGTTACAGGCTGGCCAAGATTATGCAGCTCAAACAGTCTTCAGATGTCAGTTACATCGATTCCCTGGGGATTTCCCATACAGCGGGTGAAAAGGACGACATACTCAGGGATTCGGACGATAATGACCTGGTTTATGATTTCAGCGGCTTTAACATAGGCGCAGGCATTAGCATGGGATTTTAGTTTCCAAAAATTCAATTATGCAGGCGCTATATTCAGACCCCGGTCCTGGTTTTAGCCGCGATTTATATGGCGGTAATACAAAGACCGCAGCCGGATGATAGCGCCTGCAGGAATACAAATGGAGGAATAAAATGAACCAACTGACAATCAAGGGAAACTGGAAGGAGACGGCGGGAAAGTTAAAACAGCAGTTTGCTAATTTGACGGATGACGACCTGCTTTTTTCCGAAGGCAAGGAAGAGGAACTGCTCGGGAGGCTTGAAAAGAAACTTGGCAGGACAAAAAAAGATGTGCGTAACATTATAGAAAAAATCTGACATGCAAGGAGGTAACATGAAAAAAACACCGGTCGCTTTGGTTGTGATGTTTTTGGCCTTTGCGGCGCCGGCATGGGCTTATTACTCGAACGGAATAGGCCTGTACGGCAACCTTGCCGGCAACGGCACGGGTGCCGGCGGCGGAGCAGGGTTATCCCTGAGATACGGCCAGTTCCCGGTAATAGGGCTTGAGTGGAATTTCATGCCGAACGCCTCACTGATAGGAGTCAGTCTTGACGCCTGGCTTGTAAATCAGTCCATTGCAGAGAGGTTTTCGTACTACGCGGGAATAGGCGGTTACGCGGCAATTACCGGAGATTCATACAATACGTTCAATTTTGGAGGCAGGATACCTTTTGGCCTGCAGTTGTTTCCGGCGGACTCGCTGGAAGTGTTTCTCGAGATATCCCCAATGATAGTTCTCGTTCCGGCCATTGACTGGACACTTTCAGCCAGACTGGGATTTAGAATACTCTATTAGCCTGCGAGAAGGGAGAAGTGGATAAAAAATGATGAATACCCTTTTTATTGCAAGTCTTGTCCTTGTGGTGTTGTGGGGCCTGGGGCTTGTTACATCCTATACGCTCGGCGGCGGAATACACATCCTGCTTGTGCTTGCGGCCATATTGTTTGTTGTTTGGGTTTTCACGGGGAAAAAGAAACTGTAACATACGGCAACTTTGCGCCGTGTTCCGGCATGATTAAGTGCCGGAACCGGCGTGTCGGCATGCCTGCCGATACGGACAAAATTACGGACCGCAGATAGAAAAGGACAGTGGATTACAGGAGCGGGAGGACATTGCAGGATTAACACACGCCGGGCAGAGATAAGGCGTTTTTTCAGCGTCGATTCATGGATGGTAAAACTTCTCGGGCTTTCCTTGATAAAGGAGCAGCCGGCAAAACCCGGAGCTGTGATAATACAGATATACGGTTTGAGCTATACGGAATTTTCCAGGGCCCTGTACCGCAACGAAATGCCCCATATGAAAATGCTGCTAAGGAGAGAAGGCTATAAGGAGTACAGGCATTACAGCGGACAGCCTTCCAGCACGCCTGCCGTTCAGGGAGAAATATTTTACGGCGTGAAAGGATGCGTACCGGCATTTAATTTCAGGCACAAAAAAACCGGGATGCTTTTAACGTGTTTAATCCGGCCCATGCCCTGGAAATGGAAAAGCACATCAGGAATAAGGGCGCACCCCTGCTCAAAGGCGGAAGCGCCTACGGGGATATATTTACCGGGGGGGCGCCGGGGAGGCGCACTTTTACGTCTCCGCCATAGGATGGAAAACACTGTTTTCAGCTGCAAATCCCCTGGCAATAGGGGCATATTCATATCAAAATAGGAGGGGGTCTTCCGGCCGCAGCGGAATTAATATTGGCACTCATGGATTCCATGCGCGGTTATATGAGAGGTACAAATCTGCTCCATCAGATAAAATACATCCCCCTCAGGGTCATCGCCTGTGTTATTGTGCGGGAAGTGATAGGCGCGGGAGCAAAGATAGACACAGCCAGATGCGTGAGGGTCATACACGTGAATTTCACCGGTTATGACGAACAGTCCCACCTTCGCGGGCCAAAATCAAGGTTTGCTCACCGGTCGCTTCGCTCCATAGACAGCATGATAAGGATAATATGGAAAACGGCAAAACGTTCTCAGTTATGCGGACCTGTATGGCCGTACTGTGCAGGAAGCGGTCAATAAAGTCATAAAAGCGGAGATATCAACACAGTATTCGGAGACGGAATCAACTCCGGACGGTGTACATATGCGGCCCAATTGAACAGAAAGATTACGGCAGCTTGAGATCAGTGACAATATTAGAACATCCAAATACGCCGTTATCACAGCACTGGGTCATGTGGGCATATTTATACCCCGGAAAAACTCCGTATGAAACAAAAAAACAGCAAGGTCGCTTGCAGCGTACGCGAAAACACCCATGGTGCTGCTGCGGGCGGGACGCGGCAGGGCTTATGTCCGGAACGCCGCGGGGAAATACCGTCTTTCGCGGGACTCGGCCAAAGTGTTTGGCAAAGAACACCCTTTTCTTGAAAAAACAGCAAAGGACCTGGCGGATATGAGCAGCCAAAAGATTCCGGAGACATAATTTTTTGCGGTATGGGACCTCAGGGAAATACCGTCACTTTTTACAATGAGAGAGGGAGTCACGGAGCCCCCGATATAACGAAACTTCCGGATTTGCTTTTTTTCGCCGGACATAAGCCTGCCTGACGGTGACAGCATTGATAACGCAGGCACACGATCGGCTGTGTTCAGGCCCTTAGACCGCGGAAACGGCACGGCTTCACTTATTTCCAGAATAGAATTTCCAAATAAAAAGGAGATGAAACTGGAGATCATGAGCTATAACGTTTATGCATGTAATGGCCGTG
>JAJFUW010000195.1 GCA_021372235.1 Spirochaetia bacterium
TGATTGTTAATAGCTTTTGTTTCTGTTTCAAGAATTTTTGGATGTTTTTATGTTAAAAAAGTTTATCCAGAAAGTAACCAAACTTCAGGACCTTACGTTTGACGAGATGAGCGAGGCAATGGACATTATCACTACCGGACAGACAACAGATGCCCAGATAGCGGCACTGCTCGTGGCACTGATGATGAAGGGAGAAACCGTCGAGGAGATAACGGCTGCGGCTGTTATCATGAGGGAAAAAGCCCACAAAGTTAGGATAGAAGAGGATATAATACTGGATACCTGCGGGACAGGGGGAGACGGTTACGGGACGATAAATATATCAACAGCGGTATCGATAATAGCAGCCGCCGCGGGCGTGGCAGTTGCGAAACACGGCAACAGGTCGGTCACGTCGGAGTCAGGCAGCGCCGATGTGTTAAAAGCTCTCGGCGTGAACATAGACATACCCCATGAAAAGATAAAACAATGCATTGAAACCACAAAAATAGGGTTCTTTTTTGCACCCGCTTGCCATGTTGCCATGAAGTACGCAGGCGGGGTCCGGAAAGAAATAGGGGTCAGGACGATATTTAACGTACTCGGCCCCATCATTAATCCGGCCGGCCACACGCACCATCTCATGGGGGTTTTTTCAGAAAACCTTACAGAAAAGATTGCCGGTGTGTTGAAAAACCTGGGGTTAAAGCACTTTGCCGTCGTATGCGGCAAGGGTAATATGGATGAGATAACCCTGTTCGGCCCCACAAAGGTCACGGAGGTCAAGGACGGCGAAACAACCACCTATTACATCAACCCCGGGGACTACGGGATAAAAGAAGCCCCGATGGAAGCGGTAAAGGGCGGTACTCCCGATGTTAACGCTCGTATCATGCGCGAGATATTTGACGGCACGGAAAAAGGCCCGTACAGGGATGTCATAGTTTTAAACGCCGGGTTTGCACTGTACATAGCGGACAAATCAGCCACGCCGGCCGAAGGCGTGGAACTCGCAAAACATATCATAGATTCCGGAGCGGCAAAGGAAAAACTGAAACAGTTCATCGAATGCACCAACAGTTAAAGACGTCATCGGCTCAAAACTCAAAGGTCAGAGGTCAAAATTTAACCAAAGACTTTTCAGGCAGAGGGTTGCCGTACTTTTGGGTTTTGGCTTTTTGAATTTGGGATGGCCTAAAAAACGGGAGGAATATATGAGTATCTTGAAACGTATTATAAAGGCAAAAAAGCTGGAGGTAAAACAGAAAAAAGAAAAATTTCCCATGGAGAAACTTTTGGTTGAACTTATGAAGGCGCCGGCGAACCGAAACTTCAGGGATATTTTTGAATACAATGATTTTTCCGTCATTGCGGAGATAAAGAGAAAGTCGCCTTCAAAGGGTGTGATAAAGGCAAACATTAACGTCAGGAAGATAGCGGAAAACTATGAGAAATCCGGAGCCAGGGCGATATCTGTCGTGACCGACAAAAAGTTTTTTGACGGCAGGCTCGAATATATAGAAGAGGTGAAAAAATATACCTCACTGCCAGTCCTGCGCAAGGATTTTATAATAGACGAATACCAGATATACGAGTCGCGGCTGGCAAAGGCTGACGCGGTTCTGATAATTGCGGCGGCGTTGGACAAAAAGAGCGTGGTACAATTTGTGAGAAAAACACGCTTTTTGAACATGACCCCCATAGTTGAAGTGCACTCCGGGGACGACCTGAAAAAGGCCATATCTTCGGGAACGGACATCATCGGCATAAATACCCGCGACCTGAAAACGTTCAAGACAAATTTCGGCATAGTCAAAACACTGATGAAAAAGATACCAAAGGACAAGATTGTGATAATCGAGAGCGGTATGACCAAACCCGAGGACCTGGACAATGTGGCGACCGACCCCAGAATCAAGGGCGCGCTGATAGGGACGATGTTTATGAAGATGCCGGATAAGGATGTTAAAGATGCAATAGGAAAGATGCAGGGCAAATACGGGGCATAATCCGTATGACCCGGTATTGACCGGTTATTAAGGAGAGGCATTGCGTATCAAAATTTGCGGTATTACGAACCTGAAGGACGCCCGTCTGGCACAGGCATTGGGGGCAAATATACTCGGATTTGTCTTTGCGGACAGCCCGAGGAAGATAACGCCTTTGCAGGCAAAGGAGATAATTAGACGTATAAAACCGTCGGTTTTAAAAGCGGGTGTTTTTGTAAATGAGGATATAGCAAAACTGAATGATACGGTAAAAAAGGCGGGATTAAATTTTGTCCAGCTTCATGGTGACGAAAGCCCTGCTTATATACGTAAAGTGCGCAATGCCAGGGTTATCAAGGCTGTGAAGGTAAAAAACAGGGCATATATCAAGGCACAGGTGAAAAAGTACGGAAAATGTGTTGATGCTCTGCTGTTTGACACGTACAATGACAGGGCACACGGCGGAACAGGGGATGTTTTTGACCGGAGGCTTTTAAAAGGAATCAAAAAAACTTTTTTTCTGGCAGGTGGGTTGAACCCGGGTAACGTATATGCCGCTATCAAGACGGTCAGGCCATACGCAGTGGATGTTTCGTCCGGTGTGGAGAGTACAAAGGGCAAAAAAGACGCCGTGAAAATGAAACAGTTCTTTAAAATGGCACGTAAAGCGGAAAAGGATTACAGACTGTAATACTAAGGGGCCGAGGCCCAAGGCCCAAAAAAACTGCGGGTGTTATTGTCCCCTCGGGTGGGTGTGGCGCACAAATACAATGCTAAAAACAGGAGTCAAATATGAAGTTACCGGATAAGAAAGGTTTTTTCGGGCCTTATGGCGGCAAGTTCGCGCCGGAAACTCTTCGCACGCTGCTGGATGAACTTGAAAAACAGTATTACATCGCAAAGAAAGACCCGGCATTTAAAAAGGAACTTGATTACTATCTGAAAAATTACGTCGGCAGGCCGACGCCTCTCTACCGCGCCGATATATTATCAAAGCGTTATGGGGCAAAGGTATATTTGAAAAGGGAAGATTTGTGCCATACCGGCGCTCACAAGATAAACAACACGATTGGGCAGATATTACTGGCAAAACGCATGGGCAAAACCAGGGTAATTGCGGAAACGGGAGCGGGCCAGCACGGCGTTGCCGCGGCTACCGTAGCGGCCATGTTCGGGTTGGAGTGCGAGGTTTATATGGGCGAGGAAGACATGCGGCGCCAGGAACTGAACGTTTTTCGTATGGAAATGCTCGGAACAAAGGTGGTGCCCGTAACCTCCGGGACAAAGACCCTGAAGGATGCGATGAACGAGGCCATACGCGATTGGCTGGAAAACGTGGACACCACGTTCTATATTATAGGTTCGGTAGCGGGTTTCCACCCGTATCCTGAGATGGTCAGGGATTTTCAGTCGGTAATCGGCAAAGAAGCGAAAAAGCAGATTGTAACCGCCGAGGGACGGCTGCCGGACCACATATTGGCCTGCGTTGGCGGCGGTTCAAACTCCATGGGGATATTTTACCCGTTCCTGAAAGATAAGTACGTCAAACTCACCGGAGTTGAGGCCGGAGGACTGGGGCTTTCGACGGGAAAACACGCAGCCACTCTGAACCGGGGTAAAGTGGGTGTCCTCCACGGTTCCAAAACATATATACTTGAGGACAAGGACGGGCAGATACTGGGTACGCACTCCATTTCGGCAGGGCTTGATTATCCGGGCGTTGGGCCCGAACACTCCTACCTGAAAGACACGGGAAGGGTAACCTACGGTAGCGTGAATGACAGAGAGGCGCTTGCCGCCTGCCTGCTGCTTTCGAGGACCGAAGGCATAATCCCGGCGCTTGAATCGTCACACGCACTGGCAATGCTGGAAAAAATAGAATTCAGGAAAAATGATATTGTAATAGTGAACGTATCAGGCAGGGGTGATAAGGATCTGGGAACCATCAGGGAGTACTTAGGCCGGTTTCAAAAAAAGGCGTCTCAAAAATAGGGGCGTCTCAATTTATGCGAAACTACTTGAGACGCCGTTACGGCAAAGGAGCCACATGAACCGTTTAGACATGCTAAAAAACAGCAAGCGCAAGCATCTTGTGCTATATACAATGGCCGGCGATCCGGACCTGAAGGCAACACAGGATATAATATATACGATGGCCGCTGAGGGGGTATCTCTGATAGAACTGGGAGTACCATTCTCCGACCCCGTGGCTGACGGGGTGACTATCCAGCAGGCGGGCGAGCGTTCCATGAAAAACGGGACAAACCTGGCGCAGGTAATGGGACTTGTAAAAAAAATACGCAGGACAGTCACGATACCGATCGTGTTCATGACCTATTACAATCTTATATACACCTATGGTATAAAAAGATTCGTGGACGATGCCCTGGCAGCAGGCGTGGACGGCGCAATCATACCAGACCTGCCGTTTGACGAGGAAAAGGAGTTTGGCAATTACGCGGCTAAAAAGGGATTTTACCTGATATATCTTGTTTCACCAACCAATACTCCTGCGAGGATGAAAAAAATAGTAGAAAA
>JAJFUW010000210.1 GCA_021372235.1 Spirochaetia bacterium
TCCGCCTGTTTCATGGCCTCGCCTATGGCCGCGTAGACCTGCGAGCGCAGCGGGTATATGGAGTCAAAAGCACCGGCTTTGACCAGGGCCTCAATTGCGCGCGAGTTGACAACCCTGCCGTTCACTCTCCGGCAAAAATCAAAGATGTCCTTGTAATCGCCATTCTCTTTCCTCTCTGAAACTATTGCCTCGGCCGCACCCACTCCCACGTTTTTTATCGCGGCAAGCGCGTAGCGTACAACACCTTTTTCCACGGAAAATTCAACCATACTGCGGTTAATATCCGGTTTTGCCACCGAGATATTGTTCTCCCTGGCATCGTCTATGTAAAATGCCGTCTTGTCTATTGTGTGCATAACCGATGTCATGAGCGCCGCCACATACTCGGCCGGGTAATGTGCCTTCAGGTATGCGGTCTGGTACGCCAGAACCGCGTAAGCCGCGGCATGGGATTTGTTGAAACCGTAGGATGAGAACTGCTCCAATTTTTCAAAAAGATCCGAAGCTTTTTCCTCGTTTATCCTGTTTTTTTTGGCCCCTTCGAGGAACTCCACCTTTATTTTCGCCATCTCTTTTTCTTTTTTCTTTGACATGGCCCTGCGCAGGTTGTCCGCTTTTGCCATGGTAAAACCCGCCACTTTTACGGCTATCTGCATCACCTGTTCCTGATAAACAGCTATGCCGTAGGTCTCTTTTAATACCTCTTCCAGCACGGGAAAATCGTACGTTATGGGCTGCAGTCCTTTTTTACGTTTTATAAAATCGTCTATCATCTTCATAGGGCCCGGTCTGAAAAGCGATATTATGGCTATGATGTCTTCAAAACAGGTCGGTTTCATTTTTTGCAGGGTATCGCGCATACCCTCGGATTCCAGTTGGAACACGCCGAGTGTTTTGCCCGCGCTCAGCAGTTCGTACACCGCCGGGTCCTGGTAGTCGCCCTCTTTCATCTCTATCTCTATGCCGCGCGTATTCCTGACTATTTCCAGGGTTTTTTTTATGACCGTCAGGTTACGCAAACCCAATATGTCAAATTTTAGCAGTCCTATCTTTTCGAGGCTCTCCATCTGATACTGCGACATGTAACCGAGCACCGCGCCCGCCTCTTCGCCGTCCCCGGCGCTCTTTGGTATGGCCAGCGGCGCAAACTGTGTCAGCGTGTCGGGCGCAATAACGACGCCCGCGGCGTGGGTTGAATCCTGCCTCAGCATGCCTTCTATTTTCTGTGCAAATTCCAGTATCTCATCGGCCCACGGCTGGTTTTCCCGATCGTTGACAAAGGCCTGGAACTGCGGGTCTTTCATCACGTCCTTGAAAGCTACAGCCGGGCCTTCGGGTATGACCTTGCAGAACTTGTTGACGTTTGAAATCGGGATATCCAGCACCCTGCCGACATCGCGTATTGCCGCTCTGGGCTTTAACTGCTGGAACGTGACTATCTGCGCAACCCTGTCGTTTCCGAAAGTCTTTACAATAAAATCTATGACCCTGTCACGGCCGTCGTCCGCAAAATCCGTGTCTATATCGGGCGGCGAGACGCGCTCAGGGTTCAAGAACCTCTCGAAAAGGAGGTTGTATTTCAGCGGATTCAAACTGGTAATACCCAGCACATAACATATCAGTGACCCCGCGGCAGAACCTCTTCCGGGCCCGACCGGTATGTTATTTGCCCGGGCAAACCCGATTATCTCGCGGATTATGAGAAAGTAACCTGAATATCCCATCTTTTTTATAGTGGCAATCTCGTGCTCGAACCGCGCAGTCTCTTCCGGCGAGGGCGAAGGGAACTTCTTTTTGAATTCGTCCCTTGCGAGTTTTTCCAGGTAAGCTTCGTAAGAGAGACCTCCCACGGTCGGGTATGAAGGCATGTAACTCCTTTTATTGAGTTCCAGTTCAAACTTGCACATGGCCGCAATCTCGGATGAGCGCATTATCGCGTCTTCGTCTTCGGGCAGGGCCTGTTTCATCTCGAGAAAGTTTTTGAAATAAAATTCGTCGGTTTTGAAAGAAAGCCTGTCCGCGTCATTTAGTTTTTTACCTGTTTTGATACACACCAGCAGGTCCTGCGCCCTGGCGTCGTCCTTTTTCATGTAATGGACGTCATTGGTGGCCACCAGAGGTATAGAAAGCTTCTTTGAGAGTTCCTTTAACCCGCGGTTCATCACTATCTCCTCTTCCAACCCGTGGTTCTGCAGTTCCAGGAAGAAATTGCCCTCGCCAAACATTTTGAGATAATCCCGCGCCGCAATCTCAGCAGTGTCCGGGTTATTTGCCACTATACGGGCGGGGATTTCGCCCTGCAGGCATGCCGAGAGCGCTATAAGACCGTCGGAATGGTTCTGGAGAAACTCTTTATCAACCGTAGGTTTGTAATAGAACCCGGTAGTAGCGGCAAAATTGGCTATTTTAAGAAGATTTTTATAGCCGGCCTCTTCCTTGACCAGCAATATCAGATGATTTTTTTCCCTGGCTTTCTGTTTTATATCCTCAACAACGTATGTTTCAAGTCCGATAATGGGTTTAATACCGGCTCTGGACAGTGCCGCATAGAATTCCACAACCCCGTACATATAGCCATGATCGGTTATGGCACAGGATAGCATGTTGTTCATCCGGCAGGACTCTATGATATCCTCAAAACGGCACATGCCGTCGAGCATGGAATACTTTGTGTGCAGGTGAAGATGTACAAAATTATACTTCAATTTTACTCCCATGGTTTAACAAATAAAATAACTCAAAAGATAATAACATAGTTTTTTGCTTTGTTAAAGCAAACATTGGTTGCCGCAGGTGGTTTTTTAGCCAATATCCTTATAGCCTTTTAGCCAAACAAATAACGCAGAGGTATTATATATATAACTATATATTTGCATATCTAAAGTTTTATTTCATTGACTGCAAGGTTTTTGGCTGAAATTCTTAAGTTGTATGGTGTATTCCGGCGTTTCGCCCTTCACAAACCCCAGGTCCTCGGCGAACCAGTTGTCCTCTATCCTGACCGTGCCGTTGCCTTCATGGCGTTCCAACCTGACGTGAAAAGCTTCGTATTCCTTGCCGTCATAAATGAATTTTTCCGAATCCAGTACATTGAATTTTACCTTTATTTTGAGTTTCATTTTAAAAGGCTTTAAAACAGCCTCAGCTTCGATCAACTGTTCCCACTCGTCACCGACCCGATACGGGAACTTTATAAACTTTATCTCAGGTTCCAGGTAAACATCCACGGTTAAAAATTTGAGTACCGGGAACGGATATTTTATCAGTTTCATATATCCCCATTTGTCATCTTTACGGACAAAGTACCTGACATCTACAGATGGAGCCGAATAGTAATAGTACTCTTTACCTCCGACCTTTTCCACGCTGACTATGGACGCCACGACATTCAGCTTCTTTGCGGGTTCTGATTTCATGTAGCCTTCATAGGTCCATGTAAGATCCATGCCCGTGGGATAAAAATCGGTACAATAGCATAAACCATGGGCTTGTAAAACGATGTAAAGTGCCAGGACGAGAAAGCCGAAATTTTTTTTCACGTTTTTCCGTCTCCTTCAGCATTAATGTTCATCCGCCTGCCTTGCTGTTTTTTTTAGGGCTTCCGGCAGTATACAATATGTTATTTAAATACTGCGTTCCAAAGACATGTTTGATAATCTATACGAAAACATATAAGCCGTCAAGTTAAATTCCTATTTTAATTCTGATATACTGTTTTAATTCTGATATACTGTCCGGGTTTGATGAAAAATCAGAAAGTGTATTTTAAAGTTGTTTCCTTTGTCCATAAAAAAGACGTAATTTTGCACAAACCGGGATGATTTAATCCGGCGAAGTCTGATTGATTTTTCATCTTTACCGTTGTATTATATCTCAAAAAAGAGGTGGTAAATGCATCACAACGTTTCCGACCATAAGCGGAATATCATAATACGTTCGATCAGGTATCTGCTTGTCATAGGGATAATATTCCATACCGGCATGCTGGTTTACGACCTCATTGTATCCAATTCCCATACATTCAGCGGCAGGTTCAACGCTGTCAGCCGCCAGGTTGAGCTGCTGCTCTGGAGCCTGCTTACCCTTGTGCTATGCTACATACCGGACATGCTGGACCGCGGTGCAAAGGTACATTTGCCGGTTTCCATCGAGGCTACCATAGTGACGTTCATCTACGCCAGCATATTTGTGAGCGTCAGGTTTGACCTGTACTACAGATTTTTCTGGTGGGACGACCTGTTGCACACAATGTCGGGAGTAATCATCGGCTATCTTGGCGTCATATGCATCTACATCATCAACAAAAAGTATTCCATGAACCTGAGCCCCGCGCTGATAGCGGTGTTTGCCTTTACGTTTGCTGTAACGATGGGCGTGATGTGGGAGGTTTTTGAATTCATAATTGACGTTTTTTTCGGCACGGCAAATCAAAAATGGGACCTGCCATCCACATCCATGCTCATGGGCAAACCCTATCAGGGCAGCGGTCTGCGCGATACCATGTCTGACCTTATCGTTGATGCGGCCGGCGCGCTCTTTGCGTCGGTAAATGCGTATTTCATTTACAAAAAGGACAGGAAAAAGGCATTAAATGCGATGAAGGAAATTTTCCCGGAATAGTTATCGCTGAAGTCAATGCAAAAGCCCCCGCGGGACCGTGCCTCGACATTAGTCGTCATACTAATTTACATGATTATATTGGCGTCTTTTATTTACGTGTATTTATTGCATGTTTTTCCTATTTCTAAAAAGCGATGCGCAATTGTCTGTTCACATATTTGCCCTTCTATATTTTGCACCAAAATTAATATAATCGCATCGGGTGTCAGCACAAATAGTATAGAAGCTGTATTTTGAAGGTTTTTTCGCATGTCTGCTGTCGAGACATGGTGTCGTTTATGTTATGTGTATTCGTACAGCTGCACCTATTTGCCGGACGCTGTGTCTCATGGCACATCCCGGGAAGTACCTGTTTCCTTTTCTTTTTCAGGCAGGGGCCATTTTGTAGTTCTCAATTCAGAGAGGTACCCGTCCTCCGCCTTAAAAAAATCTTCCTGAAAATCGTTCACACCCGGATCGTTTTGTTTTTTTACGTTGTATCTCCTGGAAAATTCAACTGTCATTATTCCGTTGGCCGTATTCCCGAGGTAGATAATTGATTTCTCATAAACACTGAAATTATTGTAGGACCTTGTGACATATATGACCGCCTCCCTGTTGTGGGAGTAATCCAGATTCATTACATTGGCCATGGCAACCGGGTCACCCGATTTTATCCTGCCATCTATCTCTGTTTTGATTGCAGTTGTTTTCTCCACGGCGGTGAGCGTCACAGAGGGATAATATACAATTGTAATTTTGCTGTTAGTTTTCGAAATCCGCTGACCCGGCGGTATGAACTCTGCCGTAAAATTAACGCCCGCGGTCTTGGTGCATACGAGCCCCAGAGTCTGACCTGCGAACTTTATTTGGTCGGGATAATCTCCGGCATACGCAATTCCTGCTGATATTAAAATAAAAACAGACATTATCATTCTTTTCATATCGTATCCCTCCTTATAGAAATTTTTGGCACGAGTTTGTGTAAAGACATTATACCAAAAATCCCATTATTTACCAATAGCCCAAAACTGTACCTTGACAATTGAGATATTACCAATTCTCACATTATTTATTAGCGTTTTGCCTGAATTCAAACAAATATTGCCATGAAGGCTAAAAAGACCGTTGCCTTTCCGGAGAATATATTGAAAATTCCCGTACGCTACGGCCGTCCGAATACGCCGGATGACGAGCCATGGATTGAAGCCCTCAATAAAAGCTCGAAGTATCACAGAGATGCTCCGACCGTTTTTCCAACGGTTTCAGACGTGCCGGACTGG
>JAJFUW010000214.1 GCA_021372235.1 Spirochaetia bacterium
ACCGGTTTTTAGAGCGGGTTTTAAACTACCGGACCCTGACGCCGTTGGAGTCAATCTTGGTAATATATCCGTTTACAGAGCCGTCGCCGTAAGAATACGTGCTGCCGGCTATTATAACTCCGCCTGTCACGGAAATTACGCAGCGTCCTATGTCCTCCCCTGTCCCGCCTATGTAATCATCCCACAGATAAGGATTTGAAAGCGTTTTGTCGTATTTTACGTAATATATGTCGCTGCCGTGCACGTTGCTGTATCCAACGCACACGTAGCCATCCGCTGTTTCCGCTGCGCTGTAAAACATCTCAAATTCAGAAGAATATCCCCAAGTCCTGCTGTCTATGACACTGCCGTTAGCCGCCGCGTTTACCGCGTAAAAATCACCGCTTGAACTGCCTGCCAGGAGATATCCACCGGAAGAAGTTTTTATTATGGAATAAGCCGTGTCCGTCGAGGCCGGCGACGCCGTGTAAAACCACCTGTCCTGCCAGGTGTTGTACTGCAGTGAAGCGTCTATCATCATCATGTCACGGGACGCGCCGTTCATGCTCCCGCCCGCAAAGAAGAAATCATACTGTGTCACCTGCACCACGTCCCTGCACATATCAATGCCGGAAGTATCATACGAAAAATAGTTAACGTAATTTCCCGATGCGTCGGTTTTTATAGTGTACATGGAATTGTCGTCGAAGGTTATGCCTTTATCCGATTCTCCCGCTACGATAAAGCCGCCGTAAGAGTCTTCCAGAACGCTGTATGCGATATCGTGAGAAGCTGTTTTTGTGGTGTTCCTGTATGTTTTTTCCCAGACCGGGTTGCCGTCGGCGTCGGTACGTATCAGGTAAAACGTGCCCGAAGTGCTGTCATACACATAACCCGCTATTACGAACCCGCCGGCGGATACCGCTTTTATGCTGTTCCCAACCTCCTGTTTGCCGGCGGTACCGTAAGCCCTGTACCATAGTTCGTTACCATTGGCGTCATATTTTACCAGCAGCACGTCGTTGTTGCCGGCACCGTATGAATTTGTATACCCGGCGGCAAAAATATTGCCGGAAGCGTCGGCACAGACGGAATTAAAACAGTCGTAACCTGAACCGCCGAAATTGATATTGTAGGGTGTGGAAGTAAAGGACGGCGTAATTGTAGTTGTCGGTGTAGGGGTCATTGTTTCAGTTACTGTGCGGGAAAATGTGGGCGTGCCTGTATCCGTTATTGTGCGCGTGGCCGAGCGTGTTGCCGACTCTGTTATTGTGAAAGTTGCGGACCATGTCGGAGTGGCTGACGCAATCAAGGTCTCGGTACAGGTGGCTGTGGCATACCTGACAAGGCACTGGGGGCTGTTTTGAATGCCGTCGGTATAGTCGCCGTCCATCCCTACGAGGCATTCAAAATTACCGGTTAATTCATACGCCGCGGCGACGGCGCCCGGTCCGCCGCCTGATTTATCGCCGTAGGTCACAGTAACTGTATCCCCGGCATTCATATCAGGAACGGTTATATAGATTCGCATGTTATCCCCGCAGCAGAATGCGACATTTTGTACAGGCCGTTCAGGGCATGATATGGTGACATAGCCCGCGTCAAACGGGTTTGTGGAAAAAGGGCTGAAATCCGGCGGCAGGCCTATCTCGAGCACGCCGTGCCCCGCTGAAGGGTTCCAGTCCCTGGCCGCGGTATATATCATAACAACTGTTATGCCTGTTTCCCCGGTGAGAAACAGGCTCCTGTCGGCGGTCATTGAACCGTATTCCGCCGCCGTCGGGGAGTTTGTGGTCGTCGGAGTGGATGTAATTGTCGCGGTTTCAGTGATTGTTGAAGTCATGCCGGACGTTTCAGTAATCGAGCAGGTTTTTGTAATTGCAGGAGTTGCTGTAAGCGTTCCTGTTATGAAATGAGTGGCTGTAATCGTGAACGCCCGGGTATCCTCCGGAGTTGCCGAAGCAACTGCCGGGTTTGTCGGAGAATTTTTGGAGCATGAAACAAATAATGCCAGTAATATGGATACACCCGCAACTAAAAATGTATTCACACAGCGACTCCTGCTATATGTGAACAAATTATATCAGGCCATTTATATAAGTCGAGGCATCATCTTTTTGCGACAGGACAAGTAAAAAACGCACACGAGTTGTGTATAATCCGGCTTTCTGATAAAACAATACTATTAAGGAGACGTAAAACGGAGGTTAAGTGCGCGGGGATGTGGATTTGAACTATAGAGACCGCTCACATACGAGCGAGTCCGATAGCAGGCCGGCTAAAAAAGAGTTTTTTTATTTATATCTATGTCGTATAATAAATTCGGGATTATAAATTCCGGATAAAGGCGGATACCTGCATGCAAAGGGTTGATTTCGGGTATACATGGTGGGGAAAAAAATGGCTCGATTCCCTCACGTCCGTTGATTTTGACAACCGCCTGCCGCGGGGCAGGCGGTATGCCAGGAACGGTTCAGTTATGAAAATAGAGATAAAAAACGGGCAAGTCACCGCGAAAGTCAGGGGCTCGTGGATTTATGACGTGGAAATAACCGCTAAAAAATTCACCACTGCGGAAAAAAAGATAATTACGAATGAGATATCAAAGAACAAACTGTACCTGTCGAAACTGCTAAGGCACGAACTGCACGAGGGCCTCCACGACGCACTGCACAGGAAAGGGATAAAACTTTTCCCGGAAGGCGCCCGTGACCTGAAAACATACTGCTCATGCCCGGATTCGGCTGTAACGTGCAAGCATATAGCCGCCGTCATATACCTGATAGCCAATGAAATAGATAAAAACCCATTTATCGTATTTGACCTGCATGATTTTGACCTGGCCGAATCTTTTGCCGCGGCCGGGGAAAAAGTATCGGTGACCGGTAATAATGCGGTACAGACCGGGCCGGAGATGCTGGCCGGCATTAAAAGCCGGATGACGGACAGCGGCGCTTATGACAATGATATTGATTTTACAAAAATTGTCAAAAACGAGTCTTCTCCGGCGGCACTGCTGAGTTCCCGGCCGTTATTCGATAAAACCGGTGATTTTAAGGCGAAACTCCACGGTATGTATATAAGGAATGAAGAGTTATTGTCGTCGGCGTTGTCTGCCGGATTAAGGCAGGAAACAGGCATATCAACGGGTGACTACAGGGACATAGACATAATTCTGGATGACAGTTTCAGGCTGAAAAAATCTTTTTTGCGCGACGGAGACGCAAAATTACGGGTAAAAGATGAAGAAAGCGTAATCGGCATCCTGGAAAACGTGGAAAAAACTCACATTGATGAATATAATGAAAGCATTAGGGCGCACTATATGTGCCTGCGGTTTGCGCAGTCGCTGATAAGCAGGAGAGCTTATCTGCCTGTGATAATACGGGGAGCGGATTCCGGTTATACCGTTATTTGGGAGCCGGCCCGCGGGGATAAGAATATTGACGACATTATCGTAAAAATAAACAGGCTGTTCCGCGGCGGCGGCATAGGTATGGAGGTTACCGGCGGCAAAAGCGCGCGGATAAACAACCCGGCATATACCGCGGCGGTATTTTATCTGACGCTCATGGTGCATATTCTGAATAAAAGCACGGTTAATAATACCGATGAGATAGAGGATATGTTTTTGCACGGTAAACGGTATAAAGCCGACACTTTTGTAAAACAGGAGATACCGGGGACCATAAATATATGGCTTGAAAGGCTCCGCATAGGGGCCGGTTCCATAATACCGGTATTGAAAATAGAAGAATCAAAAAAATGTTTTCTGGCGGAAGTAATGGCTGAGAAAAAGAATGAACCGGGGAACATGATACCGCTGAAAACAATTATGGCGGATGAAAAATATAACGATTTCAGGCAGTCCATGATAAAAAACTCCGGCATACTGGCCGATGCAATCCCCGGTATGGAGGCCCATGTGGCGTCGGGAGGGGAGAAAAAGGCGCGCATATCCACCGCGGATTTTACGCGGATATTTTTCAGCATGCTTCCGCAGTTAAAAATGCTGGGCTACGGAATTGCACTGCCCAAAAGCCTGGATAACATACTGAAACCGCGGCTTTATATGGCACCGGTCAAAAATAAGGGCGCGGGAAACATAAAATCGTATTTTGGCCGGGGAACGGCCTATGAATTTGACTGGAAGATAGCGATAGGCGGGGAAATGATGGGCGCGGAAGAATTCGCGGCTCTCGCCGGAAAGTACGGCGGACTGGTAAAATTCAGGGATTCCTATCTGTATCTTGGCGAAGAAGAGATAAACAGGATATTAAAACTGGCGGGCAGGCGTCAGGTCATGGAACCGTATGAGGCCGTAAAAGCGGCGCTCTCGGGGCAGATTCACGGGGTCGGCATAGAACTTTCACCGGATATGCGCAGGATGATGGATGAACTTATGAACGTCAAAAGCGTGGGGGTGTCGAAAAGTCTGACGGCAACATTGCGGCAATACCAGAGCCGGGGGTATGAGTGGCTCTATAAGAACGCGAAACTTAAGTTCGGCAGTCTGATAGCGGACGACATGGGGCTGGGAAAGACAGTGCAGGTAATCGCACTTTGCCTGAAATTGAAAGAAGAGGGTGTCCTCAAAAAACATCCAGGCCTGATAGTGATGCCCACGACACTGCTGACAAACTGGGAAAAGGAGATAGGCAGGTTTGCCGGGAAACTGAGGACGTATATTTATCACGGGAATGAACGGAAATTTGAGATAAAAAACAAGGACCTTGTACTCACCACATACGGCATATTGAGGAGGGAACAGGAACGGTTTTCCTGCATAAAGTGGCCGGTAATGGCCATTGACGAGGCTCAAACCATAAAAAACGACTCATCCGGGCAGGCGAAGGCCGTCAAATCCATAAAAGCGGACATACGCGTGGCCATGACAGGCACACCCGTTGAAAACAGGCTGGCCGAGTATTACAGCATATCGGAATTTTTAAATCCCGGCTACCTGGGAAGCAGGGATAAATTCATAAAAGAATACGCCGTACCCATGGAGGCGTATGGCGACAGGGAAACCGCGGAAAAATTCCGGAAAATAACCGCGCCATTCGTGATACGCAGGCTCAAAACGGATAAAAGCATAATAAACGACCTGCCTGACAAAGTGGAAATAGACGACTACTGCAGTCTTACAAAGGAACAGGCCGCGGTATATCAGGCGGTCATAGACAGGGAAATGAAAATAATAGAAGAAAGCGAAGGAATAGAACGGCGGGGCAGGGTCCTCAAACTCATGACCGAACTGAAGCAGATATGCAATCACCCGTCTCAGTATGCCAAACGCGGGGGACACGAGCCGGAAAAATCAGGCAAGGCGGCTATGCTTATGGAACTCATGGATACCATACATGAGAACGGTGAGAAAACCCTGATATTTACCCAGTATACTGAAATGGGAGGATT
>JAJFUW010000215.1 GCA_021372235.1 Spirochaetia bacterium
GGCGGAAGTTTTTACATCATCAGGATTGTATATGGTAGCCGTAACCAAATGCTGCGCATAGGCATTTATGGAAAGCGTAAGGCTGGTTGAAGCCCTGCCATAAACGTCCGTATATGCAATACTTGGGCTCACGGAGCCCAGGTTCGTGGAAAAATCAACCCTCACCCCCTGCAAGTTGACCGAATTACCATTCTGGTCCACTATCTGAACGCCGGCTGTGACCGTCGTTCCGGCGGGTGCTGACTGACCCGTAACCGGCAGCACTCTGGCATAGTATGCGGTCGACACTGTCAGCGTGGTTCCTGCCGGAGTGAGCGATCCGATGCTATTCGTATCAATGCCTTTCAGGTAATAAGTTCCCGGAAAATGCGATTTGAGAAGTACCTGCCCCATTCCTGCCGAATCCAGGGTTATGGTGACACCCGTATACCAGTTCATACCGCCGTTTGATGAGAAAGCCACGCCGGTGTTCCCTGCGGGCATCACCGTATAAACAAATACATTGTTGTGATTTGTCGGTGCCGGCGAATTATATCCTCCGCTGTCTTTTGAACTGATGTATAATACCGCTGATTTGTCGGCACCCAGCGACATCGGTTTGGGCTGGAAAGAATATAAAACCGCGCCCGCCGGATCGGCCGCAGATATGGTGACCGTTTTTCCCAACAGCCCCACAGCATTCATTATGCAATAATTGTAAGCGGCTTCTGTCGATTTGGTACGAAACACAACCGTAACTACACCCTGCGCGTTAGTCGAGTTTCCGCTCGGGGTCAGAACCGAATCGCCGTTACCGTTCTGCACCTGGGCCGTGAAAGTGATGAACCTGCCCGCGACCGGATTTCCGAAAGCGTCCGTTATTTTTGCCGTTATGGTCACCGACTGTCCGGCAACAACCGAGTACCTGTCCGGCCATCCGTCCAGCATGGCCGGGGTTGAGGCAACGGTTGTCCTGTAAAGAACCGCCGGCGTTAAACCCGAGGATGCAACGGTCACCGTTACATTTGACGCGGCAACGGTATCGTAACAATAGATGTCGAGCCTTCCGTCGACCATATTCCTGACTATTGAAGAACCATAATCCTTTCCATTGGTTGAAAATCTCATGGTTGAAGAAGCCGAAGTTATAGTAACCGCTCCTGTATAATGGGAGTTGTTTCCCGCGTAATCCAGTGACGCTACGGTAAAAATTTTTGCTGTCCCGGCCGCGGCGTTATCCGCCTGTGGAGCGGCAATTAAGGAAACGCTGGGGGAATTATTGATGTAAATCGTCCCATACGCCGTTGCAACGCCGGGCGCGGCCACGGTTATTACCGCGGTGTTCGGTTCCGAATCAACAACGAGAACGCTCCGTTCCGAGTTTCCGCTTACCGTTAGCGTTGTCTGCCAGGAGACGCCGTTGTCGGATGAAAACAGCATGGTCGGCGAGTTTGATACCAGGGTCATTCCCCTGGCGTCCGACGCGAAATTTCCGTACTTATCCTCCAGTCTCACGTTGAACGAGGACTGTACTCCGGTTACAGCCGAAATATAAGACGGAATAACAGCCGCTTTTGTCGCCGGCCCTGCGGAAAAATTCAGAGTTATGATTTTTTGCATATGGCCGGAGCCGACCGTAATGTTTGCAGTCCCGCTTTTTGTTGACGTTATGCACGCACGGGCATTTCCGTTCCAGTCGGTTATGGCCTTTGTGTTCAGGCTGACTTTGACAGGCACCACAATATCCTGTATCCTGTCTGACGCAAAATCGACAAGAGCGAAAGCCACGGAGGTAGTTCCCGGTGCCGATACATGCGCGGTAACCGTATAAGAGTGCAGCCCGTCGGCCGTCACGCCGCCGCCGGGAGTGGAGGAAAGAGACAGGTTCTTGATAATCCATATATAGTTGTTCAGTGGCGCAGCGTGCGTTGCATCGTTAGTGCTGATTCCTCCGTCTCCCATGTTGGCTGATATGTTTCCGTCCACCATAGTGCCGTTATTGTGCGGTATCGTGCTGTTATTGGTAAAGATATTTGTCAACACGGTCCCGGATGAATTTTTAAATGTCAAATTGTCGAAAACCGCATTAAATGTCCCCGCGTTGTTCGAAGGCGCCCCATTGAGTTCGCTGTTCCCGGTATCCTGGGCAAGCGATGTTTCAATGTAAGTCATGCCTCCCGTTGCACCTATGTCTATCTTCCTGTGATACCACCTGCCGTTAGCGCGGCCCGACAGGTCCATTGACGGGTGACAGCGTATGCCATTCTGGTCTATCAGATAATTTTGCGTTGCCTGCCCGAAATCCCTGAAATTCCCTAAAACACTTCCGGCAAAATCGATACCCGTATAAAAACTGGCGCTGTCCGGAGGTATATATACATCGTATTCAAGAAAAGCATTTACCGGAATTATTTTTGCGGACGGTGAATTCAACAGTATATATACAAACTGGTATTTATTTGCTGTCGATAGATAGGATGTCAGCATAAGCGGCTGGCTGTAAGGGTCAGTGGCAGTGCTGACCGCAATATTCGCGCTTGTCCCGGTTATTGTCGTTGCGGCGGCATCATTTACGGATATCGTCATATTCCCGGCATTATTGAGCGTTGCCGTAAAAACGCCAGATCCATAATTGCCGGCCGAAAAAGAATAATTTGCCGGCAATACAGCGCCCGAGTCCGTAGATGTAAAATGTACGGTGCCGGTATATCCGTCCGCCGCGTTATTGTAACCGTCCACCGCCGTTACCGCAAAATTGAACTCCGTTCCCGGATTTGCGTTCGCCGGTGCGCTGACGTTGAACCTGGCAAGTTTCCCTGCCGTTACGCTTATCATATTGCTCGAACCCGAGACAGACGCATCAAATACCGCGACAGCCGATACAGTCTGTGCCCCCTTGCTTTTCAGTGTACATGCCAATATTTTTTTTCCGCCATCATCCGCAATAAAAGTCGAATCATCCGGCAGGACAGCCATACTGTCCGTGGAAGAAAAACTAACAGCCCCCAGGTATTTCGTTGAAACATTATTATATGAATCCTTCGCGGTCACGGTTATATAGAACGCTTCGCCGGCCTTTGCTGTTGAAGGTGCGGCAACAGTGAAATAATCCGGCTGGCCGGCATTTACCGTGAGCATAGTTGTACCGCCGGATGTTTTTCCATAGATATCCGCTATATCCACCGTCTGGTCGCCCGCGGTCATTAACTTTATTTCAAATATCTTTGTCCCGTTGTCGGCGGGCATAAAAGTATATTCCGCCGGCAATTCGCTGACAGTAGATGATGTGGAAATATCTATAATGCCGTCATAACCATAACACTGCGTCCCGCCGGATGTTATGGCCGTAACCGTAATATATATGGGTTCGCCTGCCTGCGCCGAGGAAGGCGCTTGAACCTGGAAATAGGCCGCCTGAGTTTCTGGCGTGCATGTAAACGTAGGTGAAGCCGAAGGTGTGGGTGTAGCCGTGGGCGTATCCGTATCCGAATATACATACGCCGGCGCCATAATTACCATGAATATGAAAAAGATAAAA
>JAJFUW010000173.1 GCA_021372235.1 Spirochaetia bacterium
GAAATGAGACCAAAAAGGAAGTTTGATAGCGATTTTAAGAGGAAGGTAATAGAGGAGCTGCTTTCAAAGATAAGCACACCGGCGCAGATAGTCAGAAAGTACGGAATCTCAGGCGGATTGCTGCAGAATTGGAAGCAGCAATATGCCTGCGGAAAGTACGGCAACGAGCCGGAAGAGGTAGAAGGCCTGAAAGAACGAGTCAGAGAGCTTGAGCGGAAGCTCGGACAAATGACTATGGATAACGATTTTTTAAAATCGGCTTGTCAAAACCTGGCAAAATCTCCAAAAAAAAGCGTGAATTTATTCAGCGGACAGGTACAGGAACAGGAACAGGACAACGAGGAGAGGTCAAACGGTGGTGCAAAATGACGGGGTTGAGCCGCAGCAGTTACTACTACCAGGCCAAAGGAATAACCCCTAAAGAAATAAGAACAGACTGTGATTTAATGGACATGATTGAACGCATCGTTCTGGAATTCGCAGGCTATGGCTACAGGCGGGTCACAGAACAACTGCACCGCGAAGGCGTGATGGTAAACCACAAAAAAGTGCTTAAAATCATGCGGGAAAGCTCACTGTTGGTGGTTTACAAGCGCAAATGGATAAAGACGACGGACTCCAATCACCAGTACAAGATATACCCAAATCTCGCAAACGCCATGATTTTGACTGCTATAAACCAGCTGTGGCGATCCGATATAACTTATATACGAATCATGAATGGATTTGTTTATCTGGCGGTGGTGCTGGATGCTTTTTCAAGGAAAGTAATAGGCTACAATATATCGCTCTATCTTGATGCCGCACTGGCAATTGGGGCGCTCAAAATGGCCATAGAGCAGCGTAAACCCGGCGAAGGTGTTGTCCATCATTCGGACCGTGGCGTATAATACGCTTGCAACGACTACGTGGCGATTCTTAAAGAAAAGAAGTTTGTAATAAGCATGTCGAATAAGGGTAACCCTTACGACAACGCGCAGGCCGAGAGTTTTATGAAAACAATCAAGGCCGAAGAGGTATATATGTGGGATTACAAGACCATAGATGATGTCCTAAAAAGCGTTCCATTCTTCATAGAGGAGGTGTATAATAAGAAAAGATTACATTCGTCGATTGGATATGTTCCGCCGGTAGAGTTCGAAGAACTGCAGGAGCAGGCTAATTTGTTCTAATCCGGGTGTCCAGTCGGAGGGGTTCAGTCCAGTTTGTGCTTTGGCATATAATCCCCCTGATAAAAATTAACTCTTTGTGTTGCGGTTATAAATTAACCAATTAGCAAAATATCAAAAGATATTTCTAACTAATAACTTTAAGTGATTCTTATCTTATCACCAAAAATACAATAAATCCAGGTTTTTATACGATGTTTCAATGTTTAAAATTGACTGGTCCCTGGTTTAGTGTTAGGATTATTATAATATCTGGGAGGCTAAAATGGCTGATTATAAGATACCTATTGAAGAAGTATTTGAAGTAAACGAAATTACACCTTGTGACTTTCCAAAATATACTACCCAGATTATAAATCTTGCAAATCAAAACGCAAAGGGAACACGCCCATCAGTTGTTGGACAGATGTCCGATTTAATTCAAGAATGTCCACATAATGAAATTGCTGAATGGAAAAAGTGGTATCTTAAAAAACACCCTGATGCCATAAAAAATGCCACAACAAAAATTACAGCCTCTGTTGCCAATTTGAAAGATGCTATAAAACATATTGATGAAGATATGATACGTGCTTGGGTGGAAGACCTGATATTTGTGAAGACCGCAGAAGGATTGCTTTTTCAAAAGGCAATTCTCACCCAGTTATCTGAAAAATATAGGAAGCCATATCGTTTAGCAACGCCAGAAGAAGAGTCCAAGGGTATTGACGGATTTATTGGGGAACAACCAGTGTCAATTAAACCAGATACCTACGATGTTAAGACCTCTACAAAGCACGAAAAGATTTCAGTCCCGATTATAATCTATAAGAAAACTTCCAAATATCTTACCCTTGAATATGACGAAAAACAACTGACTAAACTTTAACGAAATAGTTCATCTTGCTTTGTTTTTTTTAAAAAAGTATGCGGTTGATATTTTACACTCCAAACATCTTTATCGTGAGCTACCTCTTCAACATTATAAAATTTAATACCTCTTTCTTGTGAAGTAATTACACCAAAACCGTAATTTGAATTCTTGTGTTTTGGTGTTTCCTCTCTTTGCGTGATAAAATCAAAATGTTTTTCCAGCCTGTTGGTATTGATTGAACGGGATATTTTCTTTATATCGTGAAGATAATCGTTGAATACGCTCTTGAATTCCTTGTTCAATTCATATCCTATTGAATTACGTTTTGCGAGCATCGCAGACAGAGTAGTTGTTCCAGTTCCCCAGAAAGGGTCAAGTATAGTATCACCATATACAGAAAACATATTTATCAGACGATATACAAGTTCCATAGGATAAGCCGCACTTCTTTCACGCAATTCTGCATTTCCATTCGTGAGAACTTGTTTTGTGCCTCTTATATCAAACCATACATCTGAAAACCAGTTGTTCCGTTCTTCCCAAAAAAAAGCACTTTCATACCTTATACTTGTATCATCAAATTCTCTTTTAGTTCCTTTTCTGAAAACCAAAATGTATTCGTGTTCAAGCGTTACGTAGGCACTGGGTGGGAGCATTCCAGAACCCATAAATTTGTTCGGCTTATTTGATGTCTTTCTCCACAAAATAATTGGCAATGCTTTTAATTTTAGCGTCTCAATAAAATATTTATTTATCATTGTATGATTTGACCAAAGTTGAAAATCCTTATTTAATGTTCTGGTAGCGTCACCTATATTAACGCAGATAATACCGCCTTCTTTAAGAACCCTGTTGCACTCATCCCAGACCTTATTCATTTGTTCGTGCATTCCTTGAAATACTGCAAGATAGTCTTTGTTTTCAAACTTGTTTTTTATCTCTGGGTTCATTTGAAAAAATATCGCATCCCACATCTCAATCATCGGGTAGGGAGGCGAAGTGACTATTAAATCAACACTGTCGTTAGACACTTTTGCCATATTATTTGAATTACCAAAAAATATTTTATGTTTTGTCATTTTTTCTCCTTTCGTGGTTTTGCATCTGCATATTTAGCTAATGACTCTTCAAGAATAAGATTTACTATGTCAGATTTTGAATAATACTTATACTCATTCTTGTTTAAAGCTCTGTTTAACAGAACTTCAACTTGCTCTGTTGTCCTTATGCTTATCCTTTTGTTCCTGTTTTTCATATTTGCTCACCTGTGTGACTTTGTATGACAAAGTGTAACAAATGATTCTGAATAAGTAAAGCAATATTTATCTGCCTTTGCTATACGAACATAATTTAGGAGTATTGTTGTTTTCTCGCCATTTCTTTTCAATTAAATCTCTATATAAATTATCTATACCACTGATGTAATATAATCTGAATTTGTTTTTCTTGTGTTTCGTTTGAAAAACATTAATTCCATTTCTAAAATATGACGTCTTTGTTCTAATATGCTTTTTCTCGCCGTTGGACAGATTTAAAAGCAACGCAGTTTTCAAACTTCTAATTCGCTTGCCGTCATAGAATGGCACTTTCCCTTTCTTTGAAAATACTTTTTTCTTGTGTGATTTGACTCGTCTCTTTCCCATAAACACATCAACACTAATTCCTGACCACGACTGGTTAACTGCACTACACAGGTGTTTCATTGCTCTATCACGAATATTATCAGCAACACCATTATAAATTATTTCACCACTATATGTTTTAGAACCGAGTTTAAATGCTATGGGTGCAGGGAAAGGATGTTTATGAAAGGAATGTAAGACTTTCTCGTTTGTCCATATCCAATAGCAACCTGATGTTTTTGGTAATTTATAAAAGTCGCTCTTTCGTTTTAAATCAACATAAGGCACTTTATGTAAAGATGCATCTGGTTTCTGAATTCGTTTAGTTATCCTTAAAAAACGCTCGTTCTCATTCATCCACTTATTCCTTGGCATTGATAATAGCCCCCAGTGATAAGATAGTTAACTTTATCACTTGAAAACAAATGTTTCCAGGGTTTTATTGCTTATACCGCTATTTTAGAGGGGCGTTATAACTGGGGTGGGTAGACGATACCTGGGTCAGAAAAGTTTAATTCTTGGGGCAGCCGCTGGCTAAATCGCCCGGGCCTAATGCCTGCTCGGACTCTTTGGTTCTGTCACTTTGCGGACTTGGTAGCCTTTGTCGTCCATCTCCAACCAAATAGTGGTCTTGGTGGTCGGGTTTTCTATCACGACGAGCGTGTTCCTAAATGGGCGTGCTGGGGGTGAGACCTCTGGAATTTTATACTCCTTGCGTTTTATCTCGCTCATCTACGTCCTCCAATCCGTGCTGTGACCTCTTGGATGAGCCCCTTGATGTCCCAGAGCCAGTATAGCAACTCCGCACGCCAGCACTTCAACCTGAAACTAACCGCTTCAATCAGTTTGTTCATCCAGCCTCCTTGTTAAAAATTGTCAGAGTTAATGACCCGTGATTATGAACGCTGATACCAATTCTTAAAAAAAGTCAGAAACTTAATTGTTTTGACTCGGACATTTTTTAACTTTTAATAATTCGCTAATTATATATGTTGAATTTTGTATTCTGACAATTTTTAACGGATTACAAATTTTTCTGTGTAAGGGTTGTTCTCGCATTTGAACGTCTTTTTTTCCACACCCTCACCAGCGTCTTATAGACCGTATAGTTGTATGTGTGATATCCTTTATCAAAGATGAAGTTATAACAATCCTTGTAAATGAACTTCGTCAGGAACTTCATCACCGCACCACTCCTGCTGACGCCTACGATGCAGTGGATAACTATCAGGTCAATTGCCTCTGGCAGGGCTAATGCGAACTCAATGAGCCTGACAGCCATCGTCTTCGAGAACACTATGCCGTCCTCATCGCTGGCTACGTCCTCAAAGTTAAGCCGTATGCTGTGGCTCCACTGCTCATACCTGATGCACGGCTTCAAAGCAGGGTCACAGATGCTTATCAACGCCCAAGACGGCTTGGGGACTAATCGTTCTGCATCTATAAGGGGAATAAATATCAGTTCCAGCCTTGTGCTCTTAAAGGTGTATTTTGACACGGTGCCTCCATAGGGAAAGTGGCCCAGTGTATACACGATAAAACTTCTTTTGTCAAATATGGTTATTTTATATTTGGTCTTCTAATATTATCCCAGTCGTCGTCCTGTGCAATCTTGCTTCGCATCGGTTTCTGTGTCAGTCTTGCCCAAGCGGTATGAAACCAGCCTATAATGTTAGAGCCAGCCTTCCGCCTTTCTTCTCTAAACTCATACCCTCCGAACCATCGTTTTATTGCCCCGGTAACCATCTCCCAGCCATAACCTTTTTCCAGCAGTGAGAAAAGTCGGTTAAATCTGCCACGCCCAATTTGTAGAGCCACCAAGTTATAGTCGCCCGACTTCATAGCCTCTTCAATCCAGAGTTTCCAGAGTGCATCAAGGTAGGAGTAGTCGGTCTTTGTATACTTACTAACAGAATTATTACTCAAAGGCTGGTTCGGTTTTTCCGAACAATCCTTTGTTAGTTCTTGTTTCTTTAAGTCTTGCTTCTTTAAGTCTTGGTTAATTAGTTCTTGATTTGTCTGCTGTGCAGTTGGCTCCGTGCCTGCCTCCTGTATGCCTGCTGTGGCTGTATCGTCGGTAGCGTCCTGCTCTTTTGCAGTACGGGCTGTTTGCTCGGCTCTGTATCGTTCAAGATAGAAGAGGAGTTTGTCTTCATTTATGCGGTACCAGCACTTTTGCTCCAATCCTGACCGTATGGTCTTGCGTTCTATCAGCAGTAAATCGTCCAGTTCATCCATACAACCACGAGCCTGCCGTTCCCGTATACCTACGTGTTCCTGAATGTCTGGATACGTCCAATAGAACCAGCCGTCTTTCAAACTCTGGCGGTGTTTCACATTACGGGAGTTGTCTCGGTGATAGTGGTAGTGGTCAAGCATCCTCGCAAATAAATACAACGAGAGCGGTGATATTTTTGCCACCCGCAAGAACTTTGGTAATTTCCAGAAACTTGTATCATCCATTGCTTTCAGTATTGTGCCGTACATTGTATAGCCTCCTTATTTAGTTACAAGGCAACAATATGCCTTGTCTTGATACCCGACAGACCATCGGCTCTCTTTAAGGAGGTATGAATTGGTAGTAAATGTAAATGATTGGGTAAGATGTGGAATGATTTGTATTCCCAGAGCGTTGGCAGACAGGTGTGGCTTCTTTGCGGTCAGAAGTATATATACCTGCACTTTCTTTTGGAAAGTCACTCTGGGAATAATCTCGTCCTGTCATTGAAGCCACGTTCGTTCCTGCCAAGGAAACCTACCGCTACACTTACTTGACTACGGTAGATACAAGCAGACGGGTAACGTTGTTGGATTATTCTTTCGGTGATTGCTGGGCATCTGCTTGCTCCTGTTCTGATTTAAACCCGTAAGTCCGTCTATTGACCCTACGTTTTAATCAGCCCAGAGTGCATATCCCTTGTGGCTGGACAGGTTGCCCATACTGTGGTCTTGCTTTACCGCAAACAAAGCACAACCTGTTGTCTTCACGGGAAATATAACATAAAGTTTTGCGATGTCAAGGTGCAATTATATTTTGGTTTCATCAACTGAAATGCTTGACAACTTCGCAAGTACATATTATTTTCAGGCAGTCGGGCTTGACTTTTGGGTCTTACCGCAGTAAACTCCCAGTCAATGACATCCGCCCATCGCATTATCATCTATCGGCAATCACTCGCCACGCACTTACAAAACGAGAGGAGGCATCTATGACGCAAAAAGCCGTGCTTTATGTCCGTGTTAGCAGTGAAGAACAAGAAACAAACACCTCACTTGACAGCCAGGAAAAAACTGGCAGGCAATACGCAGAGAAGAATGGCTTGGATATTGTGAAGTTATGGCGTGGACCTGAAAGTGCTTGGCGGAATGACACAAAGGATGACGGTGACCGTATCCGTAAAAACTTTAACGAGATGCTGGATTTTGTAGCCGATAATAAAATTAAACATCTGATATTTGACGTTCCTGACAGACTCACAAGAAACGAGGATGACAAAATCCGCATCCGCAAACTCATCAAGCACGATGGCATCACCGTTCATTTTGCACGCACAAATAAAATACTTCACAAATATTCCGACTCCGATGAATTTTTTATGTTTGGCATTGAAGTTTTAATGGCTGAAAAATATTCTGCGGACTTATCAAAGCGTATCCGAAAAGGAATGGACGCAACTGTCGCTATGGGAAGATTTCCTGCAATTGCACCGATGGGATACACGAACAACCCTGTCACGAAGATATTGGACGTTGACCCCGTGCGTGCTCCGTTCGTGCAAATGGCGTTCAGGCTTAAAGCATACGAGAACAAGAGCATTGATGAGATTACCGAGATACTCTACCGCAAGGGCTTACGCAGTCGCAAACTCGGCACGAAGTTTCCTGGCAATATGAAGTTTGTGACTTCACGTGTCCACAAGATGCTCCGTGACTCTTTCTACTACGGTGAATTCAAATGGAACGGTAATACTTACAAGGGTGCATACGAACCACTCATCTCCAAATAACTCTGGGACTTGACGCAGGAAGCGTTTGACGGGCGGGCGAAGAAACCTCGGACTGCGATATTTTCACTCAACGGTCTGGTCAAATGTGGTGAATGCGGTTGCAGTATCATTGGTGCGAGTTATAAAAAGCGTCGCTATGAGTATTATCACTGTTCTTTCGGTAAGGGACGCCACGCTAACGCCCCGTATCTAAAACCACAGGCGATTGTCCTTATGTATCAGAAGTATCTTTCAGGTTTGTATTTACCAGCAGAAGCGTTTAAGGTTTTGAAAAAGCATCTGGAACAAAATGTTGGCGATGACACAAAGATTACTGCCGAGACTTTGAAGCGTCTTGAAAGCGACAGGAAGACACTCAACGACAGGGTGAGCAAGTTGTATGATGACAGGACTGACGGTGTTATCACTGATGATTTTTGGAAACAGAAGCACACAGAGTATCAGGCGCATTTAGCCGACATTGACAGGCAGGTGGGAAGTTTGAATTCAGCGAAGACGTATCATCTCGCAGAAGGGCTCGCCTGTATTGAACTCGTAAAAAACATTATCCCTCTTTATATTTCTCTTTCCGATGAAAAGAAAGGTGATTTCCTGCGTGTTTTACTATTGAACTCCTTCTTAAACGCAGGAAACCTTGATATAACAATGAAAATCCCTTTCTCTCTATTCCATAAATCTAAAAAAAATCCTAAATGGTGGAGGCGGTGGGAGTTGAACCCACGTCCAAACCTGCTTGAGCAAGGGCGGCTACACGCTTATTCCGGTATTTGGTTTCGCGCCGCCGGCTTGACCGGACACAATACGTCGGCACTACTCTCCCTAAGTCTTAGCGATGCCGTAAGGAGAACACGGCACCGAGCGGCCAGCTGGTGGTCCCCTTCTAAATCCCGCCGGCGGAAGAAATAGAAGAGGCGCAGTTAATTAAGCTGCGAGTGCGTAGTCGTTCGCTGTTACGTTTTCCGCGTTTTTACAAGGTCACGGGCCTTGGCATGCTCCCTGTACCTGCACAGACCTGTCGAATCCGGTCGCCCCCATTGTTAAGGGTTAATAGCAGTTACTTAGAACAGTATTAATAATACTTGCTGACGGTGATATTTTCAAGCGATATTTCGGTGAAATTGCATAACCCCGGTATTATACTATATTTTATATGTAAGGGATGGACAAAAACGGGAATTCCGGCAGGGGAAGATGTGACTTACCTGGGGGGAGTTTTATGCTTCAGGAAGTTTCCGAACGGTTCAGGGACGTGACCATCCTATTTGTGGAAGACGGCCATGCCGTCTGCAGGCCAATGGACATCCTCATGAAAGAGGAGATAGGCGAGGGCGAGCGCATAACGGACGCTGCAACCCTGGCGGAAGCCTTCGTTATATCCAAAGAGGACGCCCGGGACTACCTGATAAAGAGTGACACAGCGCCTTTGGCCCTTGTCAGGTCCATGTATTAGGCAATCAAAGAGACAGAAAAGAACAGGGCAGGATATACAGGACAAAACCGGCGGAGATATGTCCGGCAAGGTTCCGCAACGGTTATTTATATATCGACGGAGGGTAATGCGGAGTAAGTTAGAAACAACGCCCCAACGCGACCGCAGGGGTCGCGGCTACAAGGGCGGTTTGTTGAACAGATGTGTTATAAATCCGCCGTTGTAGGCGCGACCTTTATGGTCGCGAGAGCAGGAAGTGCGCCCCCACGCGACCGCAGGGGTCGCGGCTACAAGGGCGGTTTGTTGAACAGTGGTGTTGTAAACCCGCCGTTGTAGGCGCGACCTTCATGGTCGCGGAAGTTAAGTGGACCGCAACACGACCGTATATATAGAAAACGGCCGGCACAAAATACAAGAAGCAAAAATGAAAATAAAACGAAAACCCGAATGGCTTAACAAAAAGACAGATTTCAAACAGATGCACTCTGCCGAGAGCGAACTAACCGGCACCGGACTCCATACCGTCTGCCACCAGGCGCGCTGCCCCAACATATCCGAGTGTTTCGCCAAAAAGACGGCCACATTCCTTATTCTCGGGGATAAGTGCACGAGGCAGTGCTTGTTCTGCAACGTGACCAAGGGCGTACCGGGGCCGGTCGAGGCAGGCGAGGCCAAAAAAGTCATAGAGTCTGCCGAGAAACTGGGGCTAAAATTCCTCGTAGTGACATCGGTGACGCGGGATGACCTGGCGGATGGAGGGGCAAGCGCGTTCGCGGAGGTAATAAGAAAGGCAAGAGAATGGAGACAAGAGACAGGAGTAGAAGTGCTCGTTCCGGATTTCAAAGGTGATGAGGCTGCCGTAAAGGCCGTAGTTGACGCCGGGCCGGATGTTTTTGCCCACAATGTAGAGGTAGTTCCTTCCTTATATTATATACGCAAAGGCGCGGTGTATGAGCGCAGCTTGCAGGTGTTGAAAATGGCCAAAGATATAGGGGCCAAACGTACCAAGTCAGGCATAATGCTGGGCCTGGGAGAGAAGGAATATGAGGTTCTGCAGGTATTTAGGGATTTAAGGGAAGCCGGGGTTGACTACCTCTCAATCGGCCAGTATTTGAGGCCTTCGCTTGCCAGCACGCCCGTAGTTGAGTATATAAAGCCTGAGATTTTTGACTGTCATAAGGAAAAGGCTCTTGAGATGGGATTTAGCCATGTGGAATCAGGGCCGTATGTTAGGAGTTCGTACATGGCAGAGAAGTACAACCAGAGGAATAATACGAGACAGGAACCAGAAGACAGGAGTTGAGGAAACGAGCCAAAAGTATTGGAGTAGAGCACATTCCGGTTTTTTTGTACCACTCGTTTTCTTACGGATAGTCTTACTCCTCAAACGGAACAAGTTTTACAAAAACCAAGGAGGTTCTAAATGAACTACCGCAAACTCGGCAAGACCGACCTTAACGTTTCCGAAATTTCCCTGGGATGCTGGACTCTCGGTGGCCGCGGGTGGTCCATGGGACAACCCAACGGATGGGCCGATGTTAACGAAGAGGACGCCATAGCGGCCGTGCAGTACGGCATCGAAAAAGGGGTCAACCATTTTGACAACGCCGACACCTACGGCGACGGCAGGGCGGAAAGGCTGCTGGCAAAGGCGCTGGGGAAAAAGAACAGGGATGTCATAATCGCAACGAAGGTCGGCCATGTAAAAGGTACGGCCGAACACGCCTATGAGCCCGCGCACATCAGGCACCAGTGCGAGCAGTCCCTCATCAACCTAAAACGCGACCGCATAGACCTCTATTATTTTCATCACGGAGATTTCGGGCCGGGAGACGTCTATTTGGATGACGCTGTGGCCATGATGGCCAAACTGAAAAAAGAGGGCAAGATACGCTGGCTGGGGCTGTCGGCCTATTCGCCGGCGGATTTTTTGAGGCTCTGCCCCAGGATAAAACCCGACGTGCTGCAGTCGTGGGCTAACGCCACTGATACGCAGTATATCAGACCGGGCAGCGACGTGGAAAAACTCATGAAAAAAGAGGGCATGTCGTTCGTGGCCTTTTCACCGCTGGCACAGGGGCTGCTGCTGGGAAAATATTCATCAAAGAACCCGCCGGTTTTCGGCGAGGGTGACCACCGCAAAACAGACCAGCGGTTCACCGCGGAACAAATAGCAAAACTCGAACCAAAGGTCGAAAAACTGAAAGAGAGGTTCGGCAGGGAGATAAAGGATCTCTCCAGGGTTGCTTTACAGTATGTTTTAAGTTATGATGTGACGGGGTGCGTTATACCCGGTTTCCGCAACAAAGCTCAGGTAGAGGTAAACCTCACGGCCGCGGACAATCCCCTGACGCAGGAGGAAGTGAATTATATACGGGAGACGTTTAAGGATTAGTTTGGAGAACGGCGATCCGGCCGTCTCCAGACTCCAAACTGTCGTTATCCCCAAACTTGTTTTTAGCGGAGGTTGTAAATGTACGATCTCGTTGTCATCGGTTCCGGCCCGGCCGGACATACTGCCGCGTTGTCCGCTGTAAAACACAGGCTAAAGGTGGCCCTCATAGAACGCAGACCCGAGATGATGGGCGGTGTCTGCCTGAACGAGGGCTGTATACCGTTAAAAGGCCTGCTGTATTACTCCATCCATGAAAAAGACTACAACGACATACGCGGCAATGTAATGCAGAGGGTGGAGCACCTGCGCATGGGCCTGTATTCCAGGCTGACAGCAGCTGGCGTGGAAATAATACAGGCGGAGGCGAGGCTCACTCCCGATGGCATGGTAATGGCAGGGGAAAAAAGACTCGAGGCGAAGAACATCCTCATAGCCGTCGGTTCGTCACCGAGGAAGTTTTTTAATAATCCCGCCGTATTTACACCGGAAAAGATATTTGAGATGGAAGAGGCGCCTAAAAAGGCGCTCATAATAGGCGGCGGCGTGATAGGGTGCGAATACGCGTCGTTCCTGGCAAATATCGGCACCGACGTGGAAATAGTGGAACTCATGGACACCATACTTTTCGGGGAGGACGAGGAGTCCGTCCGTACGCTCTCCAGGGAGTTCAAAAAGCGCGGGATAAAACTATATGAAAAATGCGAAGTGGCCGGCATCAGCACGGAGCGTTTTGTGGAGATAAAACAGGGAGACAGTATCACAACCCGGCGGTACGACATGATATTTGAGGCCATAGGCCGCAGGCCGAACACGGGCAGGCTGGGGCTCGAAGAGGCCGGCGTCAAACTGAACGATAAGGGTTTTATAGAAGTCAACGAAAACATGCAGACGTCGGTCGGACACATATACGCAGCGGGCGACTGTGTGCCATCGCCGATGCTGGCTTACACGGCCACAAAAGAGGCGGAAACGGCCGTGACACACATGACGGAGAGGATAAAAGGACACATAGATTATGACTCCGCACCCAAACTTGTTTTCTCCACCCCTCAGATGGGCAGCGTCGGACTCTCCGAGAAAAAGGCAAAAGAGAGGGAGATAGATTACAGGGTCTACAAGTATTATTTCAAAGCCATAGGCAAGGCCGTGGTCGAGGGGCGTGACGCCGGGTTTATCAAAATACTGGCGGACAGGGGGACGGACCTGATAATAGGGGCCGCTGCCGTGGGCGACGAGATAACGGACATCATGAACGAACTCACCATCATAATAAGGAACAGCATGACCACGGATATGGTCGTGGAGTGCATGCACATACATCCTTCGTACAGCGAGATAATAACGGAAGCACTTACCTACGGAGGATAAGGCGGGAAAGTAAAAATTTAAAAGTCAAAAGAAAAAAGTACAAGGCAAACTTAACAAACAATTGCGTTAATTTTACCTTTTAAGTTACATTTTTTGGTTTTGACTTTCAAATTTTAACTTATGGCAGGTCTTCATGAAAACGACCGCAAAACAAACAACCCGCGCTGCATGCGTTATTATTCTATCCTGCATCCTCTCCGGATGTGCAGCAACCCCTCCGAAAATAACAGCCGTTGAACCAAAGACCGTGTCCTTTTGCGCCGCCGGCGACGTCATGCTCGACCGCGGCGTGGAAAAGAGAATAAGCGAGAAGGGTAAGGAATTTATTTTTGAGAACACCTCCGGTTTTATCAAATCCCGCAGCCTGGCATTCTGCAACCTGGAGTGCCCCGTGTCAAAGCGGGGTGAGCGCAAGGAAGGCGGGTTTGCTTTCCGCGCGGACCCCGCAAACCTGGATATCATTATAAACGGGGGATTTGACGTGGTATCACTTGCAAACAACCATCTGCATGATTACGGGGAGGACGCTCTCGGGGATACGCTGCAATACCTGGAGGAAAAAAAACTGGCCTGGGCGGGTGCGGGTAAGAACCGCGAAGAGGCAAGGGCGTGCAGGATTATCGAAGTTAACGGAATAAAGGTGGCGTTTTTGGCCGAACTGCATACGCCATTTATCGTAACCGAGGTGCCATCCGACCCGGAACTGCCGCAGGTATCGCAAGCCAGGGGCATGGAAGCGATGGCACAGGCCATAACCACGGCGGCTGGCTCGGCTGACGTTGTTATAGTATCTTTTCACTGGGGACACGAGTATACCAATACACCCCTGAAATTCCAGCGCAGATACGCCCGCGCGTGCATTGACGCAGGCGCGGACCTCGTCATCGGCCACCACCCGCACGTCATGCAGCCGGTAGAGATATACAACGGCAAACCCATACTCTACAGCCTCGGGAACCTCGTGTTTGACCAGTTCGGGGACATGACCTCAAAGACGTTCATATTTGCCTGCGAGTTTTTAAAGGACGGCACCGTTAAAAACGGGTTTTTGACGCCGGTAAAGATCAGGAAGAACCGCCCGGAATTTGCCAGGGGCAAAGAGGCCGCAGGTATCAGGGATACGATGATGAGTATCTCGAAAAAGTTCGGCACGAAGTTTGCGGAAAAGGACGGAAGGCTTTACCTCGAAGGGCTAAGGTAAAATTTAAAAGTCAAAAGCAAAAAGTACAGGTCAAAATTCAAAATTAAAGGCAACTGGTTGTACAAACAGTCGCCTTTGATTTCACCTTTTAAATTTTAACTTTACCGTACCAGCCCTGCTGCTTTCATGCGCTCTATCCATTCCTTTGCCATCGCATAGTTCGGGTCGTATTCCAGGCATTTTGAGAGTTCAACGTAGGCGTTTTTGTAATCCTTCATCCTGAAATAGGTTGCCCCCAGGTTATAACGCGCCTCGACACCTTCGGGTTTTACGGAGAGCGCCCTGATGTACATGTCGCGCGCCATCGCGAAATCACCCTTGTTGAAATATATGTTGGCCAGGTTGTTGATGGCTGCTGTAAATTTTGGATTCAGGTCCAGGACCTTGTTGTACTCTGCGACCGCCATGTCCGTCATGCCGTTGTTCATATATACGTTCCCCACGTTGTAGTGGGATTCTATGAAGTGGGGGAACATCCGCAGGCCGCGGTTGTAATACTCTATGGCATTTTTTATGTCGCCTTTTGCGTTGTAGGCGTTGCCGTTATATAAAACCAGCTCGATCATGTCCGTGCCGCGTGCGTTTGACCTGATGGCGCGTTCAAAAACCGAGTTTGCGGTATTGTAGTCTTTTGCCATAAATGCCGCCTGGCCCGCGCGTATGGAGGAGTTCGCCAAAAGAGCGTTGAACTGGAACGCGGAAAATAGCAGCGCCGCGGCGAACCCGGCGCAGGCTGTGATGCCGGGGAGTCCAAAGCGCATGTTGACGGATTTTTTCTGTTCGGTCAGGGAAAAGAGCGCAAGTATGGACCACATGAGCATGACGGTGGACGCGACGCGCCACGGGAAGTTCAAAAGCCCGTTTATGAGGAAGGCCGCGGCCGAGGCCGCTATCCCGACGGATAAATTCTTCATGAACTCGTCCTGTTCCCTGAACGCCTTATATATGGACATGATGAGGATGGATGCAAAAAGCCAGAGGTATACTCCGAGGCCGGCGAAGCCGTTTTCGGCCGCGGTCTGGAGGAAATCGTTGTGGGTGTAGAGTTCGACATGAGGTTCGACTTTTTTTGCCATGTCAGGCGCGGCTTTTAGCCAGCGGTCATAAACTCTGCGCTGGTAGTACGCGGTGTTCAGTGAAAATCCGCCGGGCCCTGTCCCTAAAACAGGATTTGCCGCGGCCATCTGCAGGGCTGACTCCCAGTAGAACAGCCTGACCGCTACCGAGTCACTGGTGAGGTTGAACCCTCCCTTTAACCGCTCCAGGATGGACTGGCTGTTTTTGTTCAGCGGGTTGGGGAATGAAAAGATGACAACAAGCAGCACAACGAACGCGGCGATGCCGGCGACAAAAACCTTGTTCCTTGCGAAAAATTGCCCGCCGTAGAGCATAGCTGATACCGCGAACATGAACAGGAGCGACCCTATAAATCCGAGCCAGGCGCCCCTGCCGTGGGAAACAATGATGAGGACAAACATAAGGCACAAAAAAAACGTTACCGTAAATTTGTAGATTTTTTTCACCGGAGACAGTATCAGCGCTATCATGACGGGGATAAGGACGGAAAACTGCGCGGCCATGTAATCCGGGTTGCCCATGGTAGAATAGACGCGCCCCTCGCCAAAAGAGACCCATTTTATGAAATCCATCCCCAGGTACTGGAATATGCCGTAAGTCACGACTATGAAATGTGAAGACAGGATGAAAAAGAGGAGTTTCGGTATGTCCCTGCGGCCAAAGGTGTTGATAATAAGGAAGTAGAACAGGACGTTGGCGGTTATGAACTTGAAGAACTGCCAGTGCATGGCAAAAGCGGCCCTGTTGATGTAGAGGCCTTTTAGCATGGAGGCGAACCAGAGAACAACGAGCGCCGCGGCAGGGATGGAAAGGGCCGTCCATTTGACTGACAACGAACCCTTGAGAGCCCATTTTACGGCGAGGCACGCGTATGCCAGCGCCAGCAGGGAAAAGAAACAGACGGTCTTTGGGGTCTCGAAACTCTCGTTGGCCGGCAGCCAGAATATAAGAGGCACGAGGAACAGCACGGCGTAGACGCAGAGGCGCAAAAAAAGATCGAGCCTGCGGGCGAGGATGTTTTTATCCAAAGGACCCTCCGGTAATATTTGTTATAGATGATTGTATTTAAAAGCGGGTTAAAAGTCAATACGGCAGAGAGAAAACCCGCGGATGTTGGGGGGGTGTTGTTGCCACTGAGGGATAAAACGAGCCAGGAGCCAGAAGCCAGGAGTTGAGGAAACGAGCCAGGAGCATAAGAGTAGAGCGCGTTTTCGTTTCATACCATACTCGTTTCTTCATGGCTCGTCGTCATCTCATCTCCTGGACCGCAATATACCTCAATCCGGCATGTGAGTTACATTCATTACAGCCGGATATCCGGACAAAGCCGCCATAATTGTCCTTGACTTTTCCCATTTACTTTGTATAATTTAACCAAATGGTTAAACCATACGGTTAAAAAGAAAGGAAACACACCCATGAAGGATAAAAAGGCCGGGAGACGGCCGCGGACCAAGACAAAAAACGCAAAAAAAACAAACATGGCATTTAAAAAAGCGGCGGCGGCAGTCGCGCGCTGGGCTTTTTGAGGAGGATGCATGAAAAAAACCGCTAAAGCGGCCGCACCCGATAAAAAAGAGGCCATTTTCAAGGCCGCCATCGAGGAATTCGTCGAGCACGGTTTTGACGGAGCCAGGACGCAGTCGATAGCCAAAAGGGCCGGGGTGAACAAGGCGCTTTTGCACTACTATTTTTCCAGCAAGGAAAAGATGTACGAGCAGGCCTTTGAGACCGTCGCGTCCTTTATCATCGAGCGCTTGAGCGAGGTTGTGGAAGTTGAGGCGGACAGCGTGGAGGAAAGGTTATCCCGCGTAATGGATGTCTATATAGAGGTATTTACGGAGTACGCGGATTACATAAAACTCATACTGCAGGACGCCATGCGCGGAGGCAGGGTCCTGAAAAAGGTCATATTTGCAAAAATGCCCCGGATAGTCAAGGTGTACGGCACTGGAGTTTCCCCGTTTTTCCGATGAT
>JAJFUW010000234.1 GCA_021372235.1 Spirochaetia bacterium
GGTTAAGACACCGCCCTTTCACGGCGGTATCGGGAGTTCGATTCTCCCTGGGGACGCCAAAAATGAAAAAGGCCGGCTATCTGCCGGCCTTTTTCATTTTTGGCGAGAAAGTAGAGAGGAGATAGTGGATAGGAGACAAACCAAAGGCCCACAAGACTACTCGCGACAGCATGAACCGCTACTTTCGGTATCCTTTCTACTATCTCCTTTCTGAAATACCTTTCCGGGTTTTGATCTTGTATTTGACTTGCATTTTTGTTTGCGGTCTAATACTATTGTTTTCAAAATTATAGGGGGTATTTATGGCTTTTATCTTTGAAAATCTGTTGGTCTACCAGAAATCCGTTGATTTTGCGAAAAAAAATTTCCAATCTAACCGACAAGTTTCCGCGCGGCATGTATTATCTCGTTGATCAGGCCAATAGGGCGGCGCTGTCTATTTCGCTGAATATTGCCGAAGGCAATGGCAAGTTCTCACCCCATGACAAGAAAAATTTTTTTTATTGCCCGTGGCTCGGCGCACGAGTGTGACCGGTCCCGGAGATATCCAAGCTTAGAGGGATTATATCCGCAGGGGAACATGCAGAACTCCGTGCAAGTCTTGGAGAAATTGCAAAAATGCTTTCGGGACTTATTAAGAGGTATGAAAAATAGACAGCCAAAACAGGTCAGTAGTGATACGGTGTTGTTTAATATGCGATAATTTAGTAATATGTGATGGGACTCACTGCTTAATATCCTAACAAAGATTGCGCAGGTCGAGTTAAATATATTACATGCAATACCGAAGGGAGCCCTATGAAACTAAACGCAGACAAGGACGGCGAGGAACTGAAACACTTCCTCGTCACAAACCTTAACATTTCAGGCAACAGGGCAAAACAGCTCATCGATTCAAAACAGGTCTTTGTTAACGACCGCCGTGTATGGATAGCCGGCTACCAACTGGCACAGGGTGATGTGGTAATTGTCCCTGATACCGCCTCCGCCGTTGCACAGCCAAAAACGATAAAAATTTCCTATAAGATAATTTATGAGGATGATAATATTATCGCAGTCAACAAACCCACTGGTGTTCTGGCGGATAAGGACCCAAAATCCATGGAAGCAATGCTGCGCAGGGATAAAAATATGCCGGTTTTACGCGCCATACACCGTCTCGACCGCGATACAACAGGCGCGATACTTTACGCGAAAAATGATGAAGTCTACGGAGCGTACAGGGAGATGTGGCATGAAAAACCTGTGGAAAAGGTATACTATGCGATATCCCTGAAAGAGGCAAATTTTGACGAGCAGGAGATTGAGACCGCTGTCGATGACAAACTTGCGGCAAGCAAGGTCAAACTCATGGCAAAAGGCAGGGGATTGTCAGTTTTTAGGGTCACCATCAAAACGGGTCGTAAGCACCAGATACGTGTGCACCTCGCATCCATAGGCCACCCCGTGGCCGGCGACAAAGAATACGGGCCAAAAGTTGTGCACGGCGACTGGCAGAAAAACCTCACCCGCCAGATGCTGCACGCGTATGAACTCAGGTTCAATTGCCCCGTGTCGGGTGTTGATATGGACATAAGAGCCTATTTTCCGGAGGATTTTCTGGAACTTGCCGGAAAAGCCGGGTTTACCGTCTGATAAGCCCGGGGGATTTCCGCACATCTGTCCATATAAGGGAATAATAGTTGACCGTACCCGTCTGACGGGGGTTATAAGCACAAAAAATTGAAGGATATATCATTGACAGTATCATAATGCTTATCATAGATTTCCCTGTTTTTGCAATTGTTTACAGACTCTACGGTATTTTCTCGCCACAAAGTGCCGGTTATGGAGCCGAAAGGGGTGACGCCCGCTCATCGGCATCATACTCGCAGGACAGTCCGGTTATGCAGCGGGGGGGCGGAAAATATTTCGAAAAATATTTTTAAAAAGGAGTTTTAAAGGCGCCGTGCTCTCGGCGGTAATGATTGTGCCGGTATATATGATAGCTGTAGATTCCTGTTTCAAATGGTATGGGTATATCGAGAAACACGGCCGGGTCTCCGCAGCCGCTTTCCAAAAAACGGGGGGAGTCGCCGGACTATGACGAACATAGCCGGATTGATTATAAGCGTTTTATGTGTTAATATTGAAAAAGCGGTTGAATTTTGTGAAAACATTTTCGTAACCTGTTGTGCTCACGGTGTTTATGACGTCTATAAGCGGTTGAGTTTTTTGAGGTATACCACAACAAGGACAAGAGGGAATACGGGGAACAGAATATGAGAAACAAAAGGGCGGGCATTGCGTTTATGGCCGGGAGGAAAAAAGGGAAGGCCGGCACCATTAAAGAAAGACTTGTTTCCAGAATAACAAAGAGGTGAAATAGTGCCGCAAGGTAATCTATATATGAACAGGCGCAAGCATGCGCGCGTACAGAAAAAAATGGCGGTCATATATAAAGTGATGGCAGGCGATGAATTTGAGACCGTATCTCCCGACATCGAAAGAAAGCGAAATGTTGAAAGCGAGGATATTTCAACTTCAGGTATGCAGCTTATATGCGATGAATCACTTGACCCGGACAGGATAGTGAGGCTCGATGTCAAACTTGGCGGGACCGACGAACTTGTGACGTTCGCCGAGGTCAGATGGGTCAGAAAAGATGAGTCCATAAAAAAATACAGGATAGGGCTTGAGTTTCTTGTGGTAAAAGAGGACCATATAAACAGCATAAAGAAAATCACCGGAGAATAATGCCGGATATTTTCGTTTGTAAATGCCAAAAAATAGTTTTAAATAAAAGGAAAAATCTTTTTGGCAGGTTTTATGTAAAATTATTTGACTTGATGGATAAAAATATATATAATTAAAGCGTAATTTGGCACGACTCAAGCAATTTTATCAGGAGGAATTTGAATGGTAAATATAGACACTCTGCTCAGAGTCATGTTTGAGAAAGGCGCTTCGGACCTGCACATAACAGTAGGCATTCCTCCCATGATGAGGATAGACGGCGAGATGGTAGCCTCAGATTTTGAAAAATTAAGGCCTGAAGAGTGCCAGAACATAATCTACTCCATCCTGACCGACGAGCAAAAAGAGAGGTTTGAGAGGGAAAACGAACTTGATATTTCTTTTGGTGTCGAGGGTATAGGCCGTGTGCGTATGAACGTTTTCAAACAGAGGGGCGCCGTGGCAGCTGCTTTGCGTAACATCCCGATGAACATAATGACCTTTGACGAACTGGGCCTGCCGTCGGTCATTAATGACATAGTCAAAACGCCCAAGGGGCTCATACTTGTAACCGGGCCGACAGGGTCAGGAAAATCAACAACTCTCGCATCCATGGTGGACTGGATAAACAGTCACGAAGCGGGACATATAATTACGATTGAGGACCCCATAGAGTTTATTCACTCCCATAAAACATCCATAGTAAACCAGCGCGAGGTCGGCACTGACACGAAAAGTTATGCTACGGCTTTAAAATATGTATTGAGGCAGGATCCGGACGTGATACTCGTCGGTGAAATGAGGGATCTGGAAACAATAGACGCGGCGCTGACAATCGCGGAGACGGGGCACCTTGTTTTCGGGACACTCCATACGCCTGATGCGGTACAGGCCATTAACCGCATTATTGACGTTTTCCCGGCACATCAGCAGCAGCAGGTAAGGGCGCAGATATCGTTTACCCTGCAGGCGGTCATTTCGCAGCAGCTGCTGCCAAAAGCATATTCATCAGGCAGGGTCATGGCTGTGGAGATACTGATATCAAACTCGGCCATCAAGAACCTGATAAGGGAAGAAAAGGTTCACCAGATATATTCCAGCATGCAGACAGGAACGGAATACGGCATGAGAACAATGAACCAGTCGCTTGCTGAACTTTACCAGAAACAGCTTGTTACTTATAACGAGATATTTGCCAGGACAACCGACCCCAAGGACCTGCAGAGGATACTGCAGCAGTCAGGCACGGGCGGTAATAACGCAAATTATTAACGGTTTATATTGTGGCTTGAAGCACGGCCGCAAAAAAAACTGTAAAATGGAGCAAAAAAATGGCGTTATTCAGTTATAAAGCAAAGACCCCGGACGGAAGGGTGATAGACGGACAGATAGAGGCGGACAATGAAGCCAGCCTGATGGCCAAAATGAAAGCCCAGAAAATGACCGTTATTTCGGTCACCAAACAGGGCGGACTGAAGGCACTTTTGAACCTGGGACCAAAGGTAAAGACCGCCGACATATCCATTTTCTGCAGGCAGTTTTCAACCATGATAGCGGCAGGTTTGCCGGTAATGCAGGCTTTGACCATACAGTGCGAACAGCAGGAGGACAAAGTATTCAAGGAGGTTCTTACAAAAGTCAGGGATGATATAGCCGGAGGAGCCAACCTGTCCGACGCCATGTCAAAATTTCCGAACGTTTTCAATGCGTTATTTTGTAATATGGTAAGGGCCGGAGAAATGTCTGGCGCGCTGGACAAGATCCTCGACAGGCTTTCCACGTACCTGGAAAAGGCCGAGGCTCTTACATCAAAAATAAAAGGCGCAATGACGTATCCGGCGACAATCAGCGTCATAGTTGTCATCGTGGTTATAGTCCTCATGGTAAAGGTTGTGCCGTCATTCAAAACTGTATTTGAATCATTCGGAGGAGGTTTACCGCCCATCACGCAGAGTCTTATCGACATATCCGAGTTTGAACAAAAGTATGCGTTGGTCGAGGTGGTTGGCATAGCGGCTTTTATATTCCTTTTCGGGATAGCAAAACGTTCTGATAAGGGAGGTTTTATAATAGACAGCATCATATTAAAAACTCCCATTTTTGGACCGCTGGTTAAAAAAACCGCGGTTGCCAGGTTCGCAAGGACGCTCGGAACGCTTCTATCATCCGGCGTGGGTATACTTGACGCGCTTGATACGGTTGCCCGTTCTTCGGGCAACAGGGTGATAGAGAAGGCGCTGATGGATACCAAGGCTGCGGTCAGGGAAGGACAGCCGCTGACCGAGCCTATGAAGGCGACAGGATTATTCCCGCCGATGGTTGTTCAAATGGTAGCGGTCGGCGAGGAGACGGGAAAACTGGACGAAATGTTGCTCAGGATGTCGGACTTTTACGACGCCGAAGTCGATACCGCAGTTGACGCACTGATGGGTATGATGGAACCTCTTATCATGGTGGTTCTCTGCGTGGTTGTAGGGTATATTGTTATTGCGATTTTCGTACCTATGTTCTCTATGGGAGGCCTGGTAGCATAGTAATAAAAAAATTGACAAAATTATTAAAATAATGTATATTATATTAAGAGAGCAAGAAAAACCACAAAAAGGAGGTGAAATTATGAAGAAACAGAAAGGGTTCACGCTCATTGAGCTTATGATCGTTGTTGCGATCATCGGCATCCTGTCGGCGGTGGCTATCCCAAAGTTCGCTGAAATGTTAGAGAAGGCCAGGGAGGGCGCCACGAAAGGCAACGTAGGTGCGATTAAGTCAGCCATTTCCATTTACTACGGCGACAAGCAGGGTGTATGGCCCGGAAACATCGCGGACACGGGGCCGTTTGGGTTCAGCAAATACATGGAAAAGATCCCGCCTGTTAAGGTTACACACCAGGGATTGACACCGAACGTCAAGCTTTCAGGATCATCGACTGTTGTTACTGTGATTAACTTGCTGGGCACAGCAGTTCCGTCAATCGGAACAGATGCAACTAACGATGGTTGGAGGTACAACGTAGCAACTGGCGATGTGTGGGTAAACAACTCGCTTGCGGATACAAATAACGTACAGTATTCGGCTTACGGCTACGAATAGTATTAAGTTCACAAAAAAGGGCCGATAGTTAATCTATCGGCCCTTTTTTTATAACCTATTGGGAGGCAAAAGGCTGCAATATATAACGGAATTGATAACAGTATTTTTGATGGGAACTATTATAGGTTCGTTCCTGAATGTCGTTATATACAGGCTGCCGAGGGGAATTTCGGTGGCATATCCGCCGTCATTCTGCCCGCACTGTAAAAAACCGGTAAAATGGTATGATAATGTGCCGGTATTGGGGTATTTCTTCATAAAGGGGCGCTGCAGGTCCTGTGGAATAAAAATATCACCCAGGTACCCGGCAGTCGAATTCCTCTTGGGATTACTGTTTGTTCTATTTTTTGTTAAATTTGGGCTTGTAAAAATCTATTTTTTTTATATAATATTAATGGGATATCTGGTTGTGTTATCTTTTATTGATATTGACAGAAAAATTGTTCCGGATAACATGGTTTTACTTTTGATACTTACCGGGACTTTCTTTGGAATATGCAATATCAACGAAAGTGTTTCATTATTTGACGGGATAGCGGGCGCGGCAGGCACAGGTATAATTGCTTACGGGCTCAACTTTTTCTCCAATGGCAAATTTGGCGAGGGAGATGTTAAACTCTTTGCTGCACTTGGTTTATGCGTAGGGTTGCGCGGCTCTTTGACCCTGATGCTCATTTCTTTCATGGTCGGAGGGGTGGCCGGCGCGTTGTTGCTGGTCTTTAAACTGAAGAAGCGTACTGATGCGGTGCCGTTCGTGCCTTTTATAGCGGCGGCTTTTATAATAAATGCGATGTTGTCATGAGCCCGGCATGCGTCCGGACTGAGAAAATGTTTCGGGGAGAGCGATGGGACTTTTTGAACAGCAGGTAATAGGACTCGACATAGGGTCGTCAACGGTCAAGGCCGTCAAGTTGAAAAAACTGAAAGAGGGTTTTGAACTTGTAGGGGCCGAGATTGTAAATCTGTCTTCAGAATCGCTCGATGAAATGCCCCAGGACCAGAAAGAAGCGCTCATAGTAAACACCGTAAAAAAACTCCTCAAACAAAAAACTGTCACCGCAAAAAAAGCAGTCACGGCCATACCCGCGGATTCCGCCATAATCAGGTACATAAAGGTCCCGTTCATGTCGGATGAGGAACTAAAAAATATGATTCCTTACGACGCGGAACAGTATATACCGCTGGGAATGGACCAGATAGTACTGGATTACAAGGTCCTGATGGAACTCGAGGAGGAAAACCAGAAAAAACTCGAAGTGCTCCTGGTTGCCGTGAAAAACGACACCATGAACGGACACCTGGAGATATTAAAAGCCTCAGGCGTGGAACCGGTATGCATTGACATCGATTCGTTCGCGCTCTGCAACGCGTATCTGTTGAACGCCGCGGCGGACGAACCGGAATCAGGCATTAAGGCAGATACCGTTGCGCTGATCAATATGGGGGCTAAATTCACCTCGGTAACAATAGCGGAGAATGGCATACCTCACCTGACGAGGGATGTCAATATAGGCGGGAATAATTTTACGAAGGAGATACAGAGGACGTTCAATTTAAGTTTCGCGCAGGCGGAGGAACTGAAAAAACAGCACGCGGTCATAATGGTCGAGTCCGAAGCGCTGCTGCTCTCGTCCATGCCAAGTTCCGACGATGATAAATCATCGAGGATATTTGAGGCCATAACGCCAGCACTGAATAAACTGTTGAACGATATCCGCAGGTCTTTTGACTATTATGAATCGACGATAAAACGCAAACCGGTGCAGAAGATACTGCTATCCGGAGGATCCTCAAAAATCAAGAACATAGACAGGTTCCTCTCGGAGAGGCTCGGTATACCTGTAGAGATCAATTACCCTTTCAAAAACGTAAACATAAATTCGAAATCATTTGATTTTGATTACTTGAGAGCAAACGCGGTCCATTTTAACGTGGCGCTTGGCCTGGCCCTCAGGAAAGGCGTGGCATAATGGGCGAGTTAAAACTCATAGAAATCAACCTGATACCCCAGAAACTAAAAAAGGCCAAGCAGGCCCGGGCATATGTCATGATGGGCATGTTTGTGGCCGCGCTTGTGGCCGCGGCCATGGCCGGTTTTGTCATCCTGCAGACGAACAAACTGTCTGACCTGGACCGGGAAATCAGGAAGGTTGATGCCGAATCGGCCACGCTAAAGGACAAAATAGAAGAGGTCCGCAAGTTCAGGGCTCAGGAAGAGGCGTATTCAAAAAAACGTGCCATAGTGGACAAACTGATGAAGGACCAGTCGTTTTGGCCTATGGTGCTTGATAAATTGGGCGAACTGCTTCTGCCCGATATGTGGCTTTTGAGCCTGGAACAGGTCAGGGAAAAGGACGAAGGCACCGAAATAAAAATAACAGGCTACGCAATGTCAAAGGTTGTTGTCGCGGATTTTATAAAAAGGCTCGAAGAGACATCGCAGATCATGGATTTAAAAGCGGCCAGGCTGGCTGATGTGACCGTGGAAGGCATGAATGTTACGAATTACGAGATAAACTTCCTTTTCAAAAAGAACAAATGACGGCAAAGGAGACGGGTGGAAAATGATGGCTGAACCGCCGAAGAAACCGGGCCAGCCCGCGCCTGCGGCACCGGCAGGCAAGCCGGGCGCGCTGAAGTTTAATATACAGCTGACCCAAAAGCAGCAGCAGAACCTGATAGCGGGTGTGTTGATAGTAGCTCTTGTGGGTTTCGGCTATGCAAAATTGCTGGTCTTGCCGGACATGCAAAAGATAAAGGATAAGACTGTTGTCCTGGACCAGAAAAAAAAGGACCTTTCAGACGCGCGGAAACTTGTTTCCGAGTACGACCAGTTCCTGAAAAAAGCGTCTGACATTTCGGCAAGGACGGACTTCGTAGACAGACGGATTCCGCAGCAAACCAATATTGCTGACACAATAAAGGAAATGACAAGCAAGGCGACGGAATCAAACATATCCATAATCAGGTTTGAACCGGGTAAGGAAGTAACCAAGGGCGATTACAAGGAGATGGACGTCGCGGTAGCTTTCTCCTCAACCTACAATGACCTTGGAAACTTCCTGACGGCGATCGGCTACATAGAGAGGCTTACCACGCCTTTCAATCTGTCAATCAGACAGAAACCTTACTCGGCCGGGCAAAAAGTAATATCAAGGGAAAATATTGATGTAAATATGAACGTGAAGATATATTCTTTAATGTGAGGTTTGCAGAATGGCCGTAAATTTTCATAAAATTTTTACAGCGCTCCTGACAGTTGCGGGCCTGGCTTTTTTATCCGGGAGCGCACGGTTGCTTGCGGCTGAACAGCAGGACGAGAGCCTTGAGATAAAGCCAGTGTATATATTCCAGAACAAAGGCAACAGGGACCCGTTTGTGCCGCGTTTCAGGCAGGAGGCGTTATCGTCCGTCGCAATGGTGGACATAACCACATTCACGCTGCTTGGCATAACGACAGACTCGCAGGGCCGGAGGGCAGCTCTGTTCCGGTCCAAAAGCGGGTCAACCTCCGGTTACGTTTTTTTGGAAGGCAGGCTGTACGGTGACAATGACGAGGAAGTGAACTACATATCGGGTGAATGGAAGGGCGAGAGGGATATCCTCCTGCGACAGGGAGACAGGGAAGTCCTGTTCAAGATGCCACAGCAGGCCGATACACAGACAAACATTTATCCTGACACCACGGCCCGGCCGCAGGAACAGGGTTCAAATAGGACAGGAAACTCACAGGCCAATCCGTAAGGACCGCCTGAGATAATAAAAAGTATACTTTTAGGAGGCACGATGAAGCCGTTTACAAAGGTTGGGTTCATGAGCCTGATCGTACTGGCTATGTTTGTGTTGATGCCTTTCTCATATGCCGATGATGAGGAGGATTTTATTAACGTCTCACCCGTTGAAAAAAAAGATACGGGAGAAATGATGGATTCCGAGGCCGTATCCAAAGCGGAGAAAACAGCACCCACGGCGGTTGTACAGACCGGGGAGGAAAAGCCGGCGGTACAGACTGCCGCTGTTTCGGCAGGACTCCGGGTGGAAAAGGTCATAACTGTTGATTTGAGCGACAGGGTTGAGGTCAGGATAATAACATCGGCGCCGGTAAAATACAAAGCAACCGAACTCGACCCCCCGCCAAACCCGAGGATACTGTTGCAAATCAACAACTGTGAGGTAACAGGAGATACAAAACCGGCCGGCATCGGGAACGTGGATAAGATCAGGACAGCCCCGCATAACACGACCGCGTGGATTGTAGTGGATTTAAAACAGAAATCACGCTGGAGCGTCTCGGCCAGTGGTTCCAGGATAACGGTTTCAGTCCCAAAGACTCAGACGGGCAGAACCTCAGCGCAGACACAGGTCAAAACAGAAGCGCCTGCGGAGTCCGGGAGCCCGGCCGGTTCCATGATATACAGGGTAATAGAGGTGGCATCAAAAAACATAGGCAAAAAAACGAGGACCATTGTCACGACAGACGGCCCGGTAAAATACAGGGTAAAAAAGGATGCAACAGGCAAGACCATCACGCTTGGCATAATCGGAGCGGTATCCATATGGCAAAAGGGGAGCCTGACGGTCGGGGAAAGCACGGTCAAAAACGTATCGCTTAGGGAAAACTCCGCTGACAAAACGGTTGATGTAACCATAGCCCTCTCGGAGAACGTACCGTACACGGTGACCCGAGACCAGAACCAGGTTGTAATAGATGTTGACAACCTGGAGACCGTCGGAAAAAAAGTAAAAAAGAAACTGGATTTGTACCAGAAAATATCGCTGAATGTCCAGGACGCATCGCTGACAGGCATATTGAGGCTGCTCTCGACGCAGACCGGTTTTGAATTTTCCGTCAGTCCGTCGGTGACCAAGGCAACGCCTATCACCATCAGGGAAGACGACAAGACATTGAACCGGGTGCTGAAAGACATACTGATGCCGCAGAACCTTTATTTTGAGGTGGTGGACGGCGTCATAAAGATCGGAGACATAGGGGAACTGAAACAGGCAAGGCAGCTTCAGACAAAGAGGTCGAAATATTACACCCCGAGGACAATGAAGGCAGAGGAGTTAAAGGCCATGCTGGATTCCTCAATAGCAAAAGAACCATTGATGGATGTTGTAATTCAGATAGACAGGAGCCAGGGTATAAGCAGGCTTATGATGTTTGGCGTGGAAAACGACATAGACAGGGTAACGGACATGATATCAGGGCTTGATGCGGGAGGCGGCTCCGATACCGAGGCGATGGCGGAGGGCGGATACAAGACAAAAATATTCAAACTGCAGTACATATACCCTTCCACGGTTGTCGAAACGGTAAAGGCGTTCCTTTCGACGGACGGAAAAGTGCTGTCGGATGACCGTTCGGGCAACCTGATAATAACCGATAATGTGACATACCTAAAAAAAGTCGAGAGCATAATCAAGAAACTTGATGTAAAGTTAAGGCAGGTAATAATCGAGGCAAAATTATACGAGGTAAACGTGGGCGCACTGCATGATATAGGCGTGAACTGGAAGGCTGAATCGCAGTCCGGCCAGCCGCACATA
>JAJFUW010000001.1 GCA_021372235.1 Spirochaetia bacterium
TGGGAGGAGGCAAAGCAAATGAAATTACTGCTTAAAAACGGTCTGATAGTCGACCCTGCCAACAAAAGGGAAGAAAATGCCGATGTACTTATCAACAATGGTAAGATAGAAAAGATAGCGAAGTCCATAACTGACAGGGACGCGAAAATTATTGACGCCGGCAACAGAGTGGTTATGCCGGGTTTCATAGACATGCATGTCCATTTCCGCGAACCCGGGTTTGAGTACAAAGAGACGATAGAATCAGGCTCGCGCGCCGCGGCAAAGGGCGGTTTCACGACTGTCGCCTGCATGCCGAACACGGACCCGGCTATCGACAACCAGGCCATGGTCGAATTCATAAACATGAAATCAAAACAGGTGGGGTTGATAGATGTAAAAGCCATAGGCGCCATAACGAAAGGCCGCGCGGGGCAGGAACTGGCGCCAATTGGCGAACTTTTCAAGGCGGGCGCTGTCGCCATATCGGACGACGGCGCAACGGTCATGAACGCGGAGATAGTCCGCAGGGCACTGCAGTACTGCAGGATGTTCAACATGACACTCATCGAACATTGCGAGGATATGAACCTGGCGGGTGACAGCAACGCAAACGAAGGTTACTACGGAACCATGCTGGGGTTAAAGGGCATACCGGCCTCGGCAGAGGAATCCATAGCGGCGCGTGATATCATGATCGCCCGCGACGCAAAAGGCAGGCTACACCTGGCTCACCTCTCGACAGCGGGCTCCGTGGAAATCCTGAAATGGGCAAAAAAGCAGGGGATAAACGTAACCGCCGAGGTCACACCGCACCACTTTTCGCTGGATGATTCAAGCCTGGTAGATTATGATACTAACTTTAAAATAAATCCGCCGCTGCGCTCCAAAGAGGATGTCAAAGCGCTGAAGAAAGGCTTAAAGGACGGGACGATAGACGTCATAGCGACTGACCACGCGCCGCATGCCGAACTGGATAAGCACGTGGAATGGAACAATGCGGCTTACGGCATAATAGGACTTGAGACCGCGTTCCCGCTCATCATAACGGAACTCGTCGGGCCTGGCGTTCTGACAATATCGGAGGAGGTAGAAAAGATAACCATAAATCCCGCCAGGATACTGAACTTGAACAAAGGCACCATGTCCGAAGGCGCGGATGCGGATATCGTCATAGCCGACCTGGAAAAAGTTGTAGAGATAACCGAGGATTTTTTTGGTTCGCGCTCATCAAACTCGCCTTTTATCGGGAGAAAACTGAAAGGCAGCGTGGAAACGGTATTAAAATCAGGCAGGGTTGTGTACGAAGCAAAATAGGAGCAAAATAGGAGACACATATGAAAAAGGCGATTCTTTTGCTGGAAGACGGAACCTGCTTTAATGGCATATCAGCCGGCGCGGACGGCGAGACCTATGGCGAGATAGTTTTTAATACTTCCATGATGGGCTACCAGGAGATATTGACCGACCCGTCATACAGAGGGCAGATAGTGACCATGACCTATCCCGAGATAGGCAACTACGGCGTCAATGCCGATGATATTGAGTCAGGCGACGTGCAGGTTGAAGGCTTCGTCATGAAAGAGATAAGCAAAATAAGTTCAAACTGGCGTTGTGATATGACGCTGCAGGATTACCTGAAAAAATATAAAATTGTGGCTGTCGAAGGTATAGATACCAGGGAACTAACGCGTCACATCAGGGACTTTGGCGCGATGAGATCCGTCCTCTCCACAACGGACTCTGATAAAAAGTCGCTGCTCAAAAAGGTAAAAGCTTCGCAGTCAATAGTGGGCATAGACCTGGCAAAGGAAGTTTCCACAAAAAAACCGTATAACTGGACTGAAAAACTGAAGCCTGTAGGCATGATGAAATGCGAGTGTGATTACGTACATGTGGGAAAAAACAGCAAAAGTTACAAAGTGGTTGCCTATGACTGCGGTATCAAGCATAACATCCTGCGTATCCTCGCGGATTTGAACTGCAACGTAACGGTAGTGCCTATTACGGCTACGGCTGAAGAGGTACTGGCATACAAACCTGACGGCATATTCATATCCAACGGTCCCG
>JAJFUW010000022.1 GCA_021372235.1 Spirochaetia bacterium
CCGGCGCCAATTATTTTTCCGCCTCGCCTTACCTGGACCTAAACTATGACCCGTTCCCGTTTTTGAGCCTGTACGCCCGGTTCAAACCTGAAATGCATCCCGCCGATTACACTCAACTGATGCCGGGAAAGTTCCTTGCAGCGTCCGCCACATTGAAACCTGCCTCAGAGAGCGTGGACCTGAAGACGGGTGTGAATCTCAACGTCTTTGACGTTTTCGGGGACGTTTACTACGGCCATTACAACATAAAAAACAATATATACATTGATGAAGCCGGCTCGACAAGGGCGTTTACCCTGTACAACAACGACATAGAGTACAATTACAGCGGCGTATCAGCCGAGGTCATGCGGTCGGGTCCGTTTACCGTCACACTGGGCTATGAATACAAGAACCTGATAAAGTCATCCACGGGCAAAACGACATATCTGCCGAACAACGAACTGGACCTGAAATTGAAATACGCGCTGAACGAATGGACCTTCAGGGCTGATACCGGGCTTTTGAGCGGGTTTATGGGAACACTCGCGGAAAAAGCTCTGGCTTACGCTCTTTTAAATCTCGGGGTATCGTGGAAACTGAACGGCAACTTTACCGTGGAAGGCCATATAAATAACGTGTTGAATAATAATTATTATCTGTTATATTATTACAAAGCAAAATTGCTCAATCTCGGGCTGGGAATCACATTCGTTTTTTAGGCAGGACGGACCCGCGGCCGGGCAATCAACCGCGATTTTAAACCAAAAATTTGTTCCGGGAGGCAAAAATGTTCGGAGAACTTTCATTCTGGCAGATGCTCATGAAAGGCGGTATAACTGTTGTTATACTGATAGGCATATCCGTCCTCTCGTGGTGGATAATTATAGACAAGGCGATAAGGTTCGTCAGGATCAGGGTCAAACCCCGCGAATTCATGGATAAGGTTGTCGGTCTCATAGAGAAAAAAGATTTTGATTCCGTGATAACGCTCTGTGAATCAACTCCCGGGCCTGTGGCAGCCGTGGTACTCGAGGGGATAAGGAACAGGAAAAAGGACGAGGCAAAACTGGAGGCAGCAATGCAGAGGGCGATGAACATCGAGTCCGAACGTATGCAGAGCGGGTTGGGCATACTGGGAACCATAGGCAACATAACTCCATTCATCGGGCTGTTCGGGACCGTGCTGGGCATCATAAAGGCATTTCACGACCTGTCGTTATCATCCGGCGGCGGGCCGGCAGTTGTGGCCAGCGGCATAGCGGAGGCACTTGTAGCCACAGCCACAGGCATTTTTGTGGCCATACCGGCCGTGATATTTTACAACCTATACGTGCGCACAGTGGATTCCATCGAGAACGAAGCCGTGAACGCGGCCTCCGAACTTTCGGACATGCTGAAGGATTAAACCCACATGATAAAAAAACGGGAAAAGGAAAGGCTGATAAGCGACATAAACATAACGCCATTGACGGACGTCATGCTGGTACTGCTAATTATTTTCATGGTAACAACGCCTTTCCTGATACAGGGTAACATCAAAATCAATCTCCCTTCGGCAAAGGCGCCCTCCGACGAGATGCTTGAGGAAAATATCGTTGTGGGCATAACAACGGCCGGAACGGTGTATCTGAACGGCGCCGAGATGAAAGACGATGCTCAGCTCGCCTCGGAATTAAAAGCCGCCATGGCCAGGGCGAACAACAAACGTGTCATCATAGAAGGCGATAAGGACGCCATGCACGGGTCCGTCGTGCGGATAATGGGAATAGCCAGGGAAGCCGGTGCGGATAAACTTGCGGTATCAACAATACCGGAAGGCGCTGGAACCGCAGCCGGGGCAGAGGAGCCAAAATGAGGCCCGACGGGACGGAGATATCGGCGTTTTCCATCTCTGTCGCGGTGCACGCAGCCATACTGCTGCTACTTTCACTTTTCATAGTACAGCAGGAACCGCGGAGGGTGGCGCTGATAACAGACGTGACGCTCATCGATGTTAAGGATTACCGCGGGGCAGTGGGGCAGGAAGACAAGGCTGTCGGGCTGGAAGAAACGCAGAAAAAGCTCGCTACAACCATCGAAAAGAAGACGGTAAAAAAGACCGAGGCAAAAAAAAGCAGTGAAGAGGATGTAAAGAGTCTCCTCAAAAAAATAGAGGCGCAGAAATCGGCGCTGGACATGGGCATCTCGAGGGAAAAACTGAGGGAAACATCACAGGACGAGGGGACATCGGACGCGCAGCTCACGGATGACGGGGCCGAAACGATCGAGGAAGAGGTAGTGGCGGGCGGCGCACCAAGGATATCGGGGCAGATAGCGGCCCGCAGGTACAGGAGGATAGACTGGCGCTTCCCGGAAAAACTTCCGGAAGAGACGGAACTCATTATAGAGATAACCGTGATGCCAAGCGGCATAATAAAGAACGTAAAATTGGTAAGGACGTCAGGTTACCCGGAACTGGACAGGGCCGCATTCTCGCAGGCAAGGAAGATGCAGTTTGATCCGCTGCCGGCCGGAGCACCCGAAGAGGAACAGGCAGGGGTCCTACTATTCAAATTTGGAGCAGGTAAATGAAAAATGTAAAAACAGGGGCGAAGAAAAAAAAGGCCCCGGTCGGTGCAAAGGTAAAAAAGGCATCCGGAGTGACGGTAAAAACAACATCGGGAAAAAAGGTTGTTAAAAAAGCGAAACCTGCCGCGGTAAAGGCAACATCGTCCGTGGTACAGACCATCGCGGCGGTTCCGGGCAGGCCGGCGGCGCGTAAAGGTGACGAACAAAAAGTGGCTGTTATCGTCAATGCGTTGGACGGCAAAAAAGCGGAAGACATCAAGGTGTTTAACGTGGCAAATCAGTCGGACATGTGGGACTATTTCATAGTCTGCACGGGTACGGCAAGCGTTCATAACCGCGCCATCAGGGACAGCCTGAAAAAAGCCATGGCGGAATCGGGGTATCACAGCCTCTATGAAGACAGAGATTACGACACGCACTGGATAGTGATAGACTATACGGACATCCTGGTCCATATATTTGACCGCGAAACCAGGTTGTATTATTCCATTGAAAAAATATGGGGGGAGAACGAGGAACCCGCGGAAAAATATCTGAAAGCCGGTGGAGCCTGATGTTTAAAAAAATATTTTCTTTCAATATCAACGGTTATACCGAAAAGGCGCTGAAAGCGTACTGTAACGCCAACAACATCACGGCCGATGAGTTCATGGAAGAGGCCATAATCGAAAAACTCGAGACAGAAGAGATGCTCCGCAGCGAAGCGGAAACGGTTTTAGCCTCTGACATGGTCACGGAACAAGAGGACGAGGGCTTTTACAACGCCGGCGGGGACCTTTATAAAAAGAAGCACTGATGGCCGGATTTACACAACTGCAGGGTTTTGACGCGGCGTACAACAAGCCCGGTGTTTTGGCCGGTGTTGATGAAGCGGGCAGGGGCCCCTGGGCCGGGCCGGTTGTTGTGGCGGCCGTTATTCTGGACCCGGCAATGGTGCAAACACTGCGGTCAGTCAACGATTCAAAAAAAATTACCGAAAAAAAAAGGGAATCACTCTATGATATCGTGGTGTCCGCATGTCTGACCTATTCCATAACGGAGGCGTCAAACAAGGTTATTGACTCGTCCAATATACTGAAGGTAACGCTCGATTCCATGGCGGCCGCGGTCAGGGGATTAAAAACGGCACCGCAGCTTGTTTTAATAGACGGCAACAAATGCCCGCAGATGGAAGGGGTAAAGCTCGAAGCCGTGGTGGACGGGGACGCAAAAAGCCTCTCGATAGCCGCGGCCTCTATCCTGGCAAAGGTCCACCGTGACAGGCTGATGAGGAATTTTGACAGGGAGTACCCGGGTTATGGTTTCGCGGCGCACAAAGGTTACGGCACAAAGAAACACATGGAAGCGCTGGAAAAAAAGGGAATAACGCCGATACACAGGGTGTCTTATAAGCCGGTTAAACAGTACCTAAAACCCGTTTAAACATTAATAATTAATAATGAAAAACCGATTTTATTTGGGATTTGTGATATGAGATTTGTGATTGGTTTTTCTGTGATCAGGAGGGGATCATGGACGGATATATTCCGCACATTAACAGGCGCGAGCAGGGCATGGAGTTCGAGACGGAAGTGGTAAAGTTCCTCGTCTCAAGAGGTTATGTCATAAAAGAAAGGAATTTTTTGGGAAAACTCGGGGAGATAGACATTGTGGCTTTTGACGAGGCAAAGAACCTCCTGATATTCGTTGAGGTCAAGGCCAGAGCAAAGTCGACCGGGGTACACCCGTTTGAAGCAGTGGATTTCAGGAAACAGCGCAAGATAATACTCGCGGCAAAGGAGTATATGATGATAAATAACCTTCCCGAGAGTTATATCAGGTTTGACGTTGTCGGAGTTATATATGAGGGTAAAACGGTCCTGTCAATAGAGGCTGTGGCGGACGCGTTTCAGGCGTAAAATGGGTCGAATGTCCAAACGACGTCCTTGTACTTTGGCCCCCTTAACCCTTGACCCAACACGTTGAATTACCCGCTGTTTGGTGTATAATAGCAGTACAATATGGAGGAAAGTAATGGTTGAAAAGACAATACTGATAGCTGCCGCCAATTTCATGCATACGTTCCCGTCGCAGATACTCCTGAAAATACAGGGGGCGCTGCAGCCGGGCCATGAACTCGTACAAATATCGACCACGGGTATACATGAAGGCGAACGCGAAAAACTGCTGGGAAACCTGGAACGCGTAAGGCCCCGCGCGCTCATAGGCATTGCCATCAGACTGGAAAAAGACGTGATAGACGCGTTCACCGCAACAGGCGCGCCCGTGATTCTTATCGACGAGGAGGCGCCCGGAGCCTCGACAGTTACTACGGACAATTATGCGGGCGGCTACATGGCGGGCTGCCACCTGGCAAAAACTAAAAAGAAGAACATAGCCCTGGTAACGGGCAGGATACGCGTTGACGGCGGGTATAATGCCATGCAGAGGGCCAACGGCTTTATAAAGGCCCTGGATGAGAACAGGATCAAACTGCCGGAACAGAACCTGTACGAGGTCATAAGTTATTCATATAGCGAAGGCGCAGAGGCGATGACGAGGATGCTGGGAGGAAAGCCCCTGCCCGACGCCGTGTTCTGCTCGGCCGGGGACATGTGCGCCATGGGTATGCTAAAAGCGGCCCGCGAAGCCGGCGTGCGCGTGCCGGACGATATAGCCATAATAGGGTACGACGACCAGGATATGGCACGTACGGCCAAACCCCCGCTCACGACCATCAAACAGCCCATCGACCAGATGGCGTTAAAAGCTTATGAAATGGCGGCTTACCTCACCAAGGATGTGTTTGCAAAACCGCAAAAAGTGGTTTTTAAGCCGGAACTCATACAGAGGATGAGCGCTTAAAACGCGCGGCCCAAAAGGCAGTAAACAAATGCAGACCAAAAAATAATTCAAAAAAGGAAACCCATGAAAAATACTGTCGTAATCAAAAAATGCAAAGAGTATAAAGTTCCGGACATACAGGCCCGTATAGAGGAGGGGCTGGAACTCCTGGGAGGACTTGACAAATTCGTAAAAAAGGGCGAAAGCGTGCTCTTAAAGGTAAACTGTCTTTTTCCGAGTGAACCTGAAAAAGCAGTCATTACACATCCCGAGTTCGTCAGGGCGGTCGTGCGCATAGTGAAGCGTAACGCGTCAAAGGTTATGATAGGAGACTCCCCGGGGTTCGGCAATTTTACGGGATCAAAAAAGACCGGTTACAGGGAAGTGGCCATGCAGGAAGGCGCAGAACTCGTTGAGTTTAAGGAAGAAGGCGAAGCCGGAAGTAACAGGGCTCTTGTATACAGAAATTTCAAGATTGCGGGCGCCGTGGCAGCCGCAGACAGGATTATAAACCTTCCGAAACTTAAAACGCACGGTCTGATGTACATGACGATGTGCGTCAAGAATATGTTCGGCATAATAGTGGGTGCGGGCAAGCCGGCATACCATATGCGCGCAGGCCGCGACAAAATGCTTTTTGCAAGGATGCTGGTGGATCTGTTCACGGCAAAGACGCCGGATCTCAATATCGTGGACGGCATCGTTGCCATGCAGGGAAACGGTCCCGGCGGCGGTGAACCCGCGTACACGGGCGTCATAGTCATGGGGGAAGACGGGTTTGCCGTCGACCATGTTATTCCGCAGATAGTGGGTTTGAACCCCGACAGGGTATATACGAACGCCGTATACCGCAGGGAAGTGCTCGGCGGAGCCGCCCCTGACGTGGAGATTGCGGGCGAGAATATAGCGGATGTGGCTTACAAAGGGTTCAAGCCTGTACCCGGGGAAAAGGATACTCCGGACTCTAAACTAAACACGGGAGTGACATTCGGAACGTTATACCGTTTCGGCAGGGACCTGATAACGCCGAAACAGGTATATTTAAAAAAACTGTGTACGGGCTGCCGCTCATGCGTCAAGGTATGCCCGGTCAGCGCGCTTGTATATGATGAAAAGAAAAAACGCATAATTTGCGATTACAATAAATGCATCAGGTGTTTCATCTGCCAGGAGATATGCCCTGAAAAGGCAATAGTTATAAAAAAACCGCTGCTTGGCAAAATACTCGGCTAAAAAACGGGCCCGCAGTGAAAATACGGAGGATTAATATGAAAAAAGTGATATTCGCGGCAATAATGATATTCTCCCTGATTCCCGGGATTTTCGCGGCCTCGGTTGTCGAAGCCACGGCCGATGTTGACCGTACATCCGTCAAACTCGGGGAAACCGTACGCTATACACTGACCCTGAAACGGACGGGAGATCTAAATACCAAGCCTACAGTGACACTGCCATCGTTTGACGGGTTTCAGGTGGCGGGTAATTACTCGAACACATCCATGACATTCATAAACGGCCAGTCCTCATCAGTAGTTCAGCAGATTATAGACCTGGTAGCCGTAAAAAGCGGCCTGGTGGTCATAGGGCCGGCGAAGATAGGCGTTGTGAACCCGCAGACAAAACAGATTGACACCATAGAGACGAAACAGTTCACCATAACGGTTGGGCAGGGCGGGCGGCATGTGGCACCGTCCCCAACCCCCGATGCCACCCGGGTACCGGCGGCCCCGACGCCAGCACCCGACATACGTTCGATAAAGACGTCGCTTGAGTTCAGGTGGAGCGATATTATGCCGTTTCTCATACTCGGGCTCATACTCGCGGTCATTCTCTGGTTTGCGGCAAAGGCGATATTCAAAAAGCCAGGACAAACTGCTGCGCCCGCCGCGCTCGAAGAGGATTTCAGGAAAGAGGCGATGCGCCGCCTGCGCGCGGCCTATGACATGAAAAAAAGCGGGGAGATGAAAGACTACTATTACCGTTCGTACGAAGCTGTCAGGTATTTCCTGGCCAAAAGGTACGGCACGACCATGGACGAACTGACAACGCAGGAGATAGCGGCTAAACTCAGGGAAAAAGGGGCAAAAGGCGAGGGTTACAACATGGCTCTGTCGTTCATGAAGGATTGTGATCTGGTGAAGTTCGCGGACTATAAGCCGACGGATGAAGAGGCGGAAGCACTGTACAAGACGGCCGGGGATATCGTGAATACTCTTTAAGTGCAGCCAATAGCCTTGCAGCCAATAACCAAAGTCAAAGGCTCTATATCTATAAATATATAGAACAGGACCTATTTAAATTGTTGTTACTTATTAATATAAAGTATTTGACCTTGTTTCATTGGCTGCAAGGCTATAAGGCTAAAAAATCACCATTTTTAGTTCCATCTTGCAAAAATACAAACTGCAATATATACTTCTAACAGGGGGAAAAATAACGGAGGTATCAGGATGACAAAAGATATAATCTCGACAAAAAACGCGCCGGCGCCTGCCGGGTCGTATTCTCAGGCTGTAAAATCAAACGGTTTCATATTTGTATCGGGACAGATACCCATTGAACCAGCCACGGGCGACCTGATAACAACGGGCATACACCACGAGACCAGGGTCGTGCTCGATAACATAAGCGCTATACTTTCCGCGGCAGGCAGTGACATCACAAAGATAGTGAAGCTGACGGTCTACCTGCGTAAAATAGAGGATGTAAAGTTCGTGAATGAAGTGCTGGCCGAAAGATTTCCCGACAATAATTTGCCCGCGCGCGCGTGCGTAGAGGTCTCCGGGCTGCCGAAGGATGCGGGGGTTGAGATAGAGGCGGTAGCGGAAGCTTAGGAAAGTTAAAATTTAAAAGTCAAAACCAAAAAGTAATTTAAAGGACTAAAGTAAACGCAACTGTTTGTACAGCCAATTGCCGTTAATTTTGATTTATACCTTGTACTTTTTGGTTTTGACTTTTGACTTTCCGTCCGTTTTATTTGAGGATGATGCCCTCGAGCCCTTTATGCCCGTTCGCAAAATCCGCTCCGCCCATCTTTTTCCCGGATTCCGGCTGGACCATGCGCGCCAGCAGGCAGCCGTCGGATGTTTTTATCAGGAACCCCTCTCCCTTTACCAGACCCGCAACCGCGCCGGGCTGCAGGTTTTCGCTCCCATCAGGCGCCGGAACAGCAGAGGCTTTCAGTATTTTCAGCGATTTTCCCTCCATCATACACCATGCGGTTGGCCATGGAACAAGGCCGCGGACCAGACGGGCAATAGTAACGGCCGGTTTGTTGAAGTCTATCTTACCGGATTCCTTTGAGAGTATCTTCACCGTTGTGGCGTTTGTCTCATCCTGTTTGACCCTCGTGAAGTTCCCCGACTCTATCATATCGAGAACTTTGAGCACGCTTGCAGCGCTTAAGGCACCTATTTTATCAAAAAGTGTCACCGCGTCATCAGACTCATCTATTTTGATACGCTCCTGGTGCAGGATGTCGCCCGCATCGAGCCGTTTTTCTATGAACTGGTAGGTTATGCCGGTTTCGCTGTCACCGTTGATTATGGCGGCGTTTATGGGAGCGGCGCCGCGGTATTTTGGCAGCAGTGAGGCGTGTATGTTCACGCCGGCGTATTTGGGGGCGTATATCAGTTCGTCCGGAATTATCTGTCCAAAGGCCATTATGAGGTTCAGGTCAACCGGGTAATTTTTATACTCCGCCATGAAAGAGGGTTCTTTTACACGCTCCGGCTGCAGGACCGGGATGGAGGCTTCCAGCGCGCATTTTTTTACGGGCGTGGGTTCCATCTCCATAGAACGGCCCTTTGGCCTGTCGGGCCGTGAAACCACGAGGCTGACCCTGTGGCGGGAACCGATGAGAGTTTTCAGGACAGGTACCGCAATGGATGGGGTGCCGAAAAAGGCTATGTTCACTTGTGATGTTCCTTTTTATAGTCTTCTTTTAATTCCTTGAGTTCGCGGTTGTGGAGAGTTTTACGGACCGGCGACATCCTGTCAACGAATACGACGCCGTTTAAATGGTCCATCTCATGCTGCAGAGCGGTGGCAAGCAGGCCTTCGCCCTCCACAAATATAACCCTGCCGTCCGTATCCTGCGCCCGTACCTTTACCTTTGCGGGCCTGTAGATTTTTTCCGTTATGCCCGGGAAGGAGAGGCACCCCTCTTCGTATTCGTTTTTTTCCCTGGAAGTTTCGACCAGGATTGGATTTATCAGCCTGTAAACATGCTGTTCTTTCTCCGTGGAAACGTCGATGGTTATGACCTGTATTGGAACGCCGACCTGATTTGCAGCCAGCCCCACGCCGTTGTTGGCGTACATGGTCTCGAGCATGTCGTCGCACAGTTGTTTCAGCCGGGCTCCAAAATCATCGACCGGGGCAGATTTTTTTTTAAGCACCGGGTCCGGGTATTTCCTGATTTCCAGTATCATGGAGTTCCTCCTGTTATTGATATGATTATATATAAAGTAAGACTATTTTTCAACTTGACATTTGGCCAACAGGTATGATATATACATATATAGATAAGAACATATAATAGGAGAACAAATGGACGCCTTGCAACTACAGGCCGAGTTTTTCAGGGCACTTGCCAACCCCGTGAGATTATGCATACTATATGCCTTAAAGGACCGCAATTCCTGCGTGTGCGACCTGGTGGCGCTGACAGGGGAGGATCAGCCCGCCGTATCGCGGCATTTGGGCGAACTCAAAGACGCGGGCATACTGGAGGCGCAGAAACAGGGTAAGAAGGTATGTTACAGGATAAAGGACAAAAATATCATTAAAATACTGGATATTTCAAAGGATATAATAAGGGGCCGCGGCGAAAAGATTATAAGCGCGCTGGCCGAAGGGGAAAAATAAAATGGCGCTCATCGATGAAGCAACGGCAAAACAGTTAAAAGACAGGTTCATGGCAGAGATGAAGAACACGGTTGATGTAAAGGTATTCACAAACCCGGTAATATCACCCGACAGGCCTGACATGGCGGAACTCAACGAGTTTACTTTATCCCTGGGGCGAGAACTGCATGCCATCGAACCCAGGATAATAATTCAGGAATTAAATTTCAATTCGCCGATAGCCGCGCAGATGGGACTGCAGACAAGCCCGTCTATACTTATCGGTTATGACACCGGATACAGGATTGTTTATAACGGAGCGCCCTATGGGCATGAAGCCACGGCATTCCTCGAAACCCTGATAGCGGTATCCAGGGGCGATGCGGGCCCGGGAGGCAAGGCAGGAAAAGCGCTTCTATCGCTGGATAAGCCCGTGAAGATACAGGTCTTTGTGACGCCTTCATGCCCGTACTGCCCGAAATCGGTATTTACCGCGAACAGGATAGCGATCGCTGCCAGGGGAAAGGTAACGGCGGAATGCGTTGAATCAACCGAGAACGAGGCGCTGGCCAGGTCGTTCAACGTCTCGTCGGTGCCGCAGCAGGTGATAAACGGGGACAGGGAGTCGATAACCGTAGGCGCGCAGCCTGAAAATGTCCTGGTGATGCAGGTGTTAAAATACGGTTCGCCGGCGGTTTTTGAAACACTGCGAAAAGAGGAAGAAGACGCTTCGGCAAAAGCTGAACAGTTAACCGAAAATCCGGACGGGATCATACGCCTCACAGCGGGGAATTTTGACGCGGCCCTGGCAAAGTACCCGGCCCTCGTGGTTGATTTTTGGGCGGAGTGGTGCGGCCCGTGCAAGATGCTCGGCCCGGTCATCGAGGAAATGGCCCAGGAACTGAAGGGAAAGGCTGTTTTTGGCAAACTTAACATAGACGAGAACCAGTCAATCGCCGCGAGGTATGGGATAATGTCAATACCGACGGTATATTATTTCAAAGCCGGACAAAAAGCAGGCGAGACAGCGGGCGCGCTCCCAAAGGCGGAGCTGATGAAGTCTCTAAGAGGATTTTTGGGGATTTAGTACTGAAACAGGATAATTGGAAAGGCCGTTTGTCACCGTTTCATTGTAATTGAATAGTTCGGTTATTTAACTGCCGTAAAATCGCGCATACAGACATCAATATTTTTTTATGATAAATAATCGGAGGGAACATGGATATAAAGTTTAATGCCGGCCTGAACCCCGCGGCAACAAAGCGCGGCTCAGATACGGTTTATGACGTAGTTATAGTCGGCGGCGGCCCCGCGGGCCTTGCTGCCGCACTTTACAACGCCAGGGCAGGGTTAAAAGTAATGGTACTGGAGCGCATTGCACTCGGCGGGCAGATATTCACCACGGCAGAGGTGGAAAATTATCCCGGAATAAAACATACCACGGGACCGGAGCTCATAAAATCCATGGAAGAGCAGGCCACGGCGTTTGGGGCCGAGTTTGTTTACGACGAGGTTGAATCACTGGACGATAGCGGTAAAGAAAAAGTGATAAAATGCGCCTCAGGGGAGACATACAGGGCGTTGGCGCTGATACTGGCCACGGGCGCGCGCCACAGGGAACTCGGCGTGCCCGGCGAAGATAAATTTCGCGGCAGGGGAGTATCCAACTGTGCGACATGCGACGGCGCGTTCTACAGGGGCCTCGAGGTGGCGGTGGTGGGCGGCGGGGACACGGCGCTCGAAGAGGGCATGTTTTTGACGGCTTTTGCCTCCAGGGTACATATCATACACCGCCGTGACAGGTTTCGCGCGGCAAAGGTAATACAGGACAGGGCTTTGTTGAACAGCAGGATAGTGCCTGTTATGGATTCGGTGGTGGAAGAGATAGCGGGAGCGTCCGGTGTGGAAAAAATTTTGGTAAAAAACGTTAAGACAGGCGCATCATCGTGGCTGCCGGTATCAGGAATATTTGTTTTTATCGGACTGCTGCCCAATACAGGATTTTTGAACGGATTTGCCGAATGCGACAGCCGGGGATACATAAAGGCCGGGCTTGAGATGACAACATCACGGCCGGGGGTATTTGCAGCGGGTGACTGCATAGTTAAGAATTTGAGGCAGGTAGTGACGGCTACCGGAGACGGCGCCACGGCTGCCTATTCGGCGCAGCATTACGTTGAGAAGATAAAAGGAACTCTGTACTAAACCGGCGGAGGCAGCATTTGCCGCTTTTTGAAGACGGGCGTGTAAATGAGGCCGAGGAAGAGCATCAGTCCTGCTATTGTCAAAAATAGTATGGAATATAACCTGATGTTGGTCGGAGAATATTTGAATGTTACCACGTGGCTTCCCTTCGGTATTTTAACCCCCATATAGATTCCGAAACAGTTGACAGGTTTTTCCATTTGATTATCCACATAGACGTTCCATCCGGGGTAATAATTGTTAGAGAAGACAAAATAGCCGTCTTTTTCGACTGAGGCGTCCACCTTGTACATCGTGTAATCGTATTCCTTTTGTCTGGACCACGAGTACTGTCCGACTATCAGATCGGGCCTGTCCGCAGACGCGGACGTAAAAAATACCGGATAAGCCCTGGGGTTTCTGTATATCCTGAAAGGGCCGTCGTAGATTTTCTCAAATTCCGGGTTCGCGAGGTCACCCATGGAAATAATGTATTTTACGTTCAATATATTTATCCTGTTTGTATCCAGCACGGTATCGCCGGAAACTGTGTGCCGGATGTAATCCGTATAGATTTTTGGTTCGACCGGGTTGTAACCTCCGGCATCGGAGAACCCAAAGACCTGTGCGGTGTTTGAGGGTATCATGGAAATGAAACCCGCCTGCGCGTCCAGCAGAGTGCGGCCGGAGGTGACGCGGCATGCCGCGGCAGCCTCTGTGTGCAGCAGTTTGTAATTAGTGGTGCGAAACAGCGGTACGGTGGCCAGTTTCAGGTCTCGCGGTTTATATATCACGGAGTCAACCGTCGGGTTGATTGGCGAGATAAAATACATGAGTTCAAAAAATATCAAAAATGCAACAAGCCCGGTATGGAACTTCCCGGTTATCAGTGCTTTTTCCCTGAGGTAAAATGCAAGGAAATTAAAGCCGAATATCCCCAGAAAACCCGCCAGACCAAATATGAAATATAGCAGCTGCCTGTCCGTCATTCCGTAGTTTTTTATGACCGTCGCACGGTTGATGACGATCAAAAGCAGCAGCGCGGTCATGGAGAGAAGGGTATAGAAAATGAACCGGAATATTCTGCGGGAGAATGCCTTTGTATACGCGAACCTATGGATAATCGGGACGTGCGCATGCGTTAATGACCTGATGTTATCGACGGTAAAGGCACACATGAAAGCCGCGGGTAAAACCAGCAGTGTCATCGCAAAACCAGGATGGCGCAGCAGCGAGAAGAATGGAAGGAAGACAAAAAACCACGAGTGCACCGGGGTGTTTTTTCCGAGACCCAGCAGGATGGCAAAAAGGACCATCGAGAGGCTGAAAATGTAGAGCCTGTTCTTCGGATAGAAAAAGGATAAGAATATGAGGAAGAGAGCGGTTATGGAAAGGTGTGTCCTGATGCCAACCGCATATAGAGACCAGTTGTTCAGGTAGTTCACGTTGAAACCGTCGAGCCCTCCCGGCATCATGAAACTCCAGAGGTTTTTGAAACTCATCGAGGTATCCGCGGCCATGGCGTAGTCAAAAGGCGTGCCTCTGGTGGAGAGGTTCAGGTACTCCCAGAATAGCCCTGATTGCGGCATTGAGAGCAGGGCCGAGGCAAGTATTGTAATTACGCCGAACAAAAACGCGGACATGAACTCCCGGGGCTGTTGCCTGGCCGGCCCCGCCAGGTAAACGCGGAAAGCGATAAGGAAGATGGCGGTATACATCACAGTCGGCGGGTGGCCCGCGAGCAACGACAGGGAACATAACAGTGTAAAAAGCGGCCAGTATGAGAAGAAACCGTTTTTGGTGTAGTTCAAAAGCGTTAGCGACAGCAGGGGAATGTAGGAATAGGAGCCCAGGGCGCTCAAACTGTTAATGCGCGAGAGGGTAAATGAGTTAAAAAGGTAAACAAGCACCCCGATAAAGGAAGCGGAAGCGGAAAAGTTCAGTTTTTTTAGCAGGGCAAAACACGCGTAACCCATCAGCAGAAAATGGAATAGCACATAAATCTTCATGGCCGCAGAGAAGTCCAGTACCATGAAAACCACGCCCGGCGGATAGAACGTCCCTTTTTGTATGTCGGCCGCGAAGGGAACGCCGGAGAAAACAAGAGGGTTCCAGAACGGGACGCAGCCGCCCTGGATGGAATTTTTCAGGAAGTCCTTCCACGGAAAGAACTGTGTATAGATATCACCTATGAAATAGTTAGACGTTGTGAAAAGTACCGGTGAAAAGAATATCAGTACCGCCGCGGTAATAAGCAGGTAGGGCGCCAGCTCCCGCAGGGCGCTTTTTTTTTGTACGGGTTCCATTATTATTTTTTGACCTTTCCGCAAATTTTAGTCAGTTCTGCCGGGAGCGAGACGGCCCCGTTTAAAAGCGCCTGTGCGGCCGCGTCGCAGGCTTGTTGAGTCCTGCCGGCCAGGTTCAGCGTCAGAGCCTTGTTGATGTACAATATACCCGGCGGCATATAGAGCAGGCTCCATTCATAACTGTTTTGGGGCCGGACCTCTTTTAAAACAGCCTCCATCTTATCATATTGTTTGAGCGATTCATCGTATTTTTTTTCCTTTTTGAGCAGCAACGCCAGGTTGTTCATGGCCTCCATATAATTGGGTTCCAGTTCTACGGCTTTTTCCAGCAGAGACCTGGTTTTGTCCGCATCGCCGGTTTTTAACTGATAAAAATTGGCGAGTTCCGAGTATGTAAAGGCGCGGTAGGGGTTTGCCTCAATCGCCAGGTTATAGTTGTCTACGGCCGCGGTTATGTCGTCGAGGCCAGCATATGCGCGCGCAAGGTGCAGGCGGTATATGTAGTTTTTGGGGTCAAAGGCCAGGGCCCTGTCAAAATAAACGGCCGCGGCCCGCAGGTTTCCCGAATCCTCAAAGATCCTGCCGGTCTCAAAAATATACGAGGCATTCAGCGGATCCGCAAGCATGGCCGAGGAAAGAGTCGCCGTTTTTCCCGTGGCTCGGTATGAGGAAAACAGCCGGGAAGCCGCGGCCGGCCTGATGAGGGCGGAAAAAATGATAAACGCGAGTATCAGGGCAGGCAGATAATAAACGCGGGTGAAAATCAGGGCTTCGTGCGAGACCGTCCTGAACGTGGAACGCTGCGGCATGATGAGCGCGGCCAGTATGGCGGTTGTATAGAGTATTCCCGGCAAATGGAATGTGAAATAGACCAGCGAGTGCACGCACAGGGCGAGTATGGCAAAATAAGCGCCCGCCCCGGCGGCCCATGATTTTTTGTGGCCGTCGTACGTGGAGTAATTTCTGAGTATCATGAAAAGTATCAGGCTGAACAGGGCCAATCCCGGCAGGCCGAGCGTGGCCGATACCTGCAGCAGTTCATTATGGGCGAACGGGGTCTCTTTCTGGAAACGCGCGGTCGCTTTTACCGGAAAATTATGGGAAGGGAAGACCTTTTCAAAACTGCCTACGCCCCAGCCGGTCAGCGGCTTTTCCAGAGCCATCTGCGCCGCGGACCTGAATATCTCGAGGCGGTTGAAATAATACGGATCGCTCCCCACGGAGACGACCTTTTTGCCTGAAGGAAATAGAGGGGTAAAAGCCGCTAACGCCAGCAGGCCCGCAAAGGAGGCTATAAGTATGTTCTTTGTACGCCACTGCCTGGGGGTATCATTTACGCGGCTGCGTGAAAAGAAGAAATAGACAATCATGCCCGTGAAAGCGGTTATCATGGCGAGCATACCGCTTTTTGAAAATGAAAAACCCGCGGCTGTTATCAGCATCACAAGCAGCGCGGATTTAATCCATATATGGTCAATCTTTTTTTCGAACAGGAGTTGTGCCAGTAAAAACGAGAAAGCCACCGACAAATAACCGGCATAGAGGTTATGGTTGGGGAAAAAGGCGTCGGGACTGCCTGTTGCACCGCTGAAAGAGAGGTAAACGGCCTGGCCAAGCCCCAGGGCGGCGAGGGCGGAGCCGGTGAATATGAAAAAATTGGCTATGGCAATGCGGTACTGCGTCTTGCGCAAAAATTGCGAGGTGAGGTAGTATAAAACCACCGAGCAGGATATCATGGTGAAATACCGGATGCCGCGGTAGAGGCCGGGGGTAAAAAAGAGCGAGGCAGCCATCCACGCGAGCATCAGGAGCAGGGGGATATCCAGATCAGTCCTGCGTATATCCTCTTTTGAAACGGACCATATCGCGAACCCCGCGGCTATTATGAGGTTGATGAAGGTATTGACATAGACCTGCCTGCCGCCGGTGACAGCGCACAGTGCCGCAACGCACAAAACCGCTGCAAATATGAGCTGCCTCCTGAACCCGGGATTCACACCCAAAAGGTAAGAAAATTTCACCTTATTCAGCTGGATAAGCCCGAGTTTTACGCGGGAGAGGAGCGCCGCACACAGGACGGTGAATACCACGGTTATTTCAAAATTATATATGTCAAAATCAATGAGGTTGTGTATCAAAAATGCGGTTATGCCGACCAGAAGCGAAAACACCATTGTTTTGGAGGCAGGTGTCCTGATGAAGTAAAAATTTTTGATGACAGCCGAGTATCCCTGGTAGCCGATAACCGCGAGTATCGCCAGCCCTGCCAGCCCGGTCTCGACAGCGGCCTGCAGCGGCAGGTTGTGTCCGTATTTTAAGTACTCGGATTTGCCGTAACTGACGGAGTTGTATACCTCCTCAAAGTTGCCCGCACCTGTGCCAAAGAGAGGGTATATCTTTATGATGTCGATCATGCGCAGGGCGGCCTCGAGTTTTGCCTGGACACCCTGGAAAAACATGTCAAAACCGCGCATTTTGAGGACTACTATCAAAAGTATCGAGGCTATCAGCATAAGCCCCATAAAGATTCTGCGGAAACCCTGCATGGACTGGTCCGAGATGAAAAATAGGACTATGAAAACGGCAAGGATGAGGGATATGAGCGCGCCGACCGATTTTGTGAGCAAAAGGTTGGTAATAAGCAGTATTATGGCAGCGCCCGTAATGAGTCGGTATTTGCGGCCGGTCTTGAAGAATCCAATCGTAACGGGTAGAACCAAAAGCAGCAGTCCGGCAAACGTGTTGGGGTATATAAGGGTTGAAAAGACCCTGTGGGACTCCAGACGTTCGCGGACGGCCTCAATCTGCCCGGTTTTCAGGGTGGCGATGTATTTTATGGTCTCGTCAAAGCCGTAGAAATATTGGTAAAGGCCGTAAAGGCAGAGCAGGACAACGGCCGCGCAGATAAAAACAAGTATGACGGTGAAGTATTTTTTGGCGTAACTGTATACCGTGTAGAACAAAAGTAAAAAAACCGCGAA